>DXDW01000044.1 GCA_019115305.1 Candidatus Anaerofilum excrementigallinarum
GGGCAATGCCCACGCGCTGCTGCTGGCCGCCGCTCATCTCGGTGGGTTTGTGTCCCGCCCGCTTGGCCAGGCCCATGCGCTTGAGCTGCTGCACCGCCAGCTGATGCCGCTGCTTGCGGCTCATGCCTTTGAACATCAGGGGCAAAGCCACGTTTTCCGCCGCCGTCAGGTTTGGCAGCAGGTTGTAGCTCTGGAATATGAAGCCCAGATGCGCCTGGCGGAATTTGGCAAGCTGGTTTTCGGTCATGGCGCTGATCTCATGCTGGCCGATATACACCTTGCCGCGGGTGGGCTTTTCCAGCCCCGCCAGCTGGTTGAGCAAAGTGGATTTGCCGCTGCCGGAAGCGCCTACGATACAGCAGATCTCTCCCGGCATGATTGCCAGATTCACATCATTCAGAGCCACGACCCTCTCTTTGCCCACCCGGTACACCTTGCGCAGATGCTCCACACGGATAATGGGGTTCAATCCGGTCACCTCACTTGTTTTCGCTCTTTTTTATTGCAAAGGATACTCACCTTTGAAACAACAGATAATAGCCCACGCCGGCCGCTTCCCGCAGCCAGCTGGGCAGCCGCTGGCTGATGGGGGTGGGAGCCGGGATTCGCCGTGCCTGGGCAAAGCCCGCCTGCCGGGCGGTCCACCCGGCCCGCCAGCAGTGAAAATCGCTGGTGGCGTAGGCGATGGGCTGGTTTTCGTCCATCCCGTTTTCCAGCAGCAGCTGACGGGAAAAGACAAAATTCTCCCAGGTGCTGGTGGAGCGGTCTTCCTGCAGGATCTTGTCCTCCGGCACACCCTGCTCCCGCAGCCACTGGGCCATGGCCCAGGCTTCGGGCACCGCTTCATCGGGTCCCTGCCCGCCGCTTACCACAAGAAGTGCTTCGGGGTTCTGCCGCCACTGGTCCAGGGCGGCCTGCAGCCGCAGAGTAAGCATGGTTCCGGGCCGGCTGCCGCGCAGCCCGGCGCCCAACACCACAATGGCCGCCTCGTCCCCCTGAGCGGTGGACCGGCCTCCATACACCGCCACAAAGGCCGTGATGGAAAACCAGACCGCCAGCCCGGCAACAACGATCCGCCGCAGCCACCGGCCGATGCCCCGGCTGCAGAAGGCGTCAATGGCGCGGTGGCGAAGGCCGTAGATCCAGGCGGAAGCTGTGAGCCCGTAGACCATGATATTGCCTATGTTGCCCGGCCGGATGCCGAACAGCAGCGGCAGGCTCTGCAGGATGCCCAGCCCGCCCAACAGGCAGAACAGCCCCGTTTTGATCGACCTGCGCGTTTTGACTCCTCCCCGTTTTTTCCACATACGTCAACACGCGCCGTCGCCCTGCCCGCAATCAAGTGGTTCGGGGCGGCAGCGCGTGTTGGTTCTGTCGTCGAAATTTTTCCGGCTTTTATGCCGCTGTGGCGTCGTGGCCCGAGATCGAGCCGGAGTCCTGCTTAGCCGCAGGCTCATCCTGCCCGGCCTGGCCGGCTTCTCCCGCTACGCTGGCGAAGATATAACTCAGCGCCACCAAAACCGCGATCGCTACCAAAATCACCTGCAACATCAACATTGCCCCCTTTTCTTGCAGCGCCCTTTCTGGGGGCGTCTGCTCTGTAAAACTCTCCCGGCCCGTTTCCGCCAAGCGGCGGTATTTGTAAGCCTCGTTACTCTATATACGAAACACGGGGGCGAATTCTTTCATGCCGCAGAAAAATTTTTTATTTTCTTTTTTTGCTCTGCAAAACCGGCGGTCAGCCCTGGGTGATACGGGGCCAGAGATCCTCGCCGTCCAGGCCGGCGGGGTCCACGCCCAGCGCCCGGCAGACGGTGACGGCGATGCAGCCGAAGCCCTGCACGGTGCCCAGATCCTCCGGCTGTACCCCCTGGCCCCAGACCAGCAGGGGCACCATCTCCCGGGAGTGATCGGTGGAGGGGGTGGCGGGGTCGCAGCCGTGGTCGGCGGTGATCAGCAGAAGGTCATCCGGTCCCAGCAGTTCCAGCAGCTGGGCCAGCTGGCCGTCAAACTCGGTGGCGGCGGCGGCATAGCCGGCCACATCGTTGCGGTGGCCGTACACCATGTCGAAATCCACCAGATTCACAAAGGCCAGACCATGGAAATCCTCTTTGGCCAACTCCAGAGTCACCTCCATGCCATTGTGGTTGGACACGGTGCGGCGGCTTTCGGAAACGCCCTTGCCGGCAAAGATATCGTAGATCTTGCCCACGCCGATGGTGTCCAGCCCGGCCTTCTGCAGCACATCCAGCATGGTGTCCCGGGAGGGAGAGATGGAATAGTCATGGCGGCGGGGGGTGCGGCGGAAATTGTCGGCGCTGGTGCCCTCAAAGGGGCGGGCGATGACACGGCCCACGGCGTGCTCGCCGGTGAGCATTTCCCGGGCAATCTCGCAGTAGCGGTAGAGCTCCTCCACCGGCACAATGGCCTCGTTGGCGGCGATCTGGAATACGCTGTCGGCGCTGGTGTAGACGATCAGCTTGCCGGTGCGCAGATGCTCTTCCCCGTAATCCCGGATCACATCGGTGCCGGAATAGGGCAGGTTGCAGAGCACGCCCCGGCCGGTGCGCTTTTCAAACTCCCGGATCACCTCGTCGGGGAAGCCATTGGGATAGGTGGGCAGCGGCTTGGGGCTGACCAAACCGGCGATCTCCCAATGGCCGATGGTGGTATCCTTGCCCTTGCTGCTCTCCTGCAGGCGGCCAAAGGCGGCCTCGGGCTTGTCCACGTCCCGGCCTTCGGGGGTGCCCTGGATATTGAACATTCCCAGCCGGGTCAGGTTGGGAGTGGAAAAGTTGGGATGGGAGGCAATGGATGCCAGGGTGTTGGAGCCGGCATCGCCGAAATCGGCGGCGTCGGGGGCGTTGCCCACACCGAAGCTGTCCAGCACAATGAGAAATACACGTTTTTTCATAGCAGTCTCCTTCCGAAGCCGCAAAACCGCTGCGCGGTACTGCGGTGTTTTGGGATGTTGTGGAAAATAACCGGGGCTTTGCCCGGACATTTTTATATTGTATATACTATATTATACCACGAAGCCATGGCAAAATGGTATAATACGACGCCTTTTTTCGGCCGGTCCGCAGAGATGCAGAAGCGGCTTCTTCTCCGGCGGTTCATATGGGCATTATACCATAAAGCGACCCTGGAGTGGTATCCTTCTTCCTCTTTTTCATCGGGTCCGGCGGATATCGAAAAAAGAGAGAGACACGACAAGCGATCTGCCGGACATTCAGCAGTCCCCACGCTGCAAAGGGCCCTAAAGCAGCGGTTTTGAAACCGCCTGGTTTTGTTTTTGGGCGGGGTCTGCCCTTTTCTGCCGGGAGTGGTTTTCCTTTCCGGCCGCGGGATATGCACTTTTGAAGAAAACTGCGGCTTTGCGCTTGTGGCAGACTGCGGGATGTGTTATGATAAAATGGGTTAATTTAGGGAGCATGAATGCTGTTCCCGCCCTGTTCTTTCACCATTTAAATTTCAAAAAGGAGTGTTTCATAGATGCAAAAAAACATGCGCAAAACCAAGATCATCTGCACCCTGGGCCCCTCCACCGACGACCCTGCCGTTCTGCGGCAGATGCTGGAGGCCGGCATGAATGTGGCCCGGTTCAATTTCTCTCACGGCACCCATGCCGACCATCAGGCCCGGCTGGACCATCTGAAGGCCCTGCGCCAGGAAATGGATCTGCCGGTGGCTGCTCTGCTGGACACCAAGGGCCCCGAGATCCGGCTGCGTCAGTTTGAAAACGGCAAGGAGAAGCTGGTGGCCGGCCAGACCTTCACCCTCACCACCCGGGAGGTGCCCGGCACCAACGAGATCGTCTCCATCACCTACAAGGACCTGCCCCAGGATGTGAGCGCCGGCGCCACCATTCTGCTGGCCGACGGTCTGATCAGCATGGAGGTGGAATCGGTTTCCGAAACCGATATCGTCTGCCGGGTGATGAACGACGGCGTTATCTCCAACAACAAGGGCGTCAACGTGCCCGACGTTTCCCTGTCCATGCCCTATATGAGCCAGAAGGACCGGGAGGACATTCTGTTCGGCGTGGAGGCCGGCTTTGACTTCATCGCCGCCAGCTTCACCCGCAGCGCCCGGGATATTCTGGACATCCGCCAGGTGCTGGACAGCGTGGGCTGCCAGAGCATCCGCATCATCGCCAAGATCGAAAACCGCCAGGGCATCGAGAACATCGACGAGATCCTGGCTGTGTCCGACGGCATCATGATCGCCCGGGGCGACATGGGCGTGGAGGTGGACTTCACCCAGCTGCCTATCGTGCAGAAGGACCTGATCTGGCACTGCTTCACCGCCGGCAAGCCGGTGATCACCGCCACCCAGATGCTGGAAAGCATGATGGAGAATCCCCGTCCCACCCGGGCCGAGATCAGCGACGTGGCCAACGCCATCTACGACGGCACCAGCGCCATCATGCTCAGCGGCGAGACTGCCGCCGGCAAATGGCCGGTGGAGGCAGTGCGCACCATGGCTGCCATCGCCGAGCGCACCGAGGCCGATCCCCGGTATGTGGAGCGGTTCGGCATGTCGGTGAAGGAGAGCCATCTGACTGTGGCCGCCGCCACCGCCCACGCCGCCTGCACCATAGCCCGTGACACCAAGGCCGACGCCATCATCACCGTATCCAAGAGCGGCGAAACCGCCCGTCTGATGTGCAAATACCGTTCCGAGACCCCCATCATCGCCTGTGTGCTCCAGGAGTCGGTGCAGCGTCACCTGTCCCTGTCCTGGGGCATCACTCCCCTGCTGATGCCCTACGCCCGCAACACCGACGAACTGGTGGAGTTTGCGGTGCAGGCTGCCGAAAAGGCCGGTCTGCTGGCCAAGGGTGATCTGGCTGTGGTCACCGCCGGCGTGCCGGTGGGTGTGTCCGGCACCACCAACATGATCAAGATCCACATGGTGGGGGACGCTCTGCTCACCGGTGTGGGCGTGGGCAACCACTCGGCCAAGGGCCCTCTGTGTGTCTGCCACTCCCCCGAGGAGGTGCGCAGCAAGTTCCATCCCGGTGACGTGCTGGTGCTGCCCTACACCACCAACAGCATCATGGAATTCATCCGTTCGGCCGCTGCGGTGATCACCGAGGAGGGCGGAGTCAGCAGTCACGCCGCCAGCGTCTGCCTGGCTCTGGACAAGCCCGCCATCGTGGGCGCCGTGGGCGCCTGCCGCAACCTGAAGGACGGCATGTTTGTTTCGGTGGACTGCGAGCGGGGCATTGTACAGGCCATGCCCCAGCTGTGAGCCGCTTTTTGAAAAAGGAGGGTTTTGTATGCAGCGCATTGCCAGCTTCTGCGTGGATCACCGCTGCCTCGACCGGGGGATGTACACCTCCCGGGTAGACGGCGACGTGGTGACCTACGATATCCGTATGAAAAAGCCCAACCAGGGGGATTACCTGGCTGTGCCCGCCCTGCACACCATCGAGCACCTGTTCGCCACCTTTGCCCGGTCCAGCCGGTTTGGCAACAAGGTGATCTATGTGGGGCCCATGGGCTGCCGCACCGGCTTTTATCTGCTGGTGCGGGATCTGCCCGAGGCCGACGCCATCCAGCTGGCGCGGGAGAGCATGGCTTTCATCGCCGGCTACGAGGGACCGATCCCCGGGGCTTCCGAGGCCGAATGCGGCAACTGGCAGGAACAGGATCTGGCCGTGGCCAAAGCCGAAGCCGCGGCCATGGTGCCGGTGCTGGAAAACTGGCAGCCCGCCGACCTGGCCTATAAGGCATATCTGGAATAAACAAAAAAGGCGTCCGTCCGGAGCAAAACTCTCCGGCGGACGCCTTTTCTTTATGGTTTGCGGGGCGGCCAGCAGCCTTCCAGCCGCAGAAGCAGCTCCTTTTTGTCCAGTCCGCCGCCGTAGCCGGTAAGGCTGCCGTCGGCTCCCACCACCCGGTGGCAGGGCTGGATGATGGCAATGGGGTTGCGGTGGTTGGCCATCCCCACCGCCCGGCTGGCTTTGGGATTCCCCACTTTGGCCGCCAGCTGGCCGTAACTGCACAGCTGCCCATAGGGGATCTCGCAGAGGGCCCTCCACACTTTTTGCTGAAAAGGGGTGCCCGCCGGGGCCAAGGGGAGAGAAAATTCCCGCCTTTGGCCGGCAAAATATTCCTCCAGCTGGGCCGCGGCCTGTTCCAGCAGCGGGGTACAGGGCGGGGTCAGGGGCAAATCTTCCACAAAGGCCAGCCGGGTGATGGCGCCGTTTTCTTCGGCCAGTTCCAGTTGCCCGCAGGGGGAGATGAGCACACAGCGATATTCCACAAGGCATCCCTTCCTTTTTCGGCCATGATGCCGGCCTGTTTTTTCTCTATCCTATCGGGGGCAGAATATGGTATACTGAATACCAATACAAAATGCAAGGAGGCAGGTTTTCATGCAGCTGCAGAAAGTGTTGGCCCTGACCACCGGTGCCGCGGCAGCCGCCGGCGCGGGCCTTTTATATTACGCCGCCCGGGTGGAGCCGGAACGGCTGGTAATCACCCGGCCCCGGCTGAAAAAAGCGGTGCCGGTAAAAACCGTCTTTTTCTCCGACGTCCATGTGGGCAAGCGCTATGCTCCCGCCCACCTGGAAGTGATTGTGGACGCCATCAACGCCCAGCAGCCCGAACTGGTGCTCTTTGGCGGAGATTTCTTCGCCAAACTGCCCCGGGACATCCGGGTGCTGGATTTTGAATGGATCGCCGATCAGCTGCGGCGCATCCAGGCGCCTCTGGGCAAATTTGCCGTGCTGGGCAACCACGATGTGCGCTACGGCTCCCAGCCCTATTTTTACGATCTGCTGGCCCGGGGCGGTTTTTCGGTATTGTGGAACGAAACGGTGCAGCTGGAGGGCGGGATCAGCATCTGCGGCCTTTCCCCCTATTCCTCCGGCCGCACTCTGGCCCAGCTGCCCGCCGAGGGCTACCGCATCTGTCTGTGCCATATGCCGGACAAAGCGCGGTATCTGGCTCTGGGCAAATGCGATTTGATGCTGTCGGGCCACAGCCACGACAGCCAGGTGCATCTGCCTTTGCTGGACCGGATCATCCTGCCTCCGGGAGGAAAAATGTACCCCTACGGCAGCTATTTCCCCCAGGGCGAGGACAAGGCCCAGCTTTTTGTCAGCCGGGGCATCGGCACCTCCGGCCCGCCTCTGCGGCTGGGGGCAGCGCCGGAGATCGTGGTGTTGCAGCCGGAATAACTTTTACAGAATCCCCAAAGTCTTGCACCAGCCGAACAGACTGGGCACCAGCCAGATACAGCCCCAGCAGGCGGCAAACAGGCCATAGACCCACAGCCACAGGGGCTGGGCCGGAGCGGGGCGGCGGTCCAGCCGGTCGGCCAGACAAAGGCCCTTCACAGGCAGCTTGCCCACCAGCCCCGCCAGCAGCGGAGCCGCAAAGGCCACCGGAGCCAGCTGGGCGAGATAGGGCACCAGGTTAAAATAGATGGTGTTGGTGCGCGGCTGTTCGCTGCCCGACACCAACAGCCCGGTGAACTGGCCCAGAACGCCGAGGTCCAGCATGTTGCCCTCGATCTGGCCGGGGAAGAAATAGGCCGTGAGAATAAAATATCCCACAAAGCAGATGCCCGAAAGCAGCAGCCAAGGCATCTGTTTTTTTGTCTGCCAGGTGGTGAGCAGCAAAAAGGGCGACAGCAGGATGATCCACTGGGGATGCCACTGGACCAGCAAAAACAGCAGACTGAACACCGCCAGGCAGACATACAGGGCCTTCTGGCGCAGGGATTCCTCGCTGCCCGGCTTCCAGAGCCAGCAGACCAGATAGAGGCCCGCCAGGGCTGTCAGCAGTAAAGAGGGGTTTCCCACTGCCGACAGAGGAATGTCAAACAGCCGCTGGGCGATAAGGCTGTTGAAAAAGCCTGCATCGCCGTTGCGGCCCGCAAACAGCAGGCTGCCGGGCAGATAGAGCCACATACCCAGCGCCAGCCAGCCCACAATGCGCAGAATCCGCTTTTCCCGCAGCACCAAAAGGGGGATGAAGATGAAAATGGCAAACATCTTGAACACCAGCGCCGCCCCCATGGTGAGCACAAAGGGCAGCATCCGGTTATCGAGATAAAACAAAAGCCCCAGCAGCAAGAACAGCAGACACAGGCTGTCGTACTGGCCCATACAGAGGGCCGAGAAAAAGCCCACGGGGCAGAGCCAGAAAAACCAGGGAGTCCAGACGGCCTGTTCCCGGCCGGCGTTCATTTTTTCCGCCAGCCGGCGCAGCACAAAGCCGCAGGCCACAAAGGCCGTCGCTCCCAGGGCTTTGGTCCAGAGGGTGAAGGCCAGATCTCCCACCGGGATCACCTTGCCCAGCAGGTAGAGAGGCAGATCCCAGATGCCGCAGAGGATATAGAACAGAATGTGGTAGTGGGCGGCATTTGCATAGCCCAAAGTGGCCTTGGCGTCCATGGTGTCCTGGTAAAAGGAGAAAAACCGCCCGCTGAACACATCGTCCAGCAAAATGCGGGTATGCTGGGCGGTTTCCACGATATCGGGATGGTTCCAGAGGAAGAAGGCCGCCAGGCCCAGCACCGCCGCGGCAAGCACATCAAGCTTTCCGGGCATCCGGGCCGACTGCAGGCGATTGGATGATATCTTGTGCATAGTGTCCCCTTTCGCCGCTCGGGGCGGCATACAGATAATACTTTCATCGCTCCTTCCGGGGCGAAAAACGACAAGCC
>DXDW01000045.1 GCA_019115305.1 Candidatus Anaerofilum excrementigallinarum
TACCACCAGTGGGGCAGGCCGTCCACCTCCATGCTGCACAGGTGCTTCCAGCCATCCTCGGCCGGAAGGCCCCGGAACTGCTGGCTGGACAGATGCTCGGCCCCGCTGTGGGTTTCCAGTACTTCTTCCAGCCGGTGGATCACATTCCAGCGGTGGTTGGGCGCCTGGGTGCAGGCCATGAACACCGCGTGGTCGTTGCGTGCGGCGGCGCCGGTGATGGTCTGGGAGGAGAATCCCCCCAGACCGTTGGTCACCAGCCAGCAGCTTTCCTGTCCCCGTTCCTGGCTGCGAAAATCCTGTTTTCCATATAGAAACCGCATTGGTTTTTCCCTCTTACTCCTGTTTTCGTTGACCCAGAATCATGGCGGCCATGGGCTGCACCCGGGCGCGCTCCACAGCCGGGTGCTCCTGCCACCAGAAGCTGCTGTTCTCGTCTGCCAGCAGCTCCCACCGGCCCGCTTCCAGCTGCAGCTCCACCGGGCGGGAAGATGCATTGTAGGCCAGCAGGATCTTGCTCCAGGCCCCGCCGTTTTCCAGCAGCGCCGTCACACAGCGGCAAGCGGGCACCTCTCCACGCAGCAATCGCTGCCGGGCCTTCGGACTTTTGTCGCACAGGGCGGGCAGCTGCTTGCGCAGGGCGATCAGGCCCCGGTAATATTCCACCAGTTCCCGGTTGTCCCATGCCCGCTGCCAGTCCAGCCGGTTGGCCTGGATGGGCGCATTGTAGGTGTTGTCCACCCCTTGCTTGGTGCGGCCGAATTCCTCGCCGGAAAGCAGAAACAGCCGCCCCTGACAGGTCATATAGATGGCCGCCGCCAGTCGGCTGGCCCGCATCACCAAAGGGGACGGCTGGTCGAAATTCTGCTCCGGGTCCAAAGTGACCACCAGCTTATCCCACAGGGTCATGTCGTCGTGGGAGGAAAGATAGGTGATGGTCTGGGAGGGGGCTGCCGCCGCAAAGCCCCTCCCCTGCCCGCACCAGCCGGTGACGCTGCGCAAGATCCTTTGCTCAAAGCCCCTGCCGCCGTTCACAAAGCCCGGTTTATCCCGGTACATCACCGGGCCCTTCACCGCGTCCCGCACGCCGTCGCAGAAAGCGCCGATCTCCGGGTCCATCCCGGCAAGGGACTTTTTATCCGCCAGCCGAACGCCTCTCTTATGGGCCGTGGGCCCCGCTGCCCAGGGTTCGCCGAACACCAGCTTTTCCCCGCGGCCAAAGCGCGCGTCCAGTTCTTCGCGGATGCGCTGCATCAGCCGGGTATCCACCAGACCCATAAGGTCGAAGCGGAAGCCGTCCATGTGGTATTCTTCGGCCCAGTAAAGTACCGAATCCAAAATATATTGAGCGCACATGGAGCGCTCGCTGGCCACATCGTTGCCGCAGGCCGAGCCATTCGACCAGCTGCCGTCCTTCCAGGTGCGGTAATAATATCCGGGCACCGTGCGCTCCAGCCAGGAATCCTGTTTATAGGTATGGTTGTAGACCACGTCCATGATCACCCGGAACCCCTGCCGGTGCAGCGACTGCACCAGCTCCTTCAGTTCCCGGATGCGCACCTCGCCCCGGGCCGGATCGGTGGAATAGGAGCCCTCCGGCACATTGTAGTTCACGGGATCGTAGCCCCAGTTGAAGCTGTCTTCCGGGTGTGCTTCGTCCACCGAGCCGTAATCGTACACCGGCATCAGCTGTACATGGGTTACCCCCAGCTGCCGCAGATAGGCAAGGCCGGTGGGCTGGCCGCCCTGGCCGAACAAGGTGGTGTCCCCGCAGCAGAAGGCCTTGTATTTGCCCCGCCAGCCCTCTGGAAAACCGCCGCTTTCCGCCCAGGAAAATTCCCGCACATGGACTTCGTAAATGATGTCCTCCGGCTGCCGGGCAGGGGCTTTGTCCTGCTGCCAGCCCTCGGGGTCGGTGGCGGAAAGATCCACCACCATGCTGCGCTGTCCGTTCAGCCCGCAGGCCCGGGCATAGGGGTCGGCGGTGGGGCGGGTGCGGCCCTCTGCCGTGACCAGATAGTCGTAATATACCCCATCCAGCCGCCGGTCACACCGGGCCAGCCACACGCCCTTTTCCCCTCGCTCCGGTTCCAGGGTTTCAAAGGCTTCTCCCTCATGGCCCGATTGGAACAGCCGCAGCTGCACCTTTTGGGCCGTGGGGGCCCAGAGGCGAAACTCGGTGCCCTTTTCGGTAAGCCGGGCGCCCAGGTCGCCGCCGTCGTAGTGGAAGCGGCGGGCAAATTCTTTGCTGTCAAAATCCATTTTTGTGTTTCCTCTCCCGGTTCAAACAGCTGTATCAGCCCTTGACTGCACCCGCCATGCCGTCCACATAGTATTTCTGGAGCTTCAGGAACAGCAGCGCAATGGGAATGGAGATCAGCACCGCGCCGGCTGCAAAGCTGGTGTACCAGCTGTCGATGTATTCCTTTTCCAGCATCTTCCACAGGCCGATGGCCACCGTGTACTGGTCGGAGTTGGCCCGGCAGATCACCTTGGCAAAGATGAAGTCCACCCAGGGGCCGATGAAGGCCGTGAGCATGGTGTAGACGATCACCGGCTTGCTCAAAGGCAAGGTGATCTTGGTGAAGATCTGCCAGCGGGTGCAGCCGTCGATGAGGGCCGCTTCGTCCACCGCGTAGGGGGTGGTGTCAAAAAAGCCCTTGGCGATCTGGAAGCCCAGCGCCGCGCCGCCGGAATAGCACAGAATCAGCGCCAGACGAATCATGGAGCCCTCGGTGAGGCCCACCGCTTTCAGGATGAAGTAGACCGCCACCATGGACATAAAGCCCGGGAACAGACCCAGCACCATGGACATGTTCATGTAAGGCTTGCGCATTTTAAAGCGCATCCGGGACAGACAATAGGATGCCGACAGCACATAAAAGCTGGAAAGCAGGCAGGAACACACCGCAATGATAAGGGTGTTCATAAACATCTGGGGGAAGTTCAGCACCGCCGTGTCGGTGAACAGGCGGGTGTAGTTTTCCAAAGTGAAGGTCTGGGGGAAGAAGGTGGACACATAGGACCCCTTTTCACCCCGGAAGCTGGTCATAATAACCCACAGCACCGGAAACACCCAGACGGCAGCCAGTACCGCCAGCAGGGTATGAACCAGGATATTGGTGCGCCGCCGGGCGGCCTTTGCGCTTTTATACCGTTTCATTGCTTAAAACCCACCTTCCTCTTTGTAAGACTTGCTGCGCCGGTAGGTAAACAGAGCTCCCACCGACAGGATGATAAAGGTCAGGATGCCCACGACCGCGCCCACGTTGTAGTACTGCTTGTCGATGGTCAGCTTGTACAGCCAGGTCACCAGCAGATCGGTGCTGCCCGCCGTGGAGGACAGATTGGTGATGGGGTCGCCGCCGGAGAGCAGATAGATCACGTTGAAGTTGTTCACGTTGCCGGTAAAGGTGGCGATAAGATAGGGAGTGGTGACATACAGCATATAAGGCAGCGTGATGCTGAAAAAGGTTCGCACCGGGCCCGCGCCGTCCACCTTGGCAGCTTCGTAGAGATCGCTGGGGATGTTCTGGAGGATACCGGTGAGCTGCATCAGCGTATAGGGCACACCCACCCAGATGTTGATGACAATGACGGTCACTCTGGCCCAGGTGGGATCGGTGAAGAAAGGCAGACCGGCGTCGGGGGCGATGAGACCCAGATTCCGCAGCAGCACGTTCACCGCGCCGTTGGGCTGGAGCATAGTGCGCATAATGAGCAGGGATACAAACATGGGCACCGCGCTGGAAAGCACGAAGCAGAACCGCCAGAAGCCTTTGGCGCGGGTGTCCTTCCGGTTGATGAGCAACGCCAGCAGCATGCCGAAAATGTAGTTGGTGAAGGTGGCAAACACCGCCCAGACCAGCGTCCAGGCCAGCACCGACCAGAATGTGCTGCCCAGCACACTGCTGGAATCAAACAGGGCCGCAAAGTTTTCCAGTCCCACCCAATCAAAAAGCACCAGATGGTTGTCGATGCGGCTGTAATTGGTGAAGGCCATACAGATCATGAAGATCAGGGGCAGGATGGTGAGCGCCGTGATAAAGAACATGGGTGGGGTCATCAGCAGCCGGTAGAGGTTTTCGTCCAGCAGGCTGGCCAGATCCTCCCGGAAACTGTTGAGATGACGGCCCTCTTTTTTCAAACATTCCGCCTTATAGGCGCTGCGCAGCGCGCCGCGCCAGCCCCAGAAGGCGATCACCGTAAGCAAAATGGTAGCCACGCCGTAGAGCAGAAGCAGCACCGACTGGTCGCCCTTGGTATAGAGGAACACCTGCTGGGCCTCGTCCCAGATCTCCTGCTGTTCCACCGAACCCAAGGTCACCAGCATGACCAGGTTATGGAAGCCGTAGCGGATCATGAACCACAGATAGGCCAGCTCTCCGGCCAAAAACAGCAGGCCCTTGATGCGCTGCCCGTTCAGCATATTGCCCAGGCCCAGCACCAGGGCGGACAGACGGGTCACCGCATTTCCCTGCTGCAAAGCCCCGATGCAGGTATAGGGGGAATATCCCTCCGCCTGCTTGGAATTGAACCGTTTCATCGTCACACCTCACACCTTTCTCAGATTCCGTCGCTGTTCAT
>DXDW01000046.1 GCA_019115305.1 Candidatus Anaerofilum excrementigallinarum
ACCGTCTGTCCACCGTCAAAAATGCCGACTGCATCATGGTGCTGGAACAGGGCCGCATCATCGAGCGCGGCACCCACGACCAGCTCATCGAGGCAAAGGGCCGATACTACCAGCTGTATACCGGCAATGCCATCGGGGCCTGAAATGGCCTGTAAAACAAGATAAAAAAGCAACGCGGCCGGGTCCGGCAAGACCCCGCCGCGTTCTTTTGTTGCTGAAAGTTTTCCGGCTGCAAAGAAAGGCGGTCAGAGCCCCAGTTCCTTGCGCACCTGCAGCGCCAGCACCGGATCGTTGGTGATGACGTCGGCCCCGGCAGTCAGCAGCTGCTCCATATCCTGCCGCTCATTCACGGTCCAGACCCGCACAGCCAGACCGCTGTCCAGATAAATGCGGAGAAAATCGCCCATCTGTACATTCCAAAGGCCGGGATGCAGCCCCTTCACGCCCCGGGCGGCGGCGTGTTTTTCCACGTCGCAGAGAATGTCGGAGTAGAGGTAGGCAGTCTCGGCATCGGGGTCCAGCTGCCGGACCTTTTCGATGCTGTAATGGTTGAAGGAGGAGTAGATCACCCGGTCCTCCATGCCTATGGCCCGCACCAGTTCCACGGTCTTTTCCTCCAGGCCCTCGTACCAGATCAGGCTGGTTTTCAGCTCAATGTTCACCAGCATCCCGGTGGGTTTGACCAGTTCCAGCACCTGCTCCAGCGTGGGGATCGAGGCGTCGGCAAAGCCGGGCATGTGGTTGTCGGCCCGCAGCTGCTGCAGCTGGGCCAGAGTGTGGTCCTTGACCCAGCCGGAGCCGTTGGTGGTGCGCTCCAGGGTCTCGTCGTGGATTACCACCAGCTGGCCGTCCCGGGTCAGGTGCACGTCCAGCTCGATGCCATCGGCTCCCTGGCTGGCCGCCAGGGCAAAGGCGGGCAGAGTGTTTTCGGGGGCATAGCTGCTGGACCCCCGGTGGGCAAAGATTTTGGGCTGTTTCATGGCGGACAACTTCCTTTCGGGCCGGCTGTGCCGGCATTTGCCCCTATTATAGCACGGCGGCGGGACGGGGGATATGGCTTTTTGCAAAATGTTTCCGGCGGCATTTTTTTGTTGACAAGACCCTTCCTGCCGGCTATAATGAACATTGTTCAGGCTGAGGTGATGGAATGAATACGGTTGTGACATCCAAAGAGGAAATTCTCAAAGCCAGCCGAGAGCTGATCCGGCAAGAGGGCTGGTCGGCTGTGAGCATTCGCTCGGTGGCGGCGGCCTGCGGCGTGTCGGTGGGCTCCATCTACAACTATTTCGATTCCAAGGCCGCTCTGGTGGGCGCCGCGGTGGAAAGCGTCTGGTGCGAGATCTTTCACCGGCCGGAGGATGGCGCCGTTTTCACGGATACACAGACCTGCATCGTCTGGATGTATGAACGGATGGAATATGGCTGCAAACAGTATCCGGGCTTTTTTACCCTCCACTCTTTGGGCTTTATGCGGGAGGATAAGTCGGACGGAAAGCGGCGGATGCAGCAGACCTGGCAGCACATCCTCAACGGTTTGTGCGCCGTTTTAAAGCGGGACGCCAAAGTGCGGCCGGATGCCTTTACCGAGGATTTCACGGCGGAAAAATTTGCGGACGTTTTATTTTCTCTGATGCTGTCCGCCCTGCTGCGCCAGGACTATGACCCGGGCGCTGTGCTGGAGATCGTCCGCCGGACTCTGTATTAAAATCAATTCCCACATGTTTGTGGGGATTTTTTATCCCGCAAACTGAACAATGTTCACTGAAAGGAGAAGCCTATGAAAGTAAAGCGCAATACCTTGCTGCTGCTGGCCTGTCTGGTCTGGAGCGCAGCGGGATTCAATATCCTTCGCATAGGGGTGATGACCTACCCGGCGTATCTGTCGGCGCTGAATGCTGCGCTGTCGGTGTTGGTTTTTGCTGTGTTTCAGAAGTTTATTTTTGGAAAACTGGTGCACAAGCAAACGGCCAGAATCAGCGCCTATGAGGAGGAGCGGCACTTTTTCCTCAAATTTTTCGATGGAAAAGCCTTCGCCATTATGGCGGTGATGATGACCGGCGGCATTGGCCTGCGGGCGAGCGGGCTGGCCCCGGAGCGGTTTATCGCCGTCTTTTACACCGGCCTGGGGGCTTCGCTCTTGCTGGCCGGGCTGTTGTTTGGCTGCAACTTTGGCAAAGCGGCCCTGGCCGCCGCCACAGTTCAAAATAAAAACCAGTAAAAAGGAGAATAAACGATGCAGGCAATCGTAGAAACACTGTTTGACGCGGTTTATCTGATTTCGGTCATCACCATCGGCGTGAAGATGATTCTGGGATGCAAAGGGGAGAGCCAGTTTAGGCTCTTTGGCTGGATGGCCGTAGTGCTGGGAGCGGGGGATTCCTTCCATCTGATTCCCCGCGCCGTGGCCCTGTGCACCACCGGGCTGGAAAACTACACCGTGCCCCTGGGACTGGGCAAGTGGATCACCTCGGTGACCATGACGGTATTTTATGTGCTGCTCTACTATGTGTGGCGGCAGCGTTACAAAGTCCAGGGACAGAATGGCCTCACCGCCGCGGTGTATGCCCTGGCCGCTGTCCGCGTTGCCCTGTGCATGATGCCCCAGAACCAGTGGCTCAGCGCCGAAGCACCCCTCTCCTGGGGCATCTGGCGCAACATCCCCTTTGCCCTGCTGGGCATTGTGGTGATTGTGCTGTTTTATCGCAGCGCCAAGGAGAAGGAAGATACAGCCTTCCGCTGGATGTGGCTGACCATCGTGCTGAGCTTCGGTTTCTACATCCCGGTGGTGCTGTGGGCCGACGCCATCCCCATGATCGGGATGCTCATGATCCCCAAGACCTGTGCCTATGTCTGGACGGTTCTGATCGGCTATTTTGCCATGAAAAAAGAATGCAAATAAAGGAGGAATGAATATGAAACGGTATATGAATCTGTCGCTGGTCTATGCGGTTCTGGCCATGGTGGGCGGGGTGTTTTATCGGGAATTCACCAAGTTCAACGGCTTTACCGGCAAGACTACCCTGGGCGTGGTACATCCCCACTATTTCCTGCTGGGCATGGTGTTCTTTTTGCTGCTGCTTTTGCTGGAAAAGAACTTCGGTTTCACCGGCCCCAAGACCGGCCGGGTGCTGGCTGCCTATCAGGTGGGCCTGAATCTGACCACGGTGATGCTTGTGGTGCGGGGCGTGACCCAGGTGCTGGGAACCAGCCTTTCCTCCGGCATGACCGCCGCCATTTCCGGCATGGCCGGTATCGGCCATATCATCCTGGGTGTCAGCCTGGTGGTGCTGCTGGTGCAGATCTGGCGCAGCGTGGCCGCCGCCGAGGGCTGATCGCGCCATTTTCCAAAGCGGAACCAAACAATAAAACCGGCCCCCGGGGAAGCTGTTGCGGCTTCCTTCGGGGGCCGGCTTTTTCTATTCTGGAAAATATCAGGCCTCGGAAATGGCCGACACCGGGCAGCTGTCCATAGCCGAGCGGGCCGCCTCTTCCTCGGCAGGGGCGGGCTCCGCCACCGCCTGGGCCAGACCCTGGTCATTCAGCTGGAACACCGAGCCGCAAAGGTCGCAGCACAGCCCGCAGCCCACACACAGGTCGGGATTGACATACATTTTCACAGCAAAACACTCCTTCCTTATTTATAAAAGGATCAGAATACCACCACCAGAAGCATCTTGAAGTTCTCCTGGGCATACACCGCGTGGGGATGCCTGGCAGGCATCACAATAGACTGCCCCTGGGTGAGGAGATAGTCCTGGCCGTCGATGGTGATTTTTCCCTGGCCGTCCAGGCAGGTGACAAAGGCGTCCCCCTGGGACTCGTGGGTGCTGATCTCCTCGCCCTTGGCAAAGGAAAACAGGGTGACGCTCACCGCCGAGTTTTGCGCCAGGGTTTTGCTCACTACCTGTCCTTCCTGGTAGGCTACCTGGTCCTTCAGCA
>DXDW01000047.1 GCA_019115305.1 Candidatus Anaerofilum excrementigallinarum
CTGCCGCCAAGAAGGCCGCTGCCCCCAAGGCTGAGACCGTTGAGGCTGCTCCCAAAGCTGCGGAGAAGAAGCCCGCTGCCAAAAAGGCCGCTCCCGCAAAGGAAGAAAAGCCCGCTGCAGCTGCCAAGAAGGAGGCTCCCGCTGCTCCCGCCGTGAAGGAGGAGAAGCCCGCCGCCAAGGCTCCTGCCAAGAAGCCCGCTGCTTCCAAAAAGAGCAAATAATTTGTTGTGATCCTTTCCGCGCAGGTCCCGCCGTCTGCTTGCAGTTCGGCGCCTGCGCGGTTTTTGCGTATAAAAGACAAAAAGCACCGCGGCCGGAGCAAAAGCTCTTTGGCCGCGGTGCTTGTGCTTTGCGGGATATTCAGCCCAGATTGGGGCGATCCTGGTCGCCGTCCGCCTTGAACAGCACGAAGTTGTCCGGATGATTGGTGAAGTAGTAGTACTCGGTATTTTCGTAGAGAGGCGGGTCCAGGTAGTTGGGGATCACGATGGCGTCCTCCGGCCGGCGCTCGCAAAAGCCCGCCTGCCGGAACAGATCGGCGGAAATGCCGGCGCAGTAGCAGTCGGCATATTCCACCCCTTCGGCCTGCATGATGCGGTCGATGGCGCCGCCCAGACGGGGCAGCAGCTGGGCATTGCCCACAAAATCCACGATCCGCAGCACCTTTGCGCCGGCGGACTCCACTTCGGCGGTGCGGGTGACCAGATAGGCTGCCACCCGGCCGGCCTCACTGGCGGCCCAGACCTGGTATCGCTGCCGGGGGAAGGCAAAATACCGCCGCCGGAGATACCACAGATCCTTTTGGGGGAACAGATCGGTGGGGGGCACTCCCAATCCCTCCAGCGCCACCGTAGAATAGACCGGAAACAAGGCCAGATCGCCCCCCGCCGGCAGCCGTTCCTGGCAGCCGGAATTCTGCACCAGAGAAAACCGAGACTGGTCGGCCAGGCGGTAGTAGTGGGAGATGCGGTCGGCGTGCCAGCCCAAAAAGCGGTAAAAGGCCATGGTTTTGGGGCGGATATTGTTGCAGGCCAGTACCCGGATGTTTGCCAGCCGGGGCAGTGCCTCCATGAGCTGCAGCCCCACACCGTTGGCGCCGCCGGCGGCGCACCAGATGCTCACCCAGGCATCGGGGGTATCGCTGCGATTGGCCAGTATGTAACCGGCCACCGCCACCATTCGGCCGTCTTCAAAGGCCAGCACAAACTGCAGCTTGTCGCCGTTTACATAGTAGTACTCAAACAGGTCGGGCAGATTCACCAGAGGATGACGGCTGCCCCAGTGCTGATTCAGAAACCAGATGATCGCGCCCTTGTCGGAAGGGAAGGCGTGGCGCAGCAGAATGTCCGGCAGGCTCACAGCGCGCTCCCTCCTGTTATGGGCAGGGTAACGCCGGTGATAAAGCCGGCTTCTTCCCCCAGCAGGAAGGCCATGGCGGGCACTACATCGCTGACACGGGCGTTGCGGCCCATGGGATTGGCCTCGGCCGAAGCCTGGACGATGAGGTCGCTGGTGTCGGCAAGGAACTTGGTCTCCATCATGCTGGGCATCACGCAGTTCACGGTGACGCCGGTGCCCGCATAATCGGCGGCCAGGCTCTTGGCAAGCCCCTGGAGGGTGCTTTTCGCCATAACATAGGCCGCGGTATTTTTGGGAGGCATGCCCAGCAGGTAGCTGGTGAGCATAAACAGCACCCGGCCCCGCTTGGCCTTGGCCATCTTGGGCACAAAGGTCTTGCAGATCTTCACCGCGCTGCGCACCTGGACGCTGAGGTCCTTGTCAAAGCGCTCCTCGTCGAAGTTTTTGAACTTGGTATTGATCACCCGCAGGGCAGGCAGATGCACAATGTGGGTGGGCAGGGGATAGTTGGCGGCCACATCCCGGATGAACAGCTCGGTGGCGGCCTCGTCGGTGAGGTCCACATCGTAGGTGCGGATCTGTCCGGGGTAGTCCTGGCACAGCTGGGCCAGACCGGAGAGATCCCCGGCTCCCTGGGCGATGACGACGTCTTCCGGCTGCAGCACACGGCGGATCAGGGCAATGCCCACATCGCTGGAAGCGCCGGTGATGAGATATACGTTGGACATACGTGAGTCTCCTTTCGCAAGAGGGAAATGATCAACGGGCAACCCCGGCTTTGATGATGCCCCGGGTCACCTTTTTGCCGTTCTGGTTGGTGATGGACGCCTTGATGGTGATTTCGGAAAAGGTCTCGTTGACCTCGTCCACCACGCCGGTGACGGTGAGGGTATCGCCGACGAAAACCGGCTTGGCGAATTTGCTCTCCACACTGTGCAGCAGACAGTGCTCACCGGGCAGATAGACGCCAGCCAAAGTGGAGAAGAAGCTGGCCCCCAGCATGCCGTAGCAGACACGGCCGGGATAACCCCGCTGCTGGGCGTATTCCGCGTCGATGTGGATGGGGCTTTCGTCCCCGGACAGCTGCCGGAACAGTTCCATTTTTTCTTCGGTCACCGTAACGGTAAAGGATTCGGTCATACCGGGCCGCAGCTCGGCGAGGGTATAGCTGTTCATGCAAGGGCGCTCCTTTTTATGCAGATTTGTGCAGAATAAAAAGCAGCGGCTGCGCACTTTCGCACGCAGAACCGCTGCTTTTGGCGCTTTGGTTGAAACTGTATTCGGTATGGATCAGGCGGTGAGCCGCTCGATCAGATCCAGCAGATCGCCCACATTGGCCAGGCCGCGCACATCAGCCAGCTGGAACTTGATGCCGAACTTCTTCTCCATGGCGGTGAGCAAATTGATCTGCTCCAGGCTGTCCCAGTCCTCGATGTCGTCGGCACAGGTTTCCCGGGTGATCACCAGTTCCTCGTCGTCGAAGTTGTCCCGGAAGATCTGCTGCACTGCGTCAAAAATCGTCTGCTTATCCATTGTTGCATTCTCCTTTTCAAAGGGCGGTCATACCCGCCGGATCTCCATAACGCCGCACTGGGGCTTGTACCCGTCAAAGCCGGTGAACTCGAAGGTGCGGTTGCCGGCCTCGTCCTCGGCGGTCTGTTCAAACCCTATTGTAGCATAAAAATCCTTCACCAACAAGTTCTTGGCGGTGGGATAATAGTGGCCCACGATCTTTTTTATGCCCCGGGCGGCGGCTTTGGCAACCATCTCGTCAAACATGGCATGCTCCAGCCGGCGTTTGAAGGTGCGGCAGCTCATGATCCACAGATCCATCTCCAGCACGTCCCCTTGCACATGGCCGATCATGGCGGTGACGATGCCGTTGTCGCCGAACTTGTCCACCAGCTTGCCGTAGAGGGTGATATAGTTGTCATCCTCCATGATGGACTCCACCTCGGCGGCGGTGTAGCGGCGGGTGGTGAGGTTGAACTGGTTGGTCTTGTTGATCAGCTGGGTGATGCGCTCGGCATGGGCGGGGGAGAAGCTGCCCATCTCGCACACCATCTCCAGGCTGTGCAGGTAGTCCTCGTAGTTGCCGAAACTCTGTTCCAGAGCCGCCCGCTGCTGGTTCTGCTTGTACATCTCGGCCCGCTTGCGGTCGTCGGCGGACAGGACGGTGGCTTCAAAATAGCCCGCCCGGTCAATGGCCCGGATATACTCCTCGGGAGCGGAAAGCTCCGGCACCGATACGGCCGGCAGCTCCCGGCGCACGATCTCCCGCTCGGCGGGGTTGTCGTCCATAAACACAAAGCTGTCGGGCAGAATGTTGATCTCCTTGGCGGTGGCGGCCAGATTCAGGTGCTTGGGGTCCCAGTTGGCCTTGAAGGAGACAAAATCATCCCGCTTGAGGACGCTGTCGGCCCGCTCGAAGCCGGGCAGGGCGTTGGCTTCCTCGTTTTTGCTGCATACGCTGAGCAGCACGCCCATGCGGCCCAGTTCCCGCAGGTATTCCTGGAATTCGGTATAGGCCATGCCGGTGGGAGTTTCGCTGCCCAGCACGATGCCCTCGGGGCCGTCGTCGCCGATGATGCCGCCCCACAGGGTGTTGTCCAGATCGCAGGCCACCAGCTTTTTGTTTTTGCCCAGCAGGCTCTTGATGATGTTGGCCACGCTCTGGCACAGATAGGGGATGCAGTCGATGGAGCAGGCATACTTGTAGGCGTACCATGCGGTCTGGCTGGAGAAGTTGTCCATACCGTGCACCGCCTGCAGATAGGCCAGGTCGTTCACATAGAAGTTGGGGGTGGCGGCGGCGTAGTCGGCCAGTTTCTGGTTCATGGCCCGCACATACCGCACCCGGCCGTGGACGTCCACTGCATCCAGATTGCCCATCACCCGGTAGGGGGGCAGATCGAAGTTGTTCTGGATCACCGGACAGCCAAATCGGGCCGCGGCCTTCCAGGCCTGCTCAAAGCGGGCATACTCGGCCTGCAGCTTGTCGGCGCAGGCTTCGGGGCTGTCGGCCTGGGTGGGCAGATTTTTCAGGTTGCGCCAGCTGGTGTGAATGTAGATGATATCGGGCTTGAAGGCGGCCAGACTGCCGTCGTCAAAGACCAGGTTTTCGTAGAACAGGGAATAGCCGCCCTCATAAAAGGTGGGGCGGATGCCGTTGGCCAGCAAGAATACCTCCAGAATGTTGCGGATCTCGCCGATGGTGCTGCCGCTCATAATGGCGATGTTTTTGGGGATGAGCCCTTCCTTTTTGGAGAGCTCCCGGCGCAGGCTGCGCTTTTTCTGCAAAATCATAGCCGGATCGAAAGGATAGTCCAGTATGTTCACCCAATTACCTCCTGTGCGCGGGTTGGTCCGCGCCTATTCTGATGGACAATATTATAGCATATCCCATCGAAAAAGTATATCTATTCGCCTATGAAAACACCGGCTGGACCGGAAGGTTCACAATTTTTACAAAAAATGTGCCTTGCAATCGCCGAATC
>DXDW01000048.1 GCA_019115305.1 Candidatus Anaerofilum excrementigallinarum
CTTGTCAAACTGCGAACAGCAGGATGAAGATGCGGCACCGCGGCCCTCCTATAATAGTATGGGCAAAAACTCGCTTCCAGAACGAGGCGATATTCAGCGCCTTACGCTGTACAGCGCCTCGATGTTTTCGACGGGCACATCCCCTTCAAAGGCCTGGCTGGCCATGAGGATATAGCCGCCTTTTCCCCCAGCAGCCGTATATATTTTTCGGTCTCCTCCCGCACCTGCTGCGGCGTGCCATAGGGCAGAACGCTCTGGGTGTCCACACCGCCGTGGAAGGCGATGCGGCCGGCGTATTTCCCGGCCAGGGTTTCCGGCTCCAGTCCGACCACCTTCTGCAGCGGTTCCAGACTGTCCACGCCGCATTCGATCAGCTCCGGGATGATGGGCCCCACCGCCCCGCAGGAATGCTGCTGGTAAAAGGCGCCGTACCGGTGGGCCAGCTCCACCAGTTTTTTGGTGTTCTCCTTGAAAAATTGCCGCCACATCTCCAGGCTGAACAGCATGGAGATCTGGGTGTCGTAATCGTCGTGGGGACGCAGGATATCCACCTTGCCGCCGCCCGCCTGCAGGCAGCGCTCGTAGTAGGCCAGCTCAAATTCCACCATGCGGTCAAAAATGCGCTGAGCTGTTTCCGGCTCCTCCACCATCAGCACAAAAAGCCGGTCCATTTCGATCAAAAAGGTGGCCATCTGGAAGGGGCCGGGATGGCCGATGATGATTGCTTTGTCCGGGTGCTGGTCACACACCTCGGTGATGGCGCTGTAATCGAACCAGTCCGGATCCGGGAAGGGGATTTTGTCCACGTCCTCCACCGTTTCCACATCGTTCAGCGGGAAGTAGGTGGTGGTCCAATAGGTGTCCACAGCGGTTTCCTGCCGGGTACACTCGTAGCCCCAAAAGGTCTGACACACCAGCTGGCCTTTGTCGTTGCGATAGCTTTTCAGTTCGGGGCCGATATAGCGAGGGTCTGCCGGCAGAATATCGATCTGGAATTTCTCCAGCAGCTGGTCCATATCACGGAATCCATAGTGCAGCAGCAGCTTTTGCCGCACGCTCTCCACCGCTTCAAAGGCCGCGGGGATACGGTCTGGTTTTTGGTGGGAAAGGGCTGCGCGCACTCGCTCTTTTGAAGTCATGGTTTGTTCCTCCTTCCGGCACTTGGTACAGCTTGATTGTACCACCCTCTCTTTCAAAGGTCATTGGCGCAAATTCACCGTTTATTGTATATTTTTCACTCATTTCAAGAAATTCATTGAATTTCAGCAAACCCATTCCTATAATAAAGACAAAACTACACACCTGACGGGAGGAAGTTCCATGCCTCGTTCCATCCCCTGTCCCTCGCCGGAAAGCCAGCCGGCAGGCTTTCCGGAGTCTCTGCTGTTTTTCGTCAACCGCGCCGGACATTCTCACTGCGACCCGCAGTTTTCCATCGTCCGCCGCAAGGACTACGCCTATTACACCATCCACTGCATCTGCAACGGCTACGGCTTTTTTCGCATCGCCGGGCAGGATCATCTGCTGACAAAGGGAGATATTTTTCTCATCGCCCCCGGGCAGAGCCACGCCTACCACAGCATTGACGGTCAGCCGCTGGAATTACTGTGGGCAGAACTGCACGGCGGCATGTGCCGGGAACTGTTTTCGGTGCTCACGGCGCGGCACGGCTATATTTTTTCCGACACCGACAATCGCCGGGTATTCCAGCTGATGGAAACGCTGGTATCCGATTTTCCCTCCTGCTGTCCCCCTTCCGGCGGCAACCGGTACGGCATTTCGGCCCAGGTATACGCCATTCTGATGGAACTGCTGCACCTGGCCGAGACAAAGCCCACCGGCGCAGTACCCAAGCTGACCGAGGCCCTGGCCTATATGCAGGCCCACTTCACCGAGCCTGTGTCCATCGGCCGCCTGGCGGACCGGCTGCATATCAGCTCCGCCGGACTGATCCGGCTGTTCCAGCAGCATCTTGGGGTGATACCGCTGAAATATCTGCATATGAAGCGCATGGAATACGCCTGTCTGCTGCTGCGCAGCACTGCCATGACAGTGGAACAGATCAGCGACGCGGTGGGGATGTACGACGCGGCCAGCTTTTGCCGCCTGTTCAAAAAGATCTGCGCCCTCACCCCTTCGGAATACCGCGCCAAAAATCGCCCGTTGCCCAGGCGCGCCGGCAACAGCGGAGAGGAAAAAACCTCCCCGTGACGGCCGCCTCCCTACCCTACCGGCGCTTTCTTACAGTGGGTATCTCCGGTTCTTTTGTGCCAAAAGGGCCTTTTTTGAAAAAGCAGCGGCGTTTGGGTATAAAAGAAGCGCCCTTTTTGATGGGCGCTCCCTGTCGGATATTATTCTTTTGATCCGTCCGAACTGCCGGTCACACTTATCTGCGCACCCGGACTTCCCAGAAAGCCAGTGCCGCCGCTGCGGCCACATTCAGCGAGTCCACCCCGTGGTACATGGGAATGCGCACAGTGTAATCGCAGTGGGCCACCGTGTCATCCCGCAGGCCGTCCCCCTCTGCTCCCAGCACCAGTGCCAGGCGTTCGGCCGCCGCCAGACGCGGGTCATCGATGCTCACCGAGTCATC
Source organism: Candidatus Anaerofilum excrementigallinarum (assembly GCA_019115305.1). GTDB lineage: Bacteria > Bacillota > Clostridia > Oscillospirales > Ruminococcaceae > Anaerofilum > Anaerofilum excrementigallinarum. The sequence continues at coordinate 2,594 of DXDW01000048.1, forward strand.
CTTCAGGGCCAGGGCGGCAGTCTGAAAGCCTGCATCCCGCAGCTGCTGCATCCCCTGGGCCGGCCAGCCGCTTTCCAACCAGGCCCAGGGGATCTGGAACACTGTACCCATACTCACCCGCACTGCGCGGCGACAGAGGGGATCGCAGCAGGTGGAGGTGAGCAGCACGCCGTCCATCCCCAGGGCTGCCGCCGACCGGAAGATGGCGCCTATGTTAGTGGCATCCACCACCCCTTCCAGCACCGCAATACGTTTGGCATCGGCGCACACCTGCTCCACCGTTTTGGCAGCGGGGCGGCGCATGGCGCACAGCACGCCCCGGGTGAGGGTATAGCCGGTGAGCTGTGCCAGCACCTCCCGGGGCCCCGTATATACCGGCACCTCCGGGCAGCGGCGCAGCAGCTGGGCCGCCGGGCCCAGTGCCTTCTCCTTTTCCATCAGAAACGCCAGGGGCTGGCAGCCTGCATCCAGCGCCGTGCCGATCACCTTAGTACTCTCGGCGATGAAAACACCTTTTTCGGGTTCCTTCCGGCTGCGCAGCTGCACTTCGGTCAGCCGTGCGAACACGTCCAGCTCCGGGCGTGAAAGATCCTCGATTTCAATCCAATCCTGCATACCGTTCTCCTTGTGTGTGCGAAACTGCAAAAGGATTTTGTTATATCCATTTCCATGATGGAAAGCCGTGCACATTCCGCTTGTTTTGTTTTATTTCTTATTATAACACCCGGATGTGTCAACTGAAAACAAATAAAAACCGGCGGCAGCTTTTTTACAAAACAGCCTCCGGCCTCACTTTATACTTTTATTGTTTCGTATCCCCATTCTGTATGGGGAAAGCAACGGTGTTTTTGTCCAAAACCGATATCTTCTCCCTCCTTTCATCCTTAAAACAGCAGGGCGCCCGACGTTAGCCGGGCGCCCTGCTGTTTTATTAAAAGTCAGATCACCAAGCCATCCCAGGCCACGGTAAAACCTTCCGGCTCAAAATGAGCGCACAGCTGTTCGTGATCCATGCCGCAGTTGTGGGAAAAATGGGTGACGAAAAAGCGAGTGTTTTGGTCTGCCGCCTTCATCTCCAGAAGCTTTTGGCGCAGAAGAATGTTCTGCCGCACAGACATATGACCGCCGGGGCCCCGATCGATGGCGCCAAAGGTAGCATCCATGCTCACCTTTGTC
>DXDW01000049.1 GCA_019115305.1 Candidatus Anaerofilum excrementigallinarum
ATCTGGCCGAGGTGGTTGCCCAGCGGGGCACCTGTCTGCGCCGCCTGTATGGCGCGGTAATCGTAAAAAACGACGAGGTGATTTCTACCGGCTATGTCGGTGCACCTCGGGGCCGCAAAAACTGCAGCGACATGAAGGTCTGTATCCGTCAGAAACTCAATATCCCCCGGGGCGAGCGGTATGAGCTCTGCCGCAGCGTTCACGCCGAGGCCAACGCCATCATCAGCGCCCCCCGGGACAAGATGATCGGCAGCAGCCTGTATCTGGTGGGTGTGGAGGTCTCCGACGGCTCCTACATCAAAAACTCCAGCAGCTGCTCCATGTGCAAGCGGATGGTGATCAACGCCGGCATCGAAACGGTCTACATCCGCGACTCCAAAAACGAATACCGGGTGGTATCGGTGGCCGACTGGGTAGACAACGACGAATCTCTGGAAGGCGTATTCGGCTACTGAGATTGCCCCACGAAAAAAAGCTGCTCCCGCTTAACAAGATAGCACCCTCCGGCATCAAACTTGCATCATCACACCAAACCGAGGAACAAATTCTATGCTGTACAAATTGGCCGAACTCACCGGCGAGACCTTCGCCGTTCCCCAGCTGGTGCTCAACCAGCTTCAGCGGGGAGAAGAAAATCTGATCCGGGTGGCGCTGTATATCCTCACCACCCGCAGCACCGACCCGGCGGATATCGCCCGGGCGCTGCGGCTCAAATCCACCGCCGCCGCCCAGCGGGCGCTGGATTTCTGGTACGGCGCCGGTCTGCTGGAGCACGCCGACCCGGCAGGGCCCGGCCCGGAAGCGCCTATCCGCGCCCCCCGCATGACCAGCGCCGAAGTGGCTGCCGCCAGCGGCCGTGATCCCCACATCGCCGCCCTGGTGAGCGAATGCCAGAAGCTGTTTGGCGGGGCGATCAGCCAGGGGGACACCAACCTGCTGGTGAGCCTGTACTGCAATGACAAAATTCCTCTGGAAACCCTGCTGGTAGCCGCCGCTTACAGCGCCCAGGAGGGCCACCGCAGCGCCAAGTACATCGAGCGGGTGGTGCTTCGCTGGCGGGAAACGGGCATTGTGACCGGAGCCGACGCCGAGCGGTACCTCCATCTGCTGGAAAAACGGCGGGAGAACGAAAAAAAGGTGGCCGATGTTCTGGGCTGCGACGCGGGTTTGTTCACCTCCGCCGAGCGCAGGCTCATCGCCGGCTGGTTCGAGGATTTCGGTTACGATATCTCCATGGTGCAGGAGGCCATCCTGTACGCCGAGGGAAAAAACACCGTTCGGTACATCAACGGCATCTTCAAAAGCTGGTATGCCAAGGGCTGGCGCAGCCTGCGGGATGTGCGGGCGGCGGCGGCCATTTCCGGCTCCAACATACAGCCCGCCGCACCGGCTCCCTCCCCCGGCGGCCAGACCGGTCCCGACCGCATGACCCGTCGGAAAAAGCCCCTGCAATTTCTGGTAGAGGAGGAATAATCCATGCAAACCCGTGAACAGCTGTACCGGGAAGCCCTGCGCAAGGTGCAGAGCCGCCGGCAACGGGCCACCATGCTGGCCCAGCAAAAATACAATGACACCTGCCGGCAGATTCCGCAGCTTCCCCGGCTGCTGGCCGACCTGAACCGCAACCGCGCCTTTGCCGCCCGCTATACCCTGATCGGTGCCGCTGCGCAGGCCGAGCAGTGCCGCCGCCAGGCCGACGAGGCCGAGCAGGCTTTGCAGGCGCTGCTTGCGGAAAATCATCTGCAGCTGCAGCAGCTGGACCCGGTATTTACCTGCCCCCTCTGTCAGGACAAAGGCGAATACCAGGGCCGCACCTGCCAGTGTGTCCATACTCTGGTTCGGCAGCTGCGCCGGAAGGAGATCAGCCGGATCTCGGCCCTGGAACTGTCTCATTTTGACTCCTTCCGCCTGGACTTGTACCCCAACGAGGTATGGCCGGATATCCAGACCAGCCCCCGGGCTCATATGGCAGAGATTTTGGCCTACTGCAAAGCCTATGCCGCTCATTTTTCCCTCAAAAATCCCAACCTGCTCATGACCGGTACTGCCGGCCTGGGCAAAACCCATCTGGCTCTGGCCATCGCCAACGAAGCCCTGCAAAAAGGGGCGGACGTGATCTACATCAGTTCCCGCAATCTCTTTGACCAGCTGGAACGGGAAAAATACACCCCTTCCTCCGACCTGGCCTCCACCGTGCAGCAGGCCGAGCTGCTGATTCTGGACGATCTGGGCACCGAATACATCACCCCCTACGGCATCAGCTTCCTCTACGACCTGGTAAACAGCCGGATGCTGCGGCAGCTTCCCACCATCTACACCACCAACATCACCCGGGAAGATATGCTGCGCACCCGCTATACCGAAAAAACCGCCAGCCGGCTGCTGGGCAGCTGCGAACTGCTCGCCTTCTACGGCAACGACATCCGGCTGCTGGAAAAATAAAACACAAAAAGGCATACAGCGCAGTGCTGTATGCCCAAGGCCAAAATTGTATATAGGATTCTACGGGCAGCAGGCTCTCCCTGCTGTCCGCTTTTGTTTATGAGACAGAACAAATGCCGACACACTCAAAGTAAAATGGGTTGTTGCTCCTTTTCTGCCTGCTCCTGCCGCCGGGCACAGAGAGGCGAATGATAGCAGCTGCCGGTGGTAAAATAGTTGTAGGAACGACAGCCCGCCGCACAAAAAGACCCCTGGGGACAGCCCCGGCATTCCCCTTCCAGCAGGTCCGGCGTGAACCGGCGGTTATAGGCAAAGGCATGGGGATCGTTCCAGATTTCGGCCAGGGTTTTGGTGCGCAGATTGCCCTCGTTGAACCGCTCGTCGTACATAGACTCGCAACCCCGGACATTGCCCACACTGTCGATGCCGATGCTCCGCAGCCCGGCCCCACAGCCGGCAAACCAGCTTTTTCCTTCGGGGCCGCCCCGGAGGCTTCCTTCACTTTGGGTAAAATAGCCGATGTTGTCCGCAATGCCCACCCGGAAAGGTGCTGTACGCCGCAGTCTGTCCACCAGACGGATCACCTGCAGCGAGTCAAACCGCCAATCGATGCCCGAAAGGGCAGCATTTCCCATGGGCGAACATGCCTGGATCTGCCAGGCAAAAATGGGCTTTTCCCGCAGCAGTCCATACAATTCTTCCAGAAGCGGCGCGTTTTTGCTGTGCAGGGTGGTGATCACCGAAACCGGTATTCCCCCGGCAGACAGTGCATCCAGGGCCTCCATGGCCCGGCGAAAACTTCCCTGCTGACGGCCGGCGTCGTGTATCTCGGCCGGGCCATCTATGGACACCCCCACCGACTCCACACCGGCGTCCCGCAGCCGGGCCACCAGATCGGGAGAAAAGCGATATCCATTGGTGATGATGGCCGTCTGGATTCCTCGCCCGGTAAGGGCGCGGAGGATGATCTCCCAATCGGGGCGCAGGAACACCTCGCCCCCGATCAGGGAGACCCGGCGGCAGCCCAGCCGGGCCAGCTGCCCGGCCACATCCAGACATTCCTGGGTAGACAGCTCGTTTTCCCGGGCCTTGCCCGCCCGGGAGCCACAGTATCTGCACTGGAAACAGCAGGCCAGTGTGATTTCCCAGACACAGGAGTCCAGACGATAAATGCTGTTCATTTGTTCTCCTTTTTATCCTTTGGGGGCGGTGCCGCGTAGACCGGCAGCACGGGCAACGAGAAGGGATCGTCCGGCCCGGCGGCATCCTCTGCGAAATTCTTCGGATAAGGCTGCCGGTAAGCAGGCGGCTCAAAGCTCTCCTGGTTCCCTTCAAAAAAATATTCCGGCGGTGCGTAGACCTCAGCCATTTCACACCCCAGCTGCCTGTAATCCTCCGCCGTTTCCAACAAGATATTCCCCTGCTCCTCCAACTGCTTCAACAGCGCCGGCAAAACCGTTTCCCTGTCTGCAACATCCATCGCCCAGTCCGCATTCCTGCGAACCTCTTCCAACTTGGATACGATTGCTTGCTGCAGCTGCAAATATGTCTCCATGTGGCGAATGGCTTCCATGGGATCTTGCAAATATATAATGTTATCCTGATCCTCTTTCCATTGTCGCACCCTGTCTCGACACAGAGCGCAGGCCCAGAGCAGCCGATCGATCTGTTCCTCCAGCTGCCGGGAAAACAGTTGTTCATCCAGATTTCGCCGCAGTTTTCCGGTCTGCTCCAGCATCTCCCGCAGTGCATCTATCACTTCCTGCCTTGTATCCATATACCTGTTCCTCCCCTGCACAATTCACGAAAAACAGAAAAACAAAACCGTGCTGCCCCTGCCGTTTCTTTGCGCGGCAAAGAGAGCGTGACTTGCATTCTTCAAATTATTTCGGCAAAATCGATATTTAAAGTATCAATATTATAATAACTTCTGTGCTTTATGTCAACGAAAACGGCCCCTTCCAATAGACTTTATATAAAAAAGCCGCCCACAGGCGGCTCTTTCCATATACAATGGCATTCGCAATAGGTTTTCTTGGTCTTTCCGTCAGCGCAGAACACCTTCCAACAGCTGCCGGTAATACCACGGCTCTGCCGCCTGCAGACGCAGCCCTGAAAGCTGCCGGAACGCCGGCTGCTCGATGGCGGGGAAAGTCAACTGCCAGGCACAGAGGGCCTGGTATTTCAGCCGCAATTCCCGGTTAGCCGCCTGGTTTCCATACTTGCTGTCCCCCAGAATGGGGCAGCCGATATGAGCCAGATGGGCTCGGATCTGGTGGGTACGGCCGGTAATCAGCTCCACCTGCAGCAGCGCCAGCCGTCCGCTCACCGCCAACGTGCGGTAGGCGGTTTCGATGGGCTTGGCGCCGGCAAACTCCCGGTCCCGCACCTGCACCAGCCCCCGCTGAGCATCCTTTGCCAAAAAGCCACGCAGCACTGCCTGGGGCGGCTGAGGACGGCCAAAGGTGACGCAGAGATACTCCTTTCGCACCGCCCGCCGGCGCACCAGATCGGTGATGAACTGCTCGGCGGCGGCAGTTTTTGCCACCATCACCAACCCGCTGGTGCCGGTATCCAGCCGGTGGCAGAGACAGGGCTCAAAGGTTTCGCCGGGGCGGTATTCTCCCTTTTGGTACAGATACAGCATGGCCCGATGGAGCAGCGTATCGGGGGCATCCCCGTACACCGCCAGCCCGGCGGGCTTATCGCAGACCAGCAGCTGGTCGTCCTCGTATACCACCTCGGCAGGACAGCGAGCCGACAAAAACAACGGTCCCGCCTGGGGCTGTGTGCCGCCGGCCAGGATCTCGTCGGGCAAAAACAGGCGGATCTCGTCCCCTGTCTGCACCCGGGTGGAAAGGGGTTGCTTTTTGCCGTTGAGCTTCACCTTGTTTTCCTTCAATGCCCGGCTCCACCGGCCAAAACCCACCTGGGGAAAACACTGCTGCAAATATTTGTCCAGCCGTACCGGCTGGGGGGCGTTTACCTTCAAAACCTGCATTTTCTTATCCCCTTCCGGGTTAATGGTAAAAAAAATCGCCGCAAAGCCAACCGCTTGCGACGATTTTGGAGCGGGTTACGAGACTCGAACTCGCTACCTTCTGCTTGGGAAGCAGACGCTCTACCGGGTGAGCTAAACCCGCATATAAAGGCACTTTCAAGTGCCTTTATATTTTACCTGATTTTACCCGGGATGTCAATACTTTTTATGGCAAATCCATCATCACAAAAACAGTTCCAACAGGCCGGACAGGGTCTCGCTGCCCATTTGGGCCTGGGGCGCCCGGGCTGCCCGGTCTACCCCCACCGGGATCAGACCGGCATCTCTGGCCCCCTGGAGATCGTCCATGGGATTGTCACCGATCATGTAGGCAGTTTGTGGATTGCCTGCCATCTCCATGGCTAACCGGAAAATGCCTTTCTGGGGTTTGTCATATCCTACCAAGGCCGAAACGATAACCCCGCTGAAATAAGGCGCAAGGCCAAGGCCCTCTACCACCTGTGCCGTTTCCGGGAAATTGTTGGACAGCAGATACTGCCGGTAGCCACGCCGCTGCAGCTCGGCCAGCGTGGAGACTGCGTCCGGCCGCAGACGGTGCCAATCAGGGCGGGCAATGCGGGGACGGATGGCCTTGGCCAGGGCCGCAGCCTCGTCGGCAGAAAAATCGCACTGGAGAAAGATCCACTCAAATTCCCGCTCAAACACAGCCCACCATGCATCGGGAGAAAGCAGGTGCCGTTCCTCCCCTGTCACCGGCTGCCACCAGGGAAGCCGGGAGGCGTGAAAAGCTGCCCGGATGCGCTGGTATTCCACTGGCCGTCCGGGGCAAAGCTGGCGAATGGCATCCGCCGCCGCGTCGTACCAGATGGGGTCGTGCATGGCCAGAGTACCGTGGAAATCCCAGAAAAGTACCGGCTTTTCGGCGCAGACGCTGCAGAACTCCTCGTAGGTATACATGCCGTTGAGCACCTCACAAAGGGCCTTTTTGGACAGCCGGGGCGGAAGACCGATCCGCCGCAGCAGCGCTCGGCGAGTCTCGGCGCTGCCCTGTCCCCCGGAAAGCCCCCATTCATACAGATCGGTATAGGTGATCTGCCGGCCTGTGCGGGGCGCACAGGCGCTGGCCCCTGCCTGGAGCAGGGCCTGGCGGATCACTTCGGCGGGAATCCCCTCCACACCCAGAGTGCCTTCCCGGGAGGGCTGGGCCTTGCGGCGCTCCTTGCCCTCCACCGCCGGGATGTACGCCTGAGCGACGTATTTTTCCCCCACCAGATTGGTGATGAACCGGCGGATACGGAAACCCGCGTCGTCGGAATCGGTGAGCAGAATCAGACCGCGGGCCCGGCCCATCTGCTTGAGCAGCGCCTGCTGCTCCTTATCCCGAAAAATGGCAAATCCGTTGGTGGTGAGAATCAGAGCGTCCACAATATCCGCCAGCTTGATGGCGTCGTATCGACCTTCCACCACCACCGCCTGGCGAATGCGCAGCAATTCACTCATACACGTCCCTCCGCGGCGATAATTCTGGCCAGTGCCGTCTGCAGCAGCACGGCTTTGTCTGTGGGGGAACTTTTCAGAGCCTGATCCAATTCCAGCAGGATTTCCAGAATACTCCGCAGCTGTTTGGCAGACAGGCGGGAAGCCGATTCCGCAGCCTTTTTCATCCGCCAATCGCTGCCCCGGTATCCGAAATCCTTGTGTATCTGGGAATAGCTGCGCCCTGCCGCCATGCCGGTTTTGGCACGATACAGATCCACATAGCTCCCCGACAGAGCAGCCGAGATGGCAATGGGATCGTTTTGCAGCAAAAGCAGTTCCTCCAGCTTGCGGAAAGCCAAAGTGGATTTTTTCGCCTGGACCAGCCGCACCATGTCAAACACATCCGCCTCCAGGCTGCGGGCCGCCATACGGGAAACAAGGTCGCTGTCGATTGTGGTATAACCGCTGGCAGCCGCCAGCTTGTCCACCTCGTTATTGAGCAAAAACAAATCCAGACCGCAGCGGTCCAGCAGCGCCCGGGCGGCCCCCGGGTCCAGACGGGTATTCTGGTCGGCAGCCCGCTGGGTGATCATCCGCAGCGCATCGCTCTGGGTAGGGGCGGCCAGATCCGCAGCCACACCCAATTTATCCGCCTGGGCCAGCAGCGCCTTGGCCCGCTTGCCGCTTTTGGCCTTGTCGTCGGCAAACACTGTTGTGATGACAAACACGGCATTTTCGGCGCTGGCCATCACATCGCCCAAAGCTGCCAGATCCTTGTCGGAAAAGCTGCCCGGCTGCACCATGGGCAGCTCCACCACCCGGCGGGTGCCGAAAAAGGAGATGGTGCCCGCAGCCATCACCACCTGGTCCAGATCCGGCACCGGACCGGGAATGACGGTGGCATCCTCGCCGCTTTCCCGGCAGAGGGAGTCCACCGCCCGGCGGGCCGCCTGGCGTACCAGATATTCTTCGGTGGAAAAAAAGTAATATACACTCTGGTCCAGCGGCTTTTGCAGCACCGCTTCCAGCTTTTGGGCGTTTACAATCATGCAAAATTCCTTTCCAGACGCATCTTTTCCTCCCACAGCCGCACAGCCGGAGCCGGCCCCTGCAGGACGCGGGTATCCATTTCGGCCAGCCAGTCATAGCTGTATGCTGTGAGAAGAAGATTGCAGTCTACCTTTTCCGGGCGGGACGGACCCGCGGCCAATATGCCAATGGTGGGCATATCCTCCCAGTATCCCTTACCGGTGTTGGCTGCCACGGTGCAGCTGTGCACCTGGGCAATGGCCATGGCGCCGTCGCTTTGGACAAATACCGCCAAAGGCACGCCGTCCAGGGCCTGTATCTTTACCCCTACCGGAGGCACATCCTCCAGCAAAACAGTGGGCTGCGCCGGCTCCAGTCCACAGGATGCCGGATCGCCCTGGCGCAGATCCACCACCGTCCGAAGTTCCAGCCGGTGCAGCAGAAGAAAATCCTCCACCGCCTGCCGGTTGCTCTCTCCGCCCCGGAATATCACCGCAGCCTCCTGCGTATCGTACAGCACCACACAAGGGTTATAACTGCCGCCCACCAGAGTTACCGTGACCGAACCCAGCTGGATGAGCCAGCTGAACCCGAAAGCCATGGCCGCCAGGCAGGGGCCGGCCACAAACATCCACCGTGCCATCCGCCATTTCCAAAGCAGCAGACCCAAACCGAACAGCAATGCCGCCGTAAACAGGGCATATCGGCCATAGATCTGCACCACCCCGAAGGGAAGATCGGCAAACCATTCGGCCAGATCCGCCAGCAATCTGGTAAACAGCCCCGCCGCCAGAGAGAATGCCCGATGAGCGCCGCTGCCGGGGAACCAGGCGCCGCAAATGGCGCAAAGCCAGCAGCAGATCAGCTGCGGCAGCACCAGCGGACTGGCACAGAGGTTGGCCACCACCGTTACCAGAGAAAAACCGCTCTGCATGTAAATCTGCAAAGGCAAGGTGAACAGCGCCGCGAAAAAAGGGACAGCCGCCCCGCGCAGAAAAGCCAGCAAGCCTTTTCGCCACCAGGGCACCGGCAGACGGGCCACAAGCCGCCGGGCGTCGGGCAGACGTCCCACTGCCAGCTGTGCCGTGACCACTCCGGCTGTGGCCGAAGCGCTGAGCAAAAAGCCTACATCGCAATAGGTGAAGGGATTGGCCAAAGTGAGCACAAGCACCGCCAGACCCAGGCTGTTTAAAGGCTCGGGGCTGCGGAAGAAAAATCCGCAGAGACACCAGACCAGAAATCCCACCAAGGCCCGCAGCACCGAGGGAGTACCTCCCACCAGCACCGCAAAAGCCACGGCCATCCCTGCCGCCAGAACATACCCCAGCCGATGCAGGCGCAGCAGCCGGGTGATGCCCAGCCAGACGCCCGCCCACAGGGAAATGTGCAGTCCCGAAACCACCAGCAGATGGGACAGCCCCGCCTGCCGGAAGTCGGTCTCCACCTGGGAGGTCAGGTCGGTGTCATCCCCCACCGCCATAGCAGCGGCGATGCCGCCCAGATCGGACCGGAGATACCGCCGAAGGGCCTCGGACAGCTCGGTGCGCAGAGCCGATACCCGGGCTGTCATGCTCTGGCTGCGCCCCATCACCTGCAGATCGCTGCTCTCCCCTTCGAGAAACACGCCGTCAGCCCGCTTGGAAGCTGTAAAGGCATTTTCCTTTAATGGTAGAAATTCCAGTTCGCCCTCCAGAATATCCCCCGGCTCACAGAAGATAGCGTTGGAGATATCCACACAGGTCCCCACCGCCTGGGGGCTGTCGGACTGGAGCAGACGCGCCCGGATATGACAGGTATCCTCGGCAAAGCCGGGTCGGGTCTCCAGCACCTCCAGCCGCACCTGGCTGGTCTGTCCCGCCAGTGCCTGGACAGGGGCCAAAGTGAGCATGCGAAAAGCGCCCTGCACAAACAGCACCGCCGCGCAGGCTGCCACCATCCAGGCCGACAGCCAGCGCTTTTGGATGCCGAAAAACAGCACGAAGAAAAGACAAAAAGCCGCCAGCAGCACACACGCCGCCGGCGGCAGTGCCGCTGCAGCAAACTGGACGGCAAGGGCAGCCATCCCTATGCAAAAAAGCGGCCTTTCTCTCATTTATTCGTGGAAAAACAGGGGCAGCGGCTCCAGGAAGATGATGTCATCCCGGTCGGCTGCATCGCCTTCGGCCAGCGCAGCCGCCTTGCCCACCACGGTACCGGAGCTGTGATGCACCAGATTTTCCAAAGCGTGCAGGCTGCCGCCGGTGCTGATCACGTCGTCCACAATCAGAACCCGCTTGCCGTTCATATATTCCAGATCCTTTTTGTCCAGCACCAGACGCTGCTTGGCAGCCGTGGTAATGGACTGATCCTCCACGATCACCGGTTCCGCCATGTAAAGCTTGGGACCTTTACGGGCAGGAATATAGCGCTTGCCGCTCTGCCGGCTCATCTCGTAGGCCAGAGGAATGCCCTTTGCCTCGGCGGTGACGATGACGTCAAACTCGGGGCACTTTTTGAGCAGCTCGGTGGCACAGGCAACGGTGAGTTCCACGTCGCTGAACATGATAAACGCCGCAATGGACAGCTTATCGTTTACCTTGCAGATAGGCAGCTGCCGTGTCAGACCGGCGATATTGAGGGTATAAACATTCTCCATGAGGATACTCTCCTTTTCTTGCAATCTTACAGCACAAAAGCCGTCCGCGGAAAAATCAGCCCGGAGGCCAGGCCAGGCTGCGCTTTGCCAGCACATGGAAATGCAGATGGCCCACACTCTGGCCGCCGTCGGGACCGCAGTTGGTAACCACGCGGTAGCCGTTTTCCAGCCCCAGCTGGCCGGCAATCTGGGCGATCACCGCGAAGATATGCCCCACCAGGGCCGCGTCCTCCTCGCCAATCGCTGCGGGAGAAGCCAGATGCTTTTTGGGGATCACCAGAAAATGCACCGGAGCCTGGGGGTCGATGTCGTAAAACGCCAGGACCTGATCGTCTTCGTACACCTTGTTGGTCGGGATCTCACCGGCCACCATTTTGCAGAACAAACAGTCCATCGCCATTCTCCTTTCTCCGCCGTTTTCAAACAAAACGGCTTTCTTAACCAAAAAGGCAGGGACCGGCGCCGGCTTTGCGCACGGCGCCGTCCCGCCGGATTGCAGAGCAGTGACTTACTTCAGGTTAGCCTTGACGATTTCGGGCACAGCGGCCAGAGCCTCGTCCACCTTGTTGGCATCCTTGATGCCGGCCATGGCCATGTCGGGCTTGCCGCCGCCCTTACCGCCGGCCACGGCAGCGATCTCCTTGACCAGCACGCCGGCCTTCAGGCCGCGGGCCTGGGCTTCCTTGCCCACCGACACCGCCAAAGTGACTTTGCCTTCGTTTTCGGAGCAAAGGGCAGCAACCGAGCAGGGCAGCTTGTCCCGCACCTTTTCGCACATGCTGCGCAGGGCGTCGGTATCGGTGCCGCTGAAGAAGGCGCTGATGATGGACACGCCCTCCACCTGCTGGGCATTTTCAAACAGGCCGTCGATCTTGGCGGCAGCAGCAGCGGCCTTCAGATCAGCCAGTTCCTTGGACAGGCTGCGCACCTCGCCAGCAGTGGCAGCGGCGCGGGCGGCCAGATCGTTGATGTTGGTGACCTTCAGATTGGCGGCAGTCTCCTGGAGCATGCTGGTGCGCTCGTCCAGCAGACGGAGCACGCCATAGCCGGTGGTGCCTTCGATACGGCGGATGCCGGCGGCCACACTGGACTCGCTGAGAATCTTGAAGCAGCCCAGATGAGAAGTGTTGGAAACATGGGTGCCGCCGCAGAACTCGGTGGACCAGCCGTTGATATCCACTACCCGGACGATATCGCCGTATTTTTCGCCGAACAGAGCCATGGCGCCCATCTTCTTGGCTTCTTCAATGGGCAGATTCCGGACATTGACATCCAGAGCCTCGAAGATCTTCTCGTTGACGATCTGCTCCACCATGGCCAGCTCCTGAGGAGTCACAGCGCTGAAATGGGTGAAGTCGAAGCGCACCCGCTCGTCGTCCTCGTAGGAACCGGCCTGGTGCACATGGTTGCCCAGCACTTCACGCAAGGCCTTCTGCAGCAGATGGGCAGCGGTGTGGTTACGGGCGATAGCATTGCGGCGGCCCTGGCTGACAGCAGCAGTCACAGTCTCGCCTTTCTTCAGCACGCCGTCTTCCAAAGTGCAGGAATGGACAAAGTAGCCCTTGGGGGTCTTTTTCACCATTTCCACCCGCAGACGGGCGCCGCCCTGGGCCAGGATCATGCCGGTGTCGGCCACCTGGCCGCCGCTCTCGGCATAGAAGGGGGTGCGGTCCAGCACTACCAGCACGCCCTCGCGGGGGCCGTCGTCGGTGGCAATGGCGTCCTGCAGGTTCTCCCCGTCGGACAGAGCTACCACCACGGCGTCCTCTTTCAGGGTGTCGTAGCCGGTAAAGGTGGTGGCGGGAGCGTCCACGTCGGCGAACAGGTCGGTGGTCCAGCCGGAGATATCCCGGGCCAGACGGTCGGCGCGAGCGGCCTCCTTCTGCTTCTTCATGGCAGCGTGGAAGTTCTCCTCGTCCACCTCGATGCCGGCCTCGGCGGCGATCTCCTTGGTGAGATCCAGGGGGAAGCCGAAGGTATCGTTGAGCTTGAAGGCGTCCAGGCCGCTGAGCACCCGGGCCTTGCCCTCGGCGGCAGCGGCGCGGATGTTGTCGATCAGGCCGGTGAGGATGGCCATGCCCTGGTCGATGGTCTTGTAGAAGCTCTCCTCTTCGGTGCCGATCACCTTCTTGATGTAGTCGGCGTGCTCCTCCAGCTCGGGGTAACCGGCCTTGTTTGCCTCGATGACATTGTCCACCAGTTCGGTGAGGAAGGCGCGGCGGATGCCCAGCATCCGGCCATGACGGGCAGCCCGGCGCAGCAGACGGCGCAGCACATAGCCGCGGCCGGCGTTGGAGGGCAGGATGCCGTCGCTCACCATGAAGGTGGTGGAACGGATATGGTCGGTGATCACGCGGATGGAGATATCATCCTTTTCGTTTTCACCGTAGTGCTTGCCGGCGATATGCTCCACCAGATGCAGAGTGGACTGGACGGTGTCCACCTCAAACAGGTTGCCTACCCCCTGCATGACGCAGGCCAGACGCTCCAGGCCCATGCCGGTGTCGATGTTGGGCTTTTCCAGACGGGTGTAGGTGCCCTTGCCGTCGGAATCGAACTGGCTGAACACAAGGTTCCAGACTTCCATATAGCGATCGCAGTCGCAGCCAACTTTGCAGCCGGGCTTGCCGCAGCCGTACTCGGGGCCGCGGTCGAAGTAGATCTCGCTGCAGGGGCCGCAGGGGCCGGAGCCGTGCTCCCAGAAGTTGTCTTCCTTGCCGAAGCGGACCATATGGTCGGGGGCTACGCCCACTTCCTTGGTCCAGATGTCGTAGGCCTCGTCGTCATCCAGGTAGACCGAGATATACAACCGGTCGGCGGGGATCTCCAGCACCTTGGTCATGAACTCCCAAGCCCAGGGAATGACCTCTTTTTTGAAGTAATCCTGGAAGCTGAAGTTGCCCAGCATCTCGAAATAGGTGCCGTGACGGGCGGTGATGCCCACCCGCTCGATGTCGGGGGTACGGATACATTTCTGGCAGGTGGTCACCCGATGGCAGGGGGGTTCCTCCTGGCCCAGAAACCACTTTTTCATGGGGGCCATACCGCTGTTGATCAGCAGCAAGCTGTTGTCGTCCTTGGGCACCAGGGGGAAGCTGCCCAGGCGCAGATGACCCTTGCTTTCAAAGAAAGACAGGTATTTTTCACGCAGTTCGTTCAATCCGGTCCATTGCATGATCCATGATTCTCCAATCCTGTAATTTGCCCGCGGCAAAACCTGCGGGAGAGGATGCGAATGCGGCAAAAAAGATAGGCCTCCGCCCCAAAACCAGGGGCGAAGGCCGTTGTATCCTCCGTGGTACCACCCAAATTGCGCAAATTGCTTCGCGCCGCTTTGCCCGCGTTAACGCCGCGCGTACGCCCGCTTTTCACGGGAGCTCCGGGGTGGCGTGGACAGCCGCCGATCCAAAGGCCTTTCACCTATTGGCCTTCTCTCTGGGGAATCTGCACTGGCGTCCTGGTCCCATCATTGCCACAATCGCATATTTCTGATAATTATCATACCATACCCTTTTGCCTTTTGCAACTGTTTTTCACCGGAAAAGGGCAAATTATGCCGCCGGCTCTTCCAGATACCCCAGCCCGGTGCACACCTGGGAAAACAGCGAGGCCGCTGCGCCGCTGGGCTGCAAAGTGGAATCCAGCAGCACTACCACGGTATACCGAGGTTCTTCCGCCGGCCAGAACCCCGCGAACCAGACATCGGTATACTCCTCGCCCTCGGGAGAAAAGCGGCCGGTCTGGGCGGTGCCGGTCTTGCCCCCTGCCCCGCCGAAACTGGGCAGAGCCGGCCGGCCCAGACCATGGCCCACCACCCCCCACAGCATCCGGCGCAGCTGCTCCACCGTTTCCTCCTCAAACACCTGCACCGGCTGGCCGGTATAGACCGAGGGTTCCAGCAGGCCGGTATTCTGGTCCACAATGCCACGCACCAAGGTGGGCTGGCGATAGACGCCATCCCCGGCAAACAAATTGAGCAGCGCAGCCACCTGCACCGGGGTGGCTGTGAAATGCCCCTGCCCAAAGCTGAAGTTGGCCAGCTCACCGCTGCTTTGCAGCTGCTGTGCTTCGGGCAGCACGCCGGCTGCGGTTTTTAGGCTGGCTGCAAAATAGACCGGCTGGCCAAAGCCCGCGCCGCGGGCAGCCTGAAGGATCTTTTCCCCGCCCAGCTGCTGGCCCAGCCGCACAAAATAGCAGTTGCAACTCTGGGCCAGAGCTTCGGCCATATCCACCTGGCCGTGGGCGGTACCCTGGGCGCAGCGGAATATCTGATCGTCCACCTGAATCCATCCCTTGCACTCATAACTCTCGTCGGGGTCTATCCCCTCTTCCAGCGCCACGGCGGCCAGCAGCGGTTTGAACACCGACCCCACGCTGAAAGCCGAAAAGCAGCGGTTGATGAGAGAGGTATCGTTGGCGTCAATGCTTTTCTGTAGATTGTCAGGATCGTAGGCGGGCATACTCACCGCCGCCCGGATCTCGGCGGTGGCGGTGTCCAGCACCAGAATGCAGCCTTTTTCCATTCCATCCCGGGCCACCCCCTCCACCATCCGCTGAATGCTGCGATCCAAGGTCAGCTGCACCGCCTGGCTGGCGGCGGGGGCTTCAGAAAACAACGGCTGGCTGTCCTCCATGAGGGAGCCCCGGGCGGTGGTGGAGCACCGGAGGATGTCCCCGTCGGGCTGGTAAAGAAGATCGTCAAAGGCGGCCTCTACTCCCGTTACTCCGTGCCCCTCCTGGTCCAGATAGCCCAGAATATGCACGGCGATGGGCAATTCCATCTCCCGCACCGGCTCGCAGACCGAAAACACCCCCTCGCCGGTGAGGTCCCGGTCCACCGGCATCAAAAAAGGCCCGGCACTCTGGCCGGCCTGGTCGTACAGTAGGCTCTGGTCCTCGTAGGACACATACCGGAACAAAGTGACGTAGCTGTCGTCTCCCGGCAGGGCCAGGGCATACCACTGGTCGGACAGTCCTGTGAAGGAGCGGCCCTCCACATCCAGGATATCCCCCCGCTGCCGGGGCAGTTCCAGCGTGGTGACCGTCTGCGCCCGGGCGGTGGAGGCATAGTCCTGGTTGCCGGCCAGCAGATACAGCCGCCCCATCACCACCCCAAACATGGCCAAAAAGGCCGCGTACACGCTGATAAGCCGCGCCCCTTTCATGCATCCATCCCCTTTCCTGCCCAACAGTATGGCCGGGCCGTGGGATATCCATGCAAAAATCCCCCCGCCGTTTTTTGCCTCCGGCGGGGGGATTTTCTTGTTTTTTATGGCTGCTCCAGTACCCGGAGCCACTGGGATGCATCGGTGAACCACCAGTCGCAGAGCTGCTGCAGGGCGGGCCAACTGGAGGCCGAAAAATCATCGGCCACCCCTGCCACCCGGAAGCCCGCCGCTTTGGCGGTGCTCGCCGCGTGGAGCACATCCTCAAACACCACCGCCTGGGCAGGGTCGCTGCCGCCCAGCCGAGCCAGGCTTTGGAGATAGACGTCAGGATGCTCCTTGCCCGCACCGGCCTGGGTACAACTGAGGATAAATTCAAAATATTTTGCCAGGTCCAGCCGCTCCAGTGCCGCCTGGATCTGGTCCTCCTCGCTGGCTGAGGCCACGCACATTTTGATCCCTGCCCGGTGCAGCCCTTCCAAAGCGGCAGGCACCCCCGGCTTGGGTACAACGGTGGTGCGGTAGGCGTCCAAGGCGATCCGGCCCAGTTCCTGCTGGATGGCGGCGGGAGAATCGGCCAGGCCATAGGTGGATTTCAGATACTCCACCGCTTCGGGCAAGGTGCGCCGGGATATCTCATCGGCCAGGCCCGGCAGGGGCTGCTTTCCTTTGCGGCGGCAGAAGGCAGCAGGCAGCTCCCGCCACATGGGCATGGAGTCCAGCAGCGTGCCGTCCAGATCGAAAATGGCGTATTGCAGCATCCCTGTCTCCTTTCATTCCACGGCCAGAGGCTGATCGATGATGGCCAGATCGGCGTCCAACTTTTTGATGGCGGCAATGGTATCCCAGACGAAGTTTTCCTCTCCCGCCAGCTCCACAAAACCGGCCCGGCTCATGGCGCTGCGCACCGCAGGCTGTACGCCGCTGAACAGCACCGCCGTGCCCTGGGCCCGGTAACTTTCCAGCAGATCCCGCAGCTCGGCGATGGCGCTGTCGTCCACATAGGGCACTGCCCGCATGGAAAAGATGACGGCCCGGGCACTTTTCACCTCTGCAAGGGCGGCGGTGAGCTGCTCCTGGGTGCCGAAAAAGAGGGGTCCGGTGAGGTAAACCACCTTCATGTCCTGGTGGTCGCCCTCCTGGCCATCCACCTCCTGCTCCCGGATGTCGCTGAGGGCGATTTTCAGATCGCAGCTTTTCAGCACAAACAGCAGCATGGCCACGCCGATGCCCACCACAATGGCCACCGCCAGGTCAAACACCACAGTAGCCGCCATGGTGATGACAAACTGCAGAATAGAATGGCGCAGCCGCTTGGAAAACAGGCTGCGGATGGTGGCCCAGTCGTTCATCCGCCAGGCGGTGACCATCAGCACACCGGCCAGCGCCGACAGAGGGATGCGGCCCATCACGCCGCCCAGCAGGAACATGGACAGAATCAGCGCCAAAGAATGGAACACGCTGGCCAGACGGGTGCGTCCCCCGCTTTTGATGACCACCGAGGTTCGGGCGATGGCGGCTGTGGCGGGAATGCCGCCCAGCAGTGGGATGATGATGTTGCCCACGCCTTGGGCCACCAGCTCACGGCCGGAATTGAGGCGTTCCCCTTTCATCCGTCCTGCCGACGCGCCGCAGAGCAGGCTTTCGATCATGCCCAGCGCCGCAATGCTCAGCGCCGGGGTGATGAGAGCGGGCAGCATGGTCACATCGATGCCGGTGAACAGCAGGCTCTGGGGAGTGATGAGGGTGCGGGGAATGGCGCCGACCTCGGCCACTGCCGAGGAAGCGGCATCGGGGTTGAGGACAAAATTCAGCACCACTGCCACCACAATGGCCGCCAAAGAACCGGGAACAAACCGGGCCAGCTTTTTGGGGAACAGCGCCGTAATAAGCACTGCCAGCAGGCTGAACATCACCGCCTGCCAGTTGGGCGAAAATCCCAGCTGTCCATAAGAGGCCAGCTTCTGCAGGGCGGTCTCCCCTTTGGACACGGTGCCGAAAAAGTTGTCCACCTGTCCCAGGGCGATGACGATGGCGATGCCGGAAGTAAAGCCGGTGATCACCGGCATGGGGATGATAGACACCAGACGGCCCACCTTCAGCAGGGCCATCACCAGCAGCATCACACCGGACAGAAGGCCCGCGGTGAGCACGCCCTGCAGGCCATACCGGGCCGACAGGGTGATGAGAATGGCCGCCATGGCGCCGGTGGGGCCGCTGATCTGGTAGGACGCGCCGGACAAAAGGCCGATGATGATACCAGCCGCAATGGCGGTGATCAGACCGCTGGCCGCGTCGGCGCCGCTGCTGACACCGAAGGCCAGCGCCAGGGGCAAAGCCACCGCCGCCACCGTCAGACCTGCCATCAGGTCGGCCGCCAGCGCGCCCGCGTTGTACCCCGCAAATTCCCGGGCAAGATCCGCACGATATTGCTTGAACATATTCTTCCTCTTTCCATATGGCCGTTCCGCATGGCCATACTTGTTTATTTCCGCTTATTTCCGCAAAGAGGCGGTCCCCTGCGCACAAGGGACCGCCCAGATTTTTATGCTCGCTGTGGGTAGAATTTATACCTTCTGGACGCCGAGAGTCACGGTCTCGCCGTTGACATCCCACTCCTTGGAGTACCCTTCGGTGACGTCGTATTTGACGGCATCGGCCAGAGTATCCCCTGCCATGGCGGCCTCGTTGCGCCGGGCGATATCCACCACTCGGTCGTTGCCGCTGAGGGTGACCACAATGTGGTCCTCCACATTGAAGCCGGCCTCCTTGCGCATGGTCTGGATCTTGCTGACCAGTTCACGCACAAAGCCTTCCTCCACCAGCTCGTCGGTGAGGAGGGTATCGATGGCCACAGTGACGCCGCCGTCCTCCACCGAGAAGTAGCGCTCGCTGCGGGTCATCTCGATGAGCAGGTCGGCCTCGGTGAGCTCGATGGTGCCGGTGGACAGCTCCAGCTTCAGCACGCCGGTGGAATCCAGCTCCTTCTTGGCGGCGCTGCCGTCCAGGTTGGCCAGCAGGTTGCGGATCTCGCCCAGCTGCTTGCCATACTTGGGTCCAAGGGTTTTCAGCTGGGGCTTGAAGGTGTAGTTGGTAAAGGCGGACACATCGTCGGTGAAGGTGACCTTCTTGATGTTCAGCTCGTCGGCGATGATGTCGCGGTAGAACTCATCCAGCTTCTCGTCGGCCTTGACGAACATCTCGGCCAAGGGCTGGCGGTTCTTGCGGTTGGCGCCGTTGCGGGCGGCACGGCCCAGCACAACCACCTTCAGCACCAGATCCATGTCGTACTCCAGCTGGGTGTCGATCATGCTCTCGTCTACGGTGGGGAAATCGCAGAGATGCACGCTTTCGGGGGCGTTTTCGTCCAGGCTGCGCACCAGGTTCTGGTAGATGCTCTCGGTCATGAAGGGGATCATGGGAGCGGCAGTCTTGGCAGTGGTGACCAGCGCAGTGTACAGGGTCATGTAGGCGTTGATCTTGTCCTGCTCCATGCCCTTGGCCCAGAAGCGCTCACGGCTGCGGCGGACATACCAGTTGGACAGATCGTCCACAAACTCCTGCAGGGCGCGGGCGGCCTCGGGGATGGCGTAGTTTGCCAGGTTGCTGTCCACCAGCTTGACCATGGTGTTCATCTTGGAGAGCACCCAGCGGTCCATCACCGACAGCTTGTCCTTTTCCAGGGTGTACTTGGTGGCGTCGAACTGGTCGATATTGGCGTACAGCACAAAGAAGGCGTAGGTGTTCCACAGAGTGGACATGAACTTGCGCTGACCTTCCTGCACGGCCTTGCCCGAGAAGCGCTTGGGCAGCCAGGGTGCACCGGCGGTGTAGAAGTACCAGCGGATGGCGTCGGCGCCGTAGGTCTGCAAAGCGTCGAAGGGGTCCACGGCGTTGCCCTTGGACTTGGACATCTTCTGGCCGTTTTCGTCCTGCACATGGCCCATAACGATGACGTTTTTGAAGGGGGCCTTGTTGAACAGCAGAGTCGAAATAGCCATCAGAGAGTAGAACCAGCCGCGGGTCTGGTCCACCGCCTCGGAAATAAAGTCGGCGGGGAACTGAGCCTCGAACAGCTCCTTGTTCTCAAACGGATAGTGGTACTGAGCGAAAGGCATGGAGCCGGAATCGAACCAGCAGTCGATCACCTCAGACACACGGTGCATTTCCTTGCCGCACTCGGGGCACTTGATGGTCACCGCGTCGATGTAAGGGCGGTGCAGCTCGATGTCCTCGGGGCAGTTGTCGCTCATGGATTTCAGCTCGGCGATGCTGCCGATAGAGTGGCGGCAGCCGCACTCACATTCCCAGATGTTCAGCGGGGTGCCCCAGTACCGGTTGCGGCTGATGCCCCAGTCCTGGACATTTTCCAGCCAGTCGCCGAAGCGGCCCTTGCCCAGGCTTTCGGGTACCCAGTTGACGGTGTTGTTGTTGCGGATCAGGTCGTCCTTGACGGCGGTCATCTTGATGAACCAGGAATCGCGGGCGTAGTAGATCAGCGGGGTGTCGCAGCGCCAGCAATGGGGATAGCTGTGCTCAAAGACGGGAGCCGAGAACAGCAGGCCACGGATCTCCAGATCCTTCAGCACTTCCTTGTCGGCGTCCTTGCAGAACATGCCGGCCCATTTGGTTTCCTTGGTCATGCAGCCCTTGGCATCCACCAGCTGCACGAAGGGCAGGCCGTAGTTCTTGCCCACGATGGAGTCGTCGTTACCAAAAGCGGGAGCAATGTGGACGATACCGGTACCGTCGGTGAGGGTGACGTAGTTGTCACAGGTGACATACCAGCACTTTTCCTTGGGGCTGACGAAGTCGAACAGGGGCTCGTACTCCTTGTACTCCAGATCCTTGCCCACATAGCGCTCCAGCACGGTGTAGCTGTCGGCGCCCAGCACGGTGTCGGCCAAAGCGGCGGCGATGTAGTAGACGGTGCCGTCTTCCTTCATCTGCACCTTCACATACTCCTCGCCGGGGTTGACACAGAGGGCCACGTTGGAGGGCAGAGTCCAGGGGGTAGTGGTCCAGGCCAGGATGTAGGCATCTTCGCCCTTGGCGCGGAACTTGGCGATGGCACTGCGCTCTTTTACGTCCTTATAGCCCTGGGCCACTTCGTGGCTGGACAGAGGGGTTCCGCAGCGAGGGCAGTAAGGCACGATCTTAAAGCCCTTGTACAGCAGGCCCTTTTCCCAGACGGTTTTCAGCGCCCACCATTCCGACTCGATGAAGGTGTTGTCGTAGGTGACGTAGGGGTCGTCCATGTCAGCCCAGAAGCCCACGGTGTTGGAGAAATCCTCCCACATGCCCTTGTACTTCCAGACGCTCTCTTTACATTTGTCGATGAAGGGCTCCAGGCCGTACTGCTCGATCTGCTCCTTGCCGTCCAGACCCAGCAGTTTCTCCACCTCCAGCTCCACGGGCAGGCCGTGGGTATCCCAGCCGGCCTTGCGGGGCACCTTATAGCCCTTCATGGCCCGGTAACGGGGGATCATATCCTTGATAACGCGGGTCTCCACATGGCCGATATGGGGCTTGCCGTTGGCAGTGGGAGGGCCGTCGTAGAAC
>DXDW01000050.1 GCA_019115305.1 Candidatus Anaerofilum excrementigallinarum
TTATATGCCTGCCAATAAAATCAAGCTGGAAATCTGCGGATCTACCTATGTAGTTTCTTCCACCGACACCGAAGCCTACGTCACCGAGCTGGCCGAGCGGCTGGACAAAAACATGAACGAAGTGCTGGCCAGCTCTCCCTCCGCCAGCGTCACCACTGCGGCGGTGCTCTGCGCCCTGGAATACCTGGACGAGTGGCAGAAGGCCATTTCCGGCGCCGACAACATGCGGGTGCAGATCCAGGACTATCTGGAGGAGACCGCCAAGGCCAAGCTGGCCGCCGAGGAAGCCCGCCGGGAGCTGGAGCGGATGAAGCGGGAGCTGGGTTATCTGCAGAACCAGAGCGCCGGGGAAAAGGACGCAGCCGGTGACGAGAACAAATGAGCGTGAATTTTGAGATTCTGGCCCCTGCGGGCAACGAGGAGATGCTGCGGGCGGCGGTGTTCAGCGGCGCCGACGCGGTATATCTGGGCCTGGAGGGCTTCAACGCCCGGCGCAGCGCCGGCAACTTCACCCCCGATACCCTCAAGGAGGCGGTGTCCTTCTGTCACGGACGGGGCGTGCGGGTGCATGTGGCTCTGAACACCACCGTTTACACCGAGGAGCTGCCCGCCGTGACCCAGGCTATCCGGGCCGCCGCCGATGCGGGGGTGGATGCTCTCATCGTACAGGACCTGGGCCTGGCCTCTCTGGCGGCCCAGATGGCCCCGGACCTGCCCCTCCACGCCAGCACCCAGATGACGGTGCACACCTTGGCGGGGGCGAAAAAGGCCGCCGAAATGGGCTTTTCCCGGGTGATCCTGGCCCGGGAGCTGACCTTGGAGGAGATCGAGCACATTGCCAAAAACTGCGGCATCGAGACCGAGTGCTTTGTCCACGGGGCGCTGTGCATGAGCGTCAGCGGCCAGTGCATGATGAGCGCCTTTCTGGGCGGCCGCAGCGGCAACCGGGGCAGCTGCGCCGGGCCCTGCCGGCTGCCCTTTGCCGCCGACGGAAGCGGAGCGGCCCATCTCTCTTTGAAGGATATGTCCCTCATCGACTACCTGCCCCGGCTGCGCCAGGCCGGTGTGTGCAGCGCCAAGATCGAAGGCCGTCTGCGCACGCCGGAATATGTGGCCACGGCGGTCACCGCCTGCCGGGCGGCTCTGGAGGGCAAAGCATACGACAAGCAGCTGGTGCGGGATGTGTTCTCCCGCTCCGGCTTTACCGACGGCTACCTCACCGGCCGGCGGGACGGCAGTATGTTCGGTGTGCGCACCGAGGCCGACACCGCCGCGGCCAAAGCGGCCCTGCCCCGGGCCCGGGAGCTGTTCCGGCGGGAATATCCCCGTCTCCCGGTGGATATGACCCTCACGGTGGAGGCCGAGGGGGCCAAACTGCGCTGCACCGACGGGGTGCGGCAGGCCATCGTTTATCTGGATGCCCAGCCCCAGCCGGCCCAGAAGGACCAGACCGAGGCGGTGATCCGCAGCCTGTCCAAAACCGGCGGCACCCCCTTTGTCCCCGGCAATATCCGGGTGGAAGGGGGACAGTGGTATCTGCCCGGCAGCGCCCTCAACGAAGCTCGGCGGCAGGCCCTGGACCAGCTGCTGCAAAAGCGCAGCGCCCTGCAGCCATGGCCCTGTCAAGATCCGGTGCTGCCTGTGGTCCAAAAGCGGCCGGTGCCGGCGAAAAAGGAGATCTGGGCCCGGTTCGCCGTCGTGGAGCAGATGCCGGAAGTGCTGCCCGCAGAACTGGCGGGGCTGATTCTCCCCATCGCCGAACTGGACAAGGTGCCCGCCGTCTGGCGCAGCCGCACCTTGCTGGAGCTGCCCCGGGTGATGTTCGGCCCCTTGGAAGAGCAGACCGCCCGGCTCATCGCCCGGGCCAAAGAGATGGGCTTTGCGGGCTTTGAAGCACACAACATCGCCCATTTTGCCCTCTGCGCCGGCGCGCCGGTTTGGGGCGGCTTTGGGCTGAATATCACCAACTGCCTGTCGGTGGAGCGGGCGGCGGCGCTGGGGGCCCAGGGGGTCACCGCCCTGCCCGAACTGTCGGCGGCCCGGCTGGCTCTGCTGGGGCCCCGGCTGCCGGTGGCGGCCATCGGCTACGGCCATCTGCCTTTGATGATCTCCCGGGCCTGCCCGCTGCAGAACGTGCGCTCCTGCGCCGGATGCAGCAAAAAGGGGACCCTCACCGACCGCAAGGGGCGCAAGTTTCCGGTGCGGTGCGGCCTGGGGGTGCGCACCGTCTACAACCCGGTGCCCCTCTACATGGGGGACAAGCCCGATGCCCTGGCCTGCCAGCGGGAGATCCTCTATTTCACCATCGAGTCCCCTGTCCGGGCGGCCAAGGTACTGGAAATGTATCCGGGCAATGCCCCCTTTGACGGCGAGCTCACCCGGGGGCTGTATTTCAAAGGGGCGGAATAAGCCCCGGAAAGGAGGCTCCCGGTGTCCGACCTGACTTTTTCGCTGTCCGGCGGCTGCTTCAACTGCCGGGTGGCGGCTGTGATTGTGCGGGACGGCAAGATCCTGGCCATGCAGGACGACCGGTCCCCCTACTGGTATCTTCCCGGCGGCCGGGTGCGGCTGGGGGAGACCGCCCAGCAGGCCCTGGGCCGGGAATTGGAGGAGGAGCTGGGCGCCGCCGGGGAGCTGCTGCGCCCCTTGTGGCTCAACCAGGGCTTTTTCACCGAGGAGGTTTCCGGGAAGCGGTTCCACGAGCTGTGCCTGTATTTTCTGGTGCGGCTCTCCGCCCACCAGGCGCCCGACGGGGAATTTGTCCGCCGGGAAGGGGAGCGGCTGCACCGGTTTTGCTGGCTGAGTTTTGAGCAGCTGGAGGGGGAATATTTTTATCCCCTCTTTCTCAAAAAAGAGATCTTCCGGCTGCCCGAGGGCTTCACTTTGCGCACCGAATACGAATAAATCCGGCGGATTCTGCCGCCTTTTCTCAGGAGAAACCCATGAAGATTCCCTTTGTCAAACTTCACCCCGACGCCAAGATGCCGGTTTACGGATCGGAAGGGGCGGCGGGGGCCGATCTTTCCGCCCTCTGTCCCCCCGAAGGGGTGACCATCCAGCCGGGCCAGCGGGTGATGATTCCCACCGGCATTGCGGTGCAGCTGCCCGTGGGCTATGTGGGGCTGCTCTGCGCCCGCAGCAGTCTGGGGGTCAAGTTCGGACTTTCGCTGCCCAACGGGGTGGGGGTCATCGACTGGGACTACCGGGGCCAGCTTCAGGTGGCCCTGGTCAACCTGTCCCAGACCCCTTATACCATCGCCCCCGGAGAACGCATCGCCCAGCTGCTGGTGATGCCGGTCTGCCGGGCTGAATTTGTCCAGGCCGACAGCCTGGAGGACACCGCCCGGGGCCAAAAAGGCTTCGGGTCCACCGGCCGGACCTCGCTGCCCGGCGACCAGGAGGAATCGTGACATGAAAAACACCGTTATTCTCATCTTTTATCTGCTGGCCGGTGTGGTGCTGGGAGGGATGCTGGCCTCTCTGTGCGGGCAGGTGCCCTTTTTGGAGTGGCTGGCCTATTCCGGCAGCATCGGCATCAGCCCCGACGCTCCCTTTGTGCTGGATCTGTCGGTGCTGCGTCTTACCTTCGGCTTTTCCATGGGCATCAGCGTGGCCCAGGTGCTCACGGTGGGGCTGGCGCTGTTCCTCTACACCCGCTCCCCCTGGCGCTGAGAAAAAGAGGGAGAAAAACAGAAATTTTGCAGTTTTTTGAAAGAATCAGGGAGGAAAACTCGTTATGAAAATGATACTTGCCTCGGCAAGCCCCCGCCGTCAGCAGCTGCTGGGGATGATTACCCCGGATTTTGAGGTGATCACCAGCCAGGTGGACGAGCGGGCCATCACCGCCGACACCCCCGCCCTGCTGGCCCAGAAGCTGGCCCGGGCCAAGTGCCTGGCCGTGGCCCAGAGCCATCCCGGCCGGGTGGTGTTGGGCTGCGACACCGTGGTGGAAAAGGACGGCCAGGTGCTGGGCAAGCCCGCCGACGCCGCCGACGCGGTGCGGATGCTGCAGATGCTGGCCGGGGCAGAGCACCAGGTGCACACCGGCGTATGCATCGCCAAGGATGGGGAGGTGGATAACTTTGTGGTGACCAGCACCGTGGAGTTCTATCCCCTCACCGAGGCTGAGATCCAGGCCTATGTGGCCACCGGGGAACCCTTCGACAAGGCCGGCGGCTACGGCATCCAGGGAGGGGCCGCCC
Source organism: Candidatus Anaerofilum excrementigallinarum (assembly GCA_019115305.1). Taxonomy (GTDB): domain Bacteria; phylum Bacillota; class Clostridia; order Oscillospirales; family Ruminococcaceae; genus Anaerofilum; species Anaerofilum excrementigallinarum. Next base: position 4,203 of record DXDW01000050.1, read on the forward strand.
TGTTCTGCCGGGGCATCCGGGGCTGCTACTACAACATCATGGGGCTGCCGGTTTCAAGAGTGGCCCGCGCTTTGCGGAAATTTTTGTGAAAAGTGGGAAAAAAGGTGAAAAATCCGCTTTTTTGCCCCGCCTTTGTTGAGAAAAAGGCTGTTTGCGGTTATAATAAAGATTGACTATTGCTAAAGGCGCCGGCCTGGGAATATCCCAGAGCGGCTGGGCATAGATAAGCATGGTAAGGAGAAAAGGGAAATGGGATTTTTTGATTTTGATAAAAGCATCGGTATCGACCTGGGTACCGCCAATACGCTGGTCTATCTGAAGGGAAAGGGCATCATCCTGCGGGAGCCCTCCGTAGTGGCCGTGGACACCAAGGCCGAGCGGGTCCGCAGCGTGGGCCACGAGGCCAAGGCCGTCATCGGCCGTACCCCCGGCAGCATCGTGGCGGTGCGTCCTCTGAAGGACGGCGTTATCGCCGACTTCGACATCACCACCAACATGCTGGAGTACTTCATCAAGAAGGTCTGCGGCAACAGTCGTTTCGTCAAGCCCCGGGTGGTTATCTGCATCCCCTCCGGTGTTACCGAGGTGGAAAAGCGGGCCGTAAAGACCGCCAGCATGAACGCCGGCGCCCGGCAGGTCAGCGTCATCGAGGAGCCCATGGCTGCCGCCATCGGCGCAGGGCTGCCCGTCAGCGAGCCCTCCGGCAGCATGGTGGTTGACATCGGCGGCGGCACCAGCGAGGTGGCCGTCATCAGCCTGGGCGGCATCGTGGCGGCCCAGAGCGAGCGTGTGGGCGGCGACGCCTTCGACCGCGCCATCATCGACTATATCAAGCGCAAGTACAACCTGCTGATCGGTGAGCGCACCGCTGAGCAGATCAAGATCGAGATCGGCAGCGCCTATGTGCTGGAGGAAGAGCTGAGCATGGAGATCAAGGGCCGCAACCTGGCCGACGGTCTGCCCAAGAACATCACCATCCACTCCGAAGAGGTGCGGGAAGCCCTCAGCGAGGCCCTCAGCCGGGTGGTCCGGGCCGTCAAGGAGACTCTGGAGCACACCCCGCCCGAGCTCAGCGCCGACATCATCGACCACGGCATCACCCTCACCGGCGGCGGCGCGCTGCTGCGGGGCATCGACAAGCTGATCCAGTCTGCCACCGGCATCGACGTGCATGTGGCCGAGAATCCCCTGGACTGTGTGGCGGCCGGCACCGGCGCGGTGCTGGACAACATCGAGCTGCTGCGCAGCCTGGAGGAAGACAGCGGACGGCTGTAACAGCGACTAGCGGCGGGCGGCCCAAACGCAAGGGGCCGCCCGCTTTTGCCTATACTCTTGCAAAAACACAAAGCCGCCGGGGCGTATTCGCTTCGGGCGGCGGAAAAGGAGGCCCCCTTTGAAGGACTTTTTCCAAACGGGCCGGTTCAAGGCCCTGCTGGTGGCCTGTGTGGTGGTGGCCGGCATCATGGCCTACGCCGGCGCCAACGGCCGGCTGCAGGCGGCCCCTCAGGAGCTGCTCACCGCCGCCCTCACCCCCATCCAGAAGGTGACGGCGCTGTTCTCCAACGGTCTGTCGGGGGTGGTGGACCGGTTTTTGCGGCTGGACTCCATTGTGGAGGAAAACGAACAGCTCAAGGCCGACAACGCCCAGCTGCGCCAGCAGCTGGTGGAGCTGGACCAGTACAAGGCCGAAAACGAGGCCTTCCGCAGCGCCAATAATCTGAAAAAAGAACACCCCGACTATACCCTGCTGCCCGGTGTGGTCATCGGGCGGGACCCCCTGGACCAGTTCTATTCCTTCACCATCGATGTGGGCTGGAAAAACGGGGTGGAAAAGGGCAATGTGGTGGTCAGCGAGCACGGCTATCTGGTGGGCATGGTGCTGGATTCCACCTACACCTCCGCCAAGGTGGTCACTATCCTCAACCCCGCCCTCAACGTGGCCTGCATGGTCAGCCGTACCCGGGACAACGGCCTGGTCACCGGCAGCGATGTGCTGGCCTCCGAGGGCCTGTGCCTCATGAACAACCTGCCCCGCAGCACCCAGGCCACCGTGGGGGATGAGGTGATCACCACCGGCATGGGCGAGGTGTTCCCCGAAGGATTGCTGGTGGGCCGGGTCACCGAGATCGCCAACGACGCCACCGGCCAGTCCATGCAGGCCAAGATCCAGCCCGGCGAGGACATCTCGGCTGTGAAGCAGGTGCTGGTGTTGCTGGATACCGGCGAGGCGGTGAGCGGCGGGGAATCCGACGCCGACGCTTCTTCCGACGCCCAGACCGACGCCCAGACCGACGCCTCCTCCGGGGACCAGTCCGGCGCGGAATAAGGAGGAGAGCATGGAATCGAGATACAGGCTGCAAAAGCTGCTGGTGATGAAATGGGTCTGTTACAGCCTGGTGCTGCTGGCAGCGGCGGCGCTGCAGACCACCCCCGGCCTGCTCACCATCGGGGCGGGCAAGCCGGTGTTTATCCTGCCGGTCTGCATGGCGGTGGCCTGCCTGGAAGGGCCCTACCTGGGGGGCTGGTTCGCTTTGGCCGGCGGGCTCATCTGGGACTGGACCGCCGGACGGGTGCCGGGGCTGCTGGCCCTGGGCCTGGTGGTGATCTGCTTTTTCGCCGCTGTGGCGGTGATGCTGATTCTGCGGGTCAACCACATGAACTTCGTTATGCTGGCGCTGGTAGGGGCCTGGCTGGTGGTG
>DXDW01000051.1 GCA_019115305.1 Candidatus Anaerofilum excrementigallinarum
CCAAACAGCAGAAAGTGCAAACGCAGACCAACGCACAAAAGGTTGCTTCTGCTTCCTCCGCCATGCAGAAATTCGGTACCCGCCTGAGTGGTATCGTTTCTGGTGCGCTGCTTTTCAATGTCATCTCCTCGGCCCTCACAAAAATGGTGGGATGGTTCGGCAGTGCCATGCAGTCCAGCGACGCCTTCCGACAGAGCCTGGCCAATTTGCAGGGAGCAGCCAGTGTGGCTGCTGCCCCGCTGATACAGACGCTGGGCAGCGCTTTGAGCTATGTCATCAATCTGTTGGCCACCGGCATCAGTTACCTGGCCCGGTTCATCAGCCTTCTGACCGGCAAGAGTATCGGCGCCATGAAATCCGCCGCCAAGGGGATGAACAGCTACGGCAGTGCCGCCAGCGGTGCCGCCAAGGACACTGAGAAGGCCACCCGCAGCCTGGCTGGCTTTGATGAGATCACCCGGCTGGACGCCCCACAGCAGGACAGCAGTTCCGGCGGAGGCGGCAGCGCGGGCAGCACTGCTCCCAACTATGACTTTGTGGACCAGACCGGCGCCGGCTTTTCCAGCCTGATGGACCGCGTACAGGATTTCTGGTCTGCTTTCAAGGAGGCCCTGGCCCCCAGCATTGCCGCCTGGAGCGCAGCGTGGGAGCAGATCAAGGCCACGGCCCTGGCCGTATGGCCACAGATCCAGGCCGCGGCCTCCGGGCTATGGACCAACGCATTGCAGCCGCTGCTCACCTATCTGGCGGGCACTTTTATGCCCGGCGTGGTCAACTCCTTTTATCAGGCTTTTGCGCCCATCGTAGGCGGCGCGATCTCCACGGCCATCCAGGTCTTTGCCGATTTCTTCATCTGGGCCTGCGGCATTTTGACGGATGCCATCAGCAACATTCTTCAGCCTGCGCTGGAGATTTTGCTTCAGATCTGGCAGGACATGATGGTCGGCATTCAGAATGCCTGGAATACATACGGTCAGCCCCTCATGGACGGCGTTGTGGCCGCGTTCCGCAACCTTGAATCCATCTTCAGCACGCTGTACTACACGGTGGTGGAGCCCATTCTGTCCAACCTCATTGACTTACTGCAAAAGCTGTGGAACGAACACCTGAAACAACTGTGGGATGACCTTCTGCTCTTGTTCGGCAGCGTACAGAACACGATTCTGACCTTCTGGAACAACGTGCTGGCACCGCTCATCAATTGGCTGGTTGCCAGTTTTGGCCCGGTGTTTTCCGATGTGTTCAACGCGGTGGCCGGGCTTGTGAGTACCGCCGTCGGCCTGATGGCCGATGCCATCGACATCATTCTGGTGGTTCTGCGCGGCCTTCTTGACTTTCTCTCCGCAGTCTTCCGCGGGGATTGGGGAGCCGCCTGGAATGCCATCGCCGAAACCGCCCTGGCTGTATGGGACCGCATCAAAATCGGCATCAAGAGCGCCGTGAACGGCATCATCGGGTTCATCAATGGCATGATTCAAGCCGTGGTGAACGGCCTGAACCGCGCTATCGACGCCGTCAACACCCTGTCCTTTGATGTACCGGACTGGGTGCCTGGTATCGGCGGGTCCTCGCTGGGGTTCGATTTTACCCATATCACTGCCCCGCAGATTCCCTATCTGGCCCAGGGCGCAGTCATCCCGCCCAACCGGGAATTCATGGCCGTGCTGGGCGACCAGAGCCACGGCACCAACGTGGAAGCGCCCCTTGCCACCATCCAGGAGGCGGTGGCCGCCGTCATGCAGGACTACCAGGACGGCAACCTGGCCGCTTTGGGACAGGTGCTGGCCACGCTCCGGGAAATCCTGTCCGCCATTTACGGCATCAACATCGGGGATGAAGTCATTGGGCAGGCAGCTGCCCGGTACCAGACCCGACAATCCATTATCACCGGGAGGGCCTGATGCGAAAAGAAGTTACCTTTTACCAGATCGACGGCAAGCCCATGCTGGCCCCAGACACGGAACCGGAGTTCACCTTTACCGATCTGGACTCCAGCGATTCCGGCCGCGATGAGAGCGGCGTCATGCACCGCATTGTGGTGCGGGAGAAGGTCGGCACCTGGGGGTTCACCTACAGCCGCCTGACCGATGCCCAGTACGCCTACCTGGTAGGGCTGTTTGCAGGCAAAGCACAGTTTTCCTTTACCCATCCCCGGGTCGGTTCCTCCACCGAGACAGAAGTTTCAACCTGCTACTGCAGCAACTACAGCGTAGCCTGGCGCAGTGCCCGCACCGGCACCTGGAGAAACCTGAAATTCAACATCATTGAATGCTAATCGGGAGGAATACCCCATGTACGAAAAAATCAAAAAATGGTACGAACAAGGCCTTTGAAAAGCCGACCAGGTGCAGCAGGCCGTGGAAAAAAGGCGTGCTGACCCAAGAACAGTGTCAGGCCATCCTTGCTGACTGAGCGGAGGAACCTTCATGTTTTACGCAATCGACGTAAGCAAATGGCAGGGCGCCATCAACTGGGCAACCGTGAAAAATGCAGGCATCCACCACGCCATGATCCGGGCCGGGTACGGGAACTCGATTGCCCAGCTTGACCCGCAATTCAAGCGCAACGTGGCCAACTGTGAGCTGCACGGCGTGGCCTGGGGCTGCTACTGGTACAGCTATGCCACCAGCCCGGCCGAGGCCCGGCAGGAGGCCCGCTGCTGCCTGCAGATTATCCAGGGACTGCACCCCGGTATGCCGGTGGCCTATGACATCGAGTATGAGCCCTGCATCCTGGCGCTGGACAACGCCACCCGCACAGCCATGGTCAAGGCCTTTCTGGAGGAAGTGGAAGCGGCCGGGTACTACGGCATCCTCTACGCCAGCACCAACTTTATCCAGACGAAGCTCAACTGGCAGGAACTCTCCTGCTACGATGTCTGGTGCGCCCAGTACGGCACCGCCTGCACCTGCCCTTTGCCCTACGGTATCTGGAAGTACAGCAGCCGGAACGCCCTGGGCATTCCCGGCTACGGCCAGAGCCTGGACTGCAACCGGGTGTACAAGGACTACCCGGCCATCCTTCAGAAAGCCGGGCTCAACGGCTTCACCGCACCGGATCTCTCCCCGGCGCCAGACGCCAGCACCCGCAAGCAGATGCTCACCATCGGCCCGCTTATCATGAGGGATGCCCTTGCCATCCAGCAGCTCTGCTCCGACCTGGGCCTGACCGGCCAGGGGCTCTATACAAGCGACTGGGTGGACGCGGACAAGCTCCTCCAGACGCAGACCATCGGGCCGGTGAGCTCGGGCGATGCCTGGTACGTCATGCGCAAGTGTGACCAACTGCAGCTGTGCGCGCAGGGGCTCTACCACAGCGATTATGTTTGAGGAAAGGCAAATCTATGGACAACAACACCAATTTCTTTCTCTGGATCAAAGCCGCGATTGTGGCCGCGGCCGGTGCCTTCGGGGCCGCCTTCGGCTGGCTGGGCTGGCTGATTCTCGCCTGGGTGGGCTGCATGGTCCTGGACTGGATCAGCGGTAGCGCCGCCGCAGCCGCCAAAGGCAACTGGTCAAGCGCTGTGGCACACGCCGGCATCTGGCACAAGGGTGGCATGATCGTCGTGGTCCTGGTGGCCGCTCTGGCCGACTGTGTGCTGGGCCTGGCCATGCAGCACCTGCCCGCCCTGGGCATTGACTACACGGTGCTGGTGCTGCCGGTAATCCTCGTGTGGTACATCTTCACCGAGCTGGGCTCCATCGCCGAGAACGCCACCGATATGGGGGCCCCGTCCCCGCCTGGCTCACCAAGCTCCTGGCCGCCAGCAAGCAACTGGCCGAGCAGCCGCTCGACCGGGCCAACGATACCTTTAACCAGTAACAGCAATCCCCCAGCTTGTAAGGAATCCTTACAGGTTGGGGGATTTTTGTGCCATTCGTTGTGCCATTCACTTTGAAATTTGCGGTTGTTTCGGGTGTTT
>DXDW01000052.1 GCA_019115305.1 Candidatus Anaerofilum excrementigallinarum
ACGAGCCCACCGGCAACCTGGACACCAAAACCACTCGTCAGGTGCTGTACAGCATGCTGGAGATGGCCAAGGAAAACAACATCACCTTTGTGATGGTCACCCACGAAAAGGATCTGGCGGGCTGCGCCGACCGGGTGGTCACTATCCAGGACGGCAATGTGCTGTCGGATGTGGTGGTGGACGAAAAGACCCGTGACGCCAACCGGGCGGCCCTCTTTGCGGGGGTGGAGGAGAATGAGATTCCCGACGAGCCGGTGGCGGCCACAGCAGAGGAGCCCCCGGTGCCGGAAACCCCGAAGAAGGAAAAGCCCGCAGCGGCTAAGATAGCGGAAGATATCCAGAAAAACATCGAAGGTGAGGAGAAATAACAATGCGAGTACATACCTGTATCAAAAAGCTCAGCGCGGCGCTGGCCGTCACCATGGCGCTGTCCCTGGCGGCCGGTCTGCCGGCCATGGCCGAGGACAACGGCAGCTCTGCGCCCTCTTCCGGCGCGTCGGCTCCCGCGTCTGCGGCGTCCAACGCCCCCAAAACCGGCGATAGCGCGGCTGCCGGTTCCGGCGGTTCCAGTTCTTCCACGGCGCCCACGCCTACCCCCGCTCCCGATTATTCAGGCGAAGCGCCTTATGTGGCGAACTACACCCTTAAAAATGCTGCTGGCAACATCGGCAACCTGGTGCGGGACAAAAACAACGATGTGATTCCCACCGGTACCCTCACTGTTACCGTGGTAGATAAGCGGCTGCAGGGTGTCTCTGCGCTGGGTGGAAAACCGATAACCCAAGATCAAGTGCGGCTGATCCCGCAGAATGGCGTTACTTTCTCTGCCCAGGAGGGTTCGGTAAGCAACATCAAATCGGACAGTTACGATGTTACCTTTGTGGGACTGCAGTATCTGGGCGGAGAAAATACCTTCACCTTCGATATTTCGTACAGCAGTGATTTCCAGCTGCCGGTTACCTCGGTGTCTGTTACTCTGCCCCAGTGCTACACCATCGAAAAGACCGGTTCTGCCGAAGGCACCCAGCTGCGGGCTCCCGGCCTCATCGTGAAGGAGTTCAGCTACGGCGGCAATTCCGTGCCCGCCGGCCAGCCCTTCACCCTCAATGTCACGTTGTTTGCTACTTCGGGCGAGCAGAACCTCAGCGACGTCACCGTTACCCTGGGCCTGCCCGAGAACGTCTCCATGGCCAACGGCAACTCCTCGGTGTATGTGGGCAGTATGACCCCCGAATCCTCCAAGGAGCTTTCCTTTGAAATCCTGCCCAGCGCCAACCTCACCGGCGGTGTGGCGGCCCTGCAGCTGACCATGAGCGGCGTGGGCGCCTCCGACGGCACCAAGAGCGACGGCAGCGCCACCATCACCGTACCGGTGGTTCAGCCCGAGCGGTTCGAGATCACCAAGGTGGAGGGCACCGAGACCCTGATGGTGGGCGAGGAAGGCTATCTGGAAGTCACCTTCGTCAACAAGGGCAAGGAGCCCATCAGCAACCTGTCCGCTGAGATCAGCGGCGAAAATCTGCGCAACCCCGGCCAGAGCCAGTATCTGGGCAACGTGCAGCCCGGCACCGAAAACAGTGCCGAGTTCACCATCAGCTCCGACGTGGAGGGCACCATCTCCGGTCTGATCACGCTGACCTACGAAAACTCCGCCGGCGAGACCAAGACCCTGACCAAGGAATATTCCTGCACCGTGCAGCCCGCCATGGATATGGGCGGCATGGATATGGGCATGGAAATGCCCGTTGAGCCCATGCCCGAGGAAAACGCCGGCCTGCCCGTGTGGGCCTGGATCGTGATCGTGGTGGCTGCCGTGGCTGTGGTAGCCGTGGTGGTTGTGATCGTGGTAAAGAAACGCAAGGCCAAGAAGCTGGCCATGCTGGAAGCGGAGGACGACGATGAAGATATCTGATCTGCTGAAGCTCAGCACAGATAACCTTCGCCGCCGCAAAGGACGAACCCTGCTCACCCTCATCGGCGTGGTGATCGGCACCTGTCTGATCGTGGTGATGATCAGTCTGGGCATCGCCCTCAACAAGCAGTATGAGGAAATGCTGCGCAGCTATGGCGATCTGACCAAGATCGAAATCTACAATTACTCCTACGGCGGCACCACGGCGGATTCTCCCCCGGTGCTGGACGACGCCATGCTGAGCACCATCAAGGCCATCCCCCATGTGACGGCGGCGACTCCCCAGTATCAGCCCAACAACCTCAGCGCCCAGCTGTATGCCGGCAAAAACGACCGGTATCAGTCCTGGCTGAATGCCTTCGGCATGGACCCCGCCTCTCTGGAGGCCATGGGGGTGCAGCTGGTCGAGGGCAGCTACCTCACCGGCAACGAGACATTGGGCAAAAACAAGATCCCCGTACTGGTGGGTGAAAATCTGGGCTATAGCTTTGAGGACACCCGCAAAAGCTACAATTCCGGCAAACGGTATGTCTACCAAGGCATGCTGGACGCCAGCGGCAACCCGGTGCCGCCCTTTGTGGATATCCAGAAGGATAAAATGATCCTGCGCATGAGCGATTACGCCGAACCCAACCCCAAGACCCGGGAGTATGAGCTGGTTGTGGTGGGCGTGATGAAAAGCGACTACAATGTGGGCTACTACACCGATTCCGGTGTGGTGATGAGCATTGCCAACGCCAAAATGCTGGAATCTGCCTATGCCAAACTCACCGGCAGCAACAACAGCAGCAGCGGCGGCGTGATGATCTCCAACGGTGTGGTCATGCGGGAAAAGGACAACGGCTACAACACCGTCTACGTCAAGGTGGACGATGTGGACAATGTGGCCGATGTGGAGCAGGCCATCAAGGATCTGGGCTATACCCAGATCAACTCGCTCACCCAGCTGCGCGAGGAGATGCAGGGCCAGGTCCGCAAGCAGCAGATGACTTTGGGCGGTCTGGCGGCGGTTTCGCTGCTGGTGGCGGCGCTGAATATCGCCAACACCATGACCATGGCCATCTACGAGCGCACCAAGGAAATCGGTGTGATGAAGGTGCTGGGCTGCGAACTGGGCAAGATCCGCAGCATGTTCCTCATCGAGTCGGGCGCCATCGGCTTTTTGGGCGGTGTGGTCGGCGTGGTGATCAGCTATGGAGTGAGCTTTGTCATCAACAATCTGCAAACCATTATCATGATTTTGGGCCTGCAGAACGAGGAGTCCATGATGGGCTACGATATGATGACCGGCATGCCCACCGGCGGCACCTCCAGCATCATTCCTCCCTGGCTGGTGCTGGGCGCCATCCTCTTCGCCACCTTTGTGGGTCTGGTGTCGGGCATTGTCCCCGCCAACCGCGCGGTGAAGATCAGCGCCCTGGAGGCCATCCGTCACGAATAAATCCACCTTCTGCAAGGAGCAGGCCGCAGGGCCTGCTCCTTTTTTATTTTATTCCTTTTTGCCGGCTGTCCGGCACCCCGGACAACACAAAGCCGCCGCCTCCCTGTGAAAGGGAAGCGGCGGCTTTTGCACTGTTATGAGATGGAAACAAGGCCGGTCAGGGCAGGATGGACTGAATGAATCCGCCGCCCATGACCACATCGCCCCGGTAGAGCACGGCGCTCTGGCCGGGAGCCGGAGCCCGCACCGGGGTGGGGAACACCAGAGCCACGGTGCCGTCAGGCTGGGCTTTGGCCAGGCAGAGGGCAGGCGAGGCGGCGCTGCGGATTTTGGCCTCGTACTCGCCGTCGGCCAGAGGCTGGCCGGAGGGAGTGCAGACATCCCGCAGGATCACGCCCCGGTAAAATTCCTCGCCGGCCCAGCCAAGCAAAATGTTGCCGTCGGGCTGGATGGCCTTGACGAACACCGGCTGGCCCAGGGCGATGCCCAGGCCCTTGCGCTGGCCGATGGTGTAGTGGGCAATGCCCTTGTGGGGGCCCAGATCCTGGCCGTCGGGGCCGATGAAGTTGCCGGCGGGGCTTTCCATGCCCCGGTCCCGGATAAAAGCGGCGTAGTCGCCCTCGGGGATAAAGCAGATCTCCTGGCTGTCGGGGGCGTCGGCGCTGGCCAGGCCCATGGCCTGGGCGATCTCCCGGATATCCTGCTTTTCAAACTCGCCCAGAGGCAGCACCAGCCGGGAGAGAATGTCCTGGTCCAGCCGGTAGAGCATATAACTCTGGTCCCGGGCAGCGCTTTCGGCCTTGGCTACGGCGTAGCTGCCGTCGTCCTGCTCCTCCACCCGGGCGTAGTGACCGGTGGCGATGAACCGGATGCCCAGCTCGTCGGCTTTCTGGGCCAGCAGCCGGAACTTTACTCCCGGATTGCAGAGCACGCAGGGGTTGGGGGTCTCGCCCTGGCAGTAGCTGCGGCAGAAGGGGTCCACCACCAGCCGTTCAAATTCCGCCGAGGCATCGATGTCGTAGCAGAATACATTCAGCTGGGCGGCCACCTTGTGGGCAGCCTCCACAGCCTTGTCGTGGGCGTCGGAAAAGCGGATCACCGCGGCGGACACATCAAAACCCTGGTCCTTGAGGATCTGGATGCATACCGAGGAATCCACCCCGCCCGACAGGCCCACCAAAACCTTTTCCATCTTTTCAAAGGTGGAAAAACTGGAGCCGGTGCTGATCAGATCAGTGTCCACAGCTGCAGCCCTCCTCGCAGGAATGGCAGTCCTCTGCCAGTTTGCCCACAATGGGCTCGGGATCGACGCCCAGACGGGTGTAGTAGTCGGCCAGAGCGGCCTTCACCGCCTGCTCGGCCAGCACGGAACAGTGGATCTTGACAGGGGGCAGACCGTCCAGGGCCTCCACAACCGCCTTGTTGGTCAGCTGCAGGGCCTGGTCGATGGTCTTGCCCTTGATCAGCTCGGTGGCCATGCTGCTGGTGGCGATGGCGGCACCGCAGCCGAAGGTCATGAACTTCACGTCCTGAATGGTGTTGTCCTCGATTTTCAGATAGATGCGCATGATGTCGCCGCACTTGGCGTTGCCCACCTCGCCCACGCCGTTGGCGTCGGGCAGCTCACCCACATTGCGGGGATTGGCGAAATGATCCATTACTTTAGCGCTGTACATTCCCATGGTGTATTTGATCTCCTTTATTTTTCAAGTTAGAATGGCGGGAGCCCGGCCTCAGCGGCGCAGGGCGTTCCAAACCGGGGACATGGCCCGGCGGCGGGGGATGATCTCCTCCAGAATATCGCACAGAGTCCGGGCATCGGCCAGGGTGTTCTGCGGACCGAAGGAGAAGCGCATGGTGCCGTGGGCGATCTCGTGGGGCAGCCCGATGGCCAGCAGCACATGGCTGGGGTCCAGGCTGTCGCTGTTGCAGGCCGAGCCGGTGGAGGCACAGACACCGTGCATATCCAGGTCCAGCAGAATGGTCTCACCCTCCAGACCGGGGAAGCTGATGCTCACATTGCCGGGCAGCCGCTGCTGGGCGTCGCCGTTGAGCCGGGTGTTGGGGATATTTTTGAGGATGCGGTCGATGACGTAATCCCGCATTTCGCGCAGATGGGCGGCCTTGGCGTCCATATCAGCCACAGCGGCCTCCAGAGCGCAGCCCAGACCCACGATGCCGGCCACATTCTCGGTGCCGGCCCGCTTGCGGTTTTCCTGGCCGCCGCCGTCCAGATAGTTCAGAGGCAGCACGCCCCGGCGGATATACAGAGCGCCGCAGCCCTTGGGCCCGTTGAATTTGTGGGCAGACAGGCTCAGCATGTCGATGTTCATTTCCTTTACATTCAGAGGAATGGCGCCTGCGGCCTGGACCGCGTCGGTGTGGAACCACACGCCCTTGTCCCGGCAGATGCGGCCCAGCTCGGCGATGGGCTGGATGGTGCCGATCTCGTTGTTGGCCGCCATAATGGAGACCAGGGCGGTGTCCTCCCGGAGGGCGGCCTCCACCGCCTGGGGGGAGACGATGCCCTTC
>DXDW01000053.1 GCA_019115305.1 Candidatus Anaerofilum excrementigallinarum
AGCTTGGCGATGCTCTCCACCACAGCCAGGTAAGCGCCGTGGTACTGGCTCTTTTCCATGATGTAGGGGTTGTAGCCCCAGGCCATGGCGCTGCAGGTCTTGGTCTCGCCCTTTACCGGCAGCTTGGCCACCATGGCCTGGTTGGGGGTGAGCTGGTGCTTGCCGCCGAAGGGCATGGTGACGGTGGCGGCGCCGATGGTGGAGTCGAACCGCTCGGACAGGCCCTTCTTGCTGCAGACGTTGAGGTCGCTGACCAGGCTGTGCATCTTTTCGGCCATGGTGGCGCCCTGCCACTGGGGCTGGTACAGCTCGCCGGGCAGCACATGGGCGTTCATGTGCTTTTCAGCGCCGTTGGAGTTGAGGAACTCACGGCTGATGTCCACGATGGTGTTGCCGTTCCAGGTCATGGTCAGGCGGGGCTCGGCGGTGACGGTGGCCACCACAGTGGCCTCCAGGTTTTCGCCGTGGGCCAGATCGATGAAGGTTTCCACATCCTCGGGGGCCAGCACCACAGCCATGCGCTCCTGGCTCTCGGAGATGGCCAGCTCGGTGCCGTCCAGACCGTCGTACTTCTTGGGCACGGCGTTCAGGTCGATGGCCAGGCCGTCGGCCAGCTCGCCGATGGCCACGCTGACACCGCCGGCGCCGAAGTCGTTGCAGCGCTTGATCAGCCGGGTGGCGTTGGGGTCACGGAACAGCCGCTGCAGTTTGCGCTCGATGGGGGCATTGCCCTTCTGCACCTCTGCGCCGCAGGTTTCCAGGCTTTCCAGCTTGTGGGCCTTGGAGGAGCCGGTGGCGCCGCCGCAGCCGTCACGGCCGGTGCGGCCGCCCAGCAGTACCACGATGTCACCGGGAGCGGGAACTTCCCGGCGGACATTGGCGGCGGGGGCAGCGCCCACCACGGCGCCGATCTCCATGCGCTTGGCCACATAGCCGGGGTGATACAGCTCGTCCACCTGGCCGGTGGCCAGACCGATCTGGTTGCCGTAGCTGGAATAGCCCGCCGCGGCGGTGGTCACCAGCTTGCGCTGGGGCAGCTTGCCGGGCATGGTGTCCTGGACAGGAACCAGGGGATCGCCCGCGCCGGTGACGCGCATGGCCTGATACACATAGCTGCGGCCGGACAGGGGGTCCCGGATGGCGCCGCCGATGCAGGTGGCCGCGCCGCCGAAGGGCTCGATCTCGGTGGGGTGATTGTGGGTCTCGTTCTTGAACAGGAACAGCCAGTCCTGCTCCTCGCCGTCCACATCCGCCTTGATCTTGACGGTGCAGGCGTTGATCTCCTCCGACTCGTCCAGGTTTTTCAGCTGGCCGGTCTTTTTCAGGTACTTGGCGCCGATGGTGGCCAGGTCCATGAGGCAGATGGGCTTGTTGCGGCCGGCGTACAGCTGGCTGCGCAGGTCCAGGTAGTTGTCCCAGGTCTTTTTCACCAGGGCGTCGTCGATGGTCACCTCGTCCAGAATGGTGCCGAAGGTGGTGTGACGGCAGTGGTCGGACCAGTAGGTGTCGATCATGCGGATCTCGGTGATGGTGGGATCACGCTGCTCCTTGGCGAAATACTCCTGGCAGAAGGCGATGTCGTCCAGGTCCATGGCCAGGCCATAGTGGGCGATGAACTCGGCCAGCTGCTCTCGGCTCAGACCGATAAAGCCGGTGAGGGTCTCCACGGTGGTGGGGATGGGATATTCCACCGCCAGAGTGGCCTTTTCGGCCAGATCGGCCTCGCGGGCCTCCACCGGGTTGATGACGTATTTTTTCACCGCTTCCAGCTGCTCGGCGGTGATATCGCCCTCCAGCAGGTAGAGGCGGGCGCTGCGCACCACCGGGCGCTCGCCCTGGCTGATGAGCTGGATGCACTCGCTGGCGGAATCGGCCCGCTGGTCAAACTGGCCGGGCAGGTACTCCACCGCGAACATGGCCCCGTCCCAGGCGGGCAGGGCGAAGGTGGCGTTGTCGGTCTGGGGCTCGCTGAAGACAGTGGGCACGCAGCGGTCGAACAGCTCCTGGCTGATGCCCTCCACGTCGTAGCGGTTGAGCAGCCGCAGGCCGGTGATGGAATCGATCTGCAGCAGGCTGCGCAGTTCCCCCAGCAGGGCCTTGGCCTCGCCGTCAAAGCCGGGCTTGCGCTCTACATATACGCGATAAACCATAGGGATACTCTCCTTTTTTGGTGTGATTACTGTTTGGCAGCCAGGGCACGCTTGCCGATGTCGCTGCGGCGGTGCAGCCCCTCAAAGCTGATCTTGTCGGCGGCGGCGTAGGCCTTTTCCACCGCCTGTGCCAGAGTGGGGGCGGTGGCGGTGACGCCCAGCACACGGCCGCCGCTGGTGACCAGACCTTCGGCGGTCTGCTTGGTGCCGGCGTGGTAGACGATGGCTTCGCCCCCGGGCAGCTGGCCTTTTTCCAGGCCGGAAATCACCTTGCCGGTGGCGTATTTCTGGGGATACCCGCCGCTGGCCAGAATCACGCAGGCGGCGTTTTCATCGGCAAACTCCACGTCGGTGTCGGCCAGGGTTCCATTGGTGGTGGCCAGCATGATGTTCAGCAGGTCGCTTTTCAGCAGCGGCAGCACCACCTGGGTCTCGGGATCGCCGAAACGGCAGTTGTACTCGATGACCTTGGGGCCCTTGGGGGTGAGCATCAGGCCGAAATACAGGCAGCCGGTGAAGGGGCAGCCCTCGGCGTTCATGGCCGCGATGGTGGGCAGGAAAATCTTCTCCATGCACTCGGCGGCCACTTCGGGGGTGTAGTAGGGATTGGGGGCCACGGTGCCCATGCCGCCGGTGTTCAGGCCCTGGTCATTGTCCAGCGCCCGCTTGTGGTCCATGCTGGAAACCATGGGCTTGACCACCTTGCCGTCGGTGAAGCTCAGCACCGACACCTCGGGGCCGGTGAGGAACTCCTCCACCACCACGGTGGAGCCGCTCTTGCCGAAGATGTGGTCCTCCATCATGCTCTTGAGAGCGTCGGCGGCCTCGGCTTCGGTCTGGCAGATCAGCACGCCTTTGCCCAGGGCCAGGCCGTCGGCCTTGACCACCACGGGGTACTCGTTTTTGCCCTTGATGTAGGCCATGGCCTCGGCAGCGTCGGAGAACACCGCGTAGTCGGCGGTGGGGATGCCGTATTTTTTCATCAGGTTCTTGGAGAACACCTTGCTGCCCTCAATGCGGGCGGCGGCGGCGCGGGGGCCAAAGGCGGGGATGCCCTTTTCAGCCAGAGCGTCCACCATGCCCAGCACCAGGGGATCGTCGGGGGCCACCACCACATAGTCCATGGCCTCTTTCACGGCGAAATCCACCACGCCCTCTACGTCGGTGGCCTTGATGTCCACGCACTCGGCGTCGGCCGCAATGCCGCCGTTGCCGGGGGCAGCCCAGATCTTGTCCACAGCGGGGCTTTCCTTCAGCTTGCGGATGATGGCATGCTCCCGGCCGCCTCCGCCTACTACCAGAATTTTCATAGCTGGCTCCTCCTTGTTCTATTGGGTTTACCGGCCCGGCCGGGCCGTTTATTCGATGGAATAGATGCGCACGCCCTCGGCGGCAAAGGCAGGGGTCAGGCCCGCAAAGGCCGCCTCGCTGCCCGGTGCTCCTTCCCGGAACACCACATACCGCACCCCGGCCTGGCGGCACATCTGCGCCGCCTGCTCATAGGTGGTATCTTGGGCAAAGAGGGTCTCCACCCAGGCCACCCGGGCGGTCACCTCGCTGTCCGCCACCCCCATGTTGGAGACGGCGTACTTGAAGCTCTCCATATAGGCGCCCCGGCCCGAAAGGCCGGAATATACGTTGCTCAATCCCTCCAGGGCCGCGCCGGTGTGGATGCGGTTGGTGGCAAAGAGACCTTCCGGCTGCCGGGCCAGCCAGTCCATGGCGGCTTCGTCGGCAGCGGTGAGGGGCAGCCGGGCCTCATCGGCCAGGGCCGCCTGGGCCATGGCTTGGCCCCCGTCGGCGATCAATTGGACGCCCTGGCGGGCCAGATACCCCCAGGCACACAGGCCGGTGAGGGCGCTGACCGCCGCCAGCACAGCCAGCAGACCCCGGACGGCCTTTGCCCGGACATATACCAGATTGTCCACCGCCAGAAGGCCCATGAAAAACATGCCGCAGAAGCCGAAATAGATCTGGCTCATGGCATAGTGGTCAAAGAGATAGAAGGCCGCAAAGCCTCCCACCGCCGCCGCGTTGGCCACCAGCCGCAGAGGCGATATACAGCCCTTAAACAGGTCCCGGATATCCCGGGGCAGCCCCAGCAGCCAGCCGGCAAACACCGGCGGGCAGAAGCAGAAGGTCTGCAAAAGGGCGAAGGCGGCCAGGATCGGCCCCCGCAGCACAGGCCAGCGGGTGCTGAACAGCCGGATATAGTTGACGAACCAGGATTTCTCCAAAGTCCCGGCGGGATCAAACACCATGCTGGTGGAGGCTCCGGCGGAAAAGAAGGTGATGTACAGCAGCCCGAAGCCCGCCGCAATGGCAAGGCCAAAGACCAGGCTGGAGACCCGGTTCTCCCGGCGGAAAGCCAGCACTACCCCGGCACAGCCCACGGCGATGGCCACAATGCCGGCCACCGGTCCTTTGGCGATGCAGAGCAAGGCGAAGGCCGCCGCTGCCGCCCAGGTCTGGCCCGCTTTGGGGGAAAATCCCCTCTCCCCCGCCTGCCGGTAAAGCAGGGCGAAGGCTGCCAGCAGCAGCACGGCGGTGGCGTGGGCGTTGATGTTGGTGACAAGATGCTGGATGCCGCTGTTCCAGAAGGGACTCAGCCCGGCGGGCAGCAGCTTGTACAGCCCGGCGCAGCCAAAGACAAACAGCCCGGCTACCGTCAGCGCCCGCTGGTATTTTTTCTCAAACAGGCCCCTTGCCAGCTGGCAGAGGGCGAACACCGCTCCGGCCAGCACCAGGGGCGCGCCGTAAAAGGCGGTGACGTCGTAGGCCGGCAGGCCGGTGCCCATGCACAGGCCGGCATAGAGCAGCTCGGTGAGGTAGTGGTACCGCAGCACCACCCCGGAAAACCGCAGGTCCTGGGGCGGAAAGCCGTTCAGAAAGCTCTGCACGTTGCCCAGGTTCCAGAAAAAGTCCTGGCTGGGGGTCACGGCCCCCACGGCCTCGGGATGGGCAAAGGAGGAGGCGGACAGGCTGCAGAGCAGCACCGCTATCCCCCATACCGCCAGGGGCCAAAGCCGGACAGTTTCGGCGGAAAAGGTGATTTTGGGGCGGCGCACCGCCAGCACAACCGCCGAAGCCAGCGCCGGCGCCCATACCAAAGAATGGATGCCCGACAGGCTTGCCAGCACAGCGGCCAGAGCGAAGGCCAGCAGCCCCCACGCCAGCCCGGCGGCTTTTTGTGCCGGCCGGGATGCCCCGGCATGCAGCAGCCGGGCGGCGGCCAGACCGGGCAGACCCACCAGCAGCCCGCCGCCGATCCAGGCGACCAGGGCTCCCGGCAGACTGCCGCCGGCCCGTGCGATACAGACCAGCGCTCCCGCCAGAGCCGCCAGGGCCACAGCAGCCGGCAGCACCTGGCGGGGCAGATACTTCGTCATCTTAGTGGTGGAACAGCCGCAGGCCGCAGAAGGCCATGGCGATGCCGTACTTGTTGCAGGTCTCGATCACCTGGTCGTCCCGGATGCTGCCGCCGGGCTGTACGATGGCGGTGACGCCGCTGCGGCGGGCCCGCTCGATGTTGTCGCCGAAGGGGAAGAAGGCGTCGCTGCCCAGCACCACGCCGGACACCTTGCTCAGCCACTCCTTCTTCTCGGCGGCGGTGAGGGGTTCGGGGCGGGTGGTGAAGGTGTCGGCCCATACGTCGTCACCCAGCACGTCCTCGTAGTCGTCGCTGATGTAGACGTCGATGGCGTTGTCCCGGTTGGGGCGGGAGACGTCGGGGCGGAAGGGCAGGTTCAGCACCTTGGGATGATGGCGCAGCTGCCAGATATCGGCCTTGTTGCCCGCCAGACGGGTGCAGTGGATGCGGCTCTGCTGGCCGGCGCCCACGCCGATCACCTGGCCGCCCTGGGCGTAGCATACGCTGTTGGACTGGGTGTATTTCAGGGTGATGAGGCAGAGGATCAGGTCCCGCTTCTGCTCGGCGGTGAGGGTCTTGTTGTCGGTGACCAGATTCTCCAGCATCTTCTCGTCGATCTTCAGGTCGTTGCGGCCCTGCTCAAAGGTCACACCGAACACCTGCTTGTGCTCGATGGCGGCGGGAACATAATCGGGGTCGATCTGCACCACATTGTAGCCGCCCTTGCGCTTGGATTTCAGAATCTCCAGAGCCTCGGGGGTGTAGCCGGGAGCGATGATGCCGTCGCTGACCTCTTTTTTCACGATCTTGGCGGTGCTCTCGTCGCAGACGTCGCTGAGGGCGATCCAGTCGCCGAAGCTGCTCATGCGGTCAGCGCCGCGAGCCCGGGCATAGGCGCAGGCCAGGGGGCTCAGCTTCATGCCCTCCACATGGTACATTTTTTCCAGGGTCTCGTCCAGGGGCAGGCCCAGGGCCGCGCCGGCGGGAGACACATGCTTGAAGGAAGCAGCGGCGGGCAGGCCGGTGGCTTCTTTCAGCTCCTTCACCAGCTGCCAGCTGTTGAGGGCGTCCAGGAAGTTGATGTAGCCGGGACGGCCGCTGAGCACGGTGACAGGCAGCTCGCCCTGCTCCATAAAGATGCGGGCAGGCTTCTGGTTGGGATTGCAGCCGTATTTCAGTTCCAGTTCTTTCATGTTGGTTTTCCCCTTTCCGATCAGGCCTCGTCGCTCATAGCGGGGTCGTATTTGTTGTAGATGCAGTCGCCCACCTCGCCGGTCTCCAGGCAGATGGTGCGCACAAACAGGCTCACCTTGTTGTCGGGGTTGAGGTTGGCCCACAGGTCGTTGGCAAACTGGTCCAGATCCTCACAGATGGCCACCTTTTCGGGCTCCCCTTCAAAGCTGGGGATGGGGTTGCCGTCGCACTTGTAGGTGTGGATGAAGTGACCTTCCCCGGCCACAGGCTGGGGATACTCGAAGAAGTAGCGGCGCACGCTCTCGCCGTTGCCGTCGGCGCTTTTCAGGATGGACAGCTTATACTGCATCTTGCCATCCTCCAGCTGCACCAGGCCGCTGATGCGGGGGGTCCAGTTGGGGCCGTCGGGCTCGAAGGTGCGGGTGCGCAGGGCTTCCTCGAAGGTCTTGCCCTCCTTCATGAAGTCGTAGACGGTGTCGGTCTGGTCGCCGTTGGTCACGATATGGCTGTTGCCCAGAGTGAGCACAGGGTTGTAGATGATCAGGCTGGGGTCCTCCAGCTTGGCGGGGTCGGCAGCCATGGTGCGGATGCCGCCGGGGATGGGATCAAACACCCGGTTGCGGCTGTTGGCGCTGCGGCCCATGATGAAATAGGCGATAACGGCCTTTTTGCCGCTGGGAGTAAGGCCCAGCACGATGCCGCGGCCGGGATAGGCGTTTTCCCGCACCAAAGTATTGAGATCAAAGGTCTGCATTTGCAATTTCCTCCTTGGTATCAAACATCCAGCTTTTCGCACACGGTGGCCAGAGCGGCGGGCAGCAGCTTCCATTCCGCTTCCACCATCACCCGCTTCTGCAAGGTCTCGGGGGTGTCCCCGGGCAGCACATCCACCGCCTTCTGGGCGATGATGGCTCCGCCGTCGCACTCCTCGTTGACAAAATGCACCGTGGCGCCGGTGACCTTCACGCCCTTGGCCAGGGCGGCCTCGTGGACCCGCAGCCCGTAAAAGCCCTCCCCGCAGAAGCTGGGGATCAGGCTGGGATGCACGTTGAGGATGCGGTCGGGGTAGGCGGCGATAACCGAGGGCCCCAGGATGGACAGAAAGCCCGCCAGCACCACCACGTCGATGCCGTGGCTGCGCAAAGTGTGCAGCAGAGCCGCGTCAAACTCGGCGCTGGTGGCGTAGTCCTTGCGGCGGACCACAGCGGTCTCCACACCGGCCTTTTCGGCCCGCTCCAGGGCGTAGACCCCGGGGCGGCTGGCCACTACCAGCTCCACCCGGCCATGGGGGTTCTCCCCCCGGGCCTGGCTGTCCAGGATAGCCTGGAGATTGGTGCCGCCTCCCGACACCAGCACGGCTACCTTCAGCATATCTCCACGCCTTTCTCGCCATTGGCGATCTCGCCCATGATGTAGGCGTCCTGGCCGTTGGCCTTGAGCACCCGCACGGCCTCGTCGGCGCTGTCGCCGGCCACCACCATGGCCATGCCCACGCCCATGTTGAAGGTGTTGAACATATCGCGCTCGGGGATGTTGCCCTCTTTCTGGATCAGATCGAAGATGGGCAGCACCTTCAGGCTGGCCTTGTCGATGCGGGCCACGCAGCCGGCAGCCAGGGCGCGGGGAATGTTCTCGTAGAAGCCGCCGCCGGTGATGTGGCTGATGGCGCGCACCGGCACGGCGTTGATGGCGGCCAGGGCGGGCTTGACGTAGATCTTGGTGGGCTCCAGCAGAACCTCGCCCAAAGTGCGGCCCAGCTCGGCGGAATAGCGGTCCAGGCCCTTGTTCTCCAGGTCAAACACCCGGCGCACCAGGCTGAAACCGTTGGAGTGGACGCCGGAGGAAGGCAGGGCGATGATGGCGTCGCCGGCCTTCATGGTGTTCATGTCCAGGATCTTGGTCTTTTCCACGGCGCCCACGGTGAAGCCGGCCAGGTCGTACTCGTTTTCGGGGTAGAAGCCGGGCATCTCGGCGGTCTCGCCGCCCACCAGAGCGCAGCCGGCCTGAACGCAGCCCTCGGCCACGCCGGAGACGATGGCCGCGATCTTTTCGGGCACGTTTTTGCCGCAGGCGATGTAGTCCAGGAACAGCAGAGGCTTGGCGCCGCAGGCCAGCACGTCGTTGACGCACATGGCCACGCAGTCGATGCCCACGGTGTCGTGCTTGTCCATGAGGAAGGCGATCTTCAGCTTGGTGCCCACGCCGTCGGTGCCGCTGACCAGAACAGGATGGGGCATATCGGTGACGTCCAGCTCAAACAGGCCGCCGAAACCGCCGATGTCACCCAGCACGCCGCTGGTCATGGTGCGGGCCACATGGGCTTTCATCAGTTCCACAGCCTTGTAACCGGCGGTGATGTCTACGCCGGCGGCCTTATAGCTTTCCGAAAAACTCTTTTCCATTGTTTCAGTTCCTCCTTGTTGGGGTGGGAAAATCGGATAGGATCAAAGCGGTTTTCAGTCCCGCTCGCTGAGCTTGCGGTCGCACTTGTCCTTGCCGCAGCGGCAGCCGGAGCAGTCCACCGGATACTCGCCGGTAAAGCAGCCCACGCAGAAGTCCAGATCGCAGCCCTCGGGGATCTTCTTCACGCTGTCCACGCTGAGGAAGCCCAGGCTGTCCACGCCGATGATCTCGGCGATCTCCTCGGTGGAGTGGTTGACGGCGATGAGGTTCTCCCGGCTGTCCACGTCGGTGCCGAAGTAGCAGGGATAGAGGAATTTGGGGCTGGATGCCCGGAAGTGCACCTCGGTGGCGCCGGCGTCCCGCAGCAGCTGGACGATCTGCTTGGAGGTGGTGCCGCGGACGATGGAGTCGTCCACCAGAACCACCCGCTTGCCCTTTACGGTGTCGGCGATGGGGTTGAGCTTGATGCGCACGGTGTTTTCACGCAGCTTCTGGTCGGGCTGGATGAAGGTGCGGCCGATGTATTTGTTCTTGAGGAATCCGATGCCGTAGGGAATGCCGCTCTGCTGGGCAAAACCCAAAGCGGCGTCCAGGCCGGAGTCCGGCGCGCCGATGACCACGTCGGCCTGCACCGGATGCTCCAGAGCCAGCAGAGCGCCGGCACGGCGGCGGGCCTTGTGGACGCTGGCGCCGTCCACCACGCTGTCGGGACGGGCGAAGTAGACGAACTCAAAGACGCACAGGCCGGTCTTCTGACCGCAGCGGTGTTCGTCGCTGCGCAGGCCGTTTTCGTCGATGACCACGATCTCACCGGGCTTGATATCCCGCTCGAAGGTGCCGTTGATGCTGTGGATGGCGCAGCTCTCGCTGGCCACCAGCCAGGCGTCGCCCTTGCGGCCCAGGCAGAGAGGCCGGAAACCCTGGGGGTCCCGGGCGGCGATGATCTTGCGGGGGCTCATGACCACCAGGCTCACGGCGCCTTCCAGCTCTTCCATGGCCAGACTCACGGCCTCCTCGATGCTGCCGGTGTGCAGCCGGTGACGGGTGATGGCGTAGGCGATAACCTCGGCGTCGGTGCCGGTGTGGAAGATGGCGCCTTCCAGCTCGTATTTTTCACGCAGGGCCGCGCCGTTGAGCAGCGCGCCGTTGAAGCCCAGGGCCATGCTGCCCTTGACGTGGCGCACCACCAGAGGCTGGGCCTCGCTGCGGCGGGGAATGCCGGCCTTGGCATAGCGGCAGTGGCCCAGGGCCATCTGGCCGTGCTGGGGCAGCGACATCATCACGTCCCGGGTGAACACATCGTTCACCAGACCCAGGTCCCGGTGATAGCTGATGACCCCGTCGTCGTTGATGGCCATGCCGCAGCTCTCCTGGCCCCGGTGCTGCAAAGCGTAGAGGGCGTGGTAGGTGTCGGCCACCACGTTTTCCTGGCGGGATTTATCGTATACGGCAAACACGCCGCATTCCTCGTGCAGCTTTTCGCTGCGGTACTGTTCCATTTCCATAGTGCTGGTCCCTCCTTTGAATAGCCCGGCCGATCAGCCGTTGAGCTGCTGCTGCAGCGCCTTGTCCTTGGCTTCGATCTGGGCGGCCATATCCTGACGGGCGGCGTCCAGCTTGGCGGCCAGTTCGGCGTCCTCAATGGCCAGCATCTGGGCGGCCAGCACGGCGGCGTTCTTGGCCCCGTTGAGGGCCACGGTGGCCACGGGGATGCCGCTGGGCATCATCACAGTGGCCAGCAGGGCGTCCAGCCCGTCCATGGCGCCGCCCTTGACGGGGATGCCGATGATGGGCAAAGTGGTGTTGGCGGCCAGGGCGCCGGCCAGATGGGCGGCCATGCCGGCGGCGGCAATGATGACGCCAAAGCCGTTGGCACGGGCATTTTTGCTGAACTCAGCGGCGGCGGCAGGGGTGCGGTGGGCGCTCATGACGTGAGCTTCGCAGGGAATGCCCAGCTTTTTCAGCTCTTCCCAGGCGGGTTTCACTACCGGCAGATCGCTGTCGCTTCCCATGATGATGGCAACTTTTTTCATTCTTCGTCTTCCTTTCTGAAGTCGTCTTTTTTCAAAAATGAAAAAATCTATTTCAACAGCCCTTGGGCTGCTGCGGCAAAAGAAAAAGGCCGTGATGCACCTGCACCAAGCCTTTTAAAAAACTAAAAATATTTACACTTATCCCCCATACCGCCCTGTTTGGGATGGCAGGGCAGCCCGCACCAGCACAGCAGAGCCGGAAGCAGCCGGTCCAACGCTTTTTTATTGCCAAACGCCATCCGCTCAACGCCTCCTTACCGGCTGGTTTCCTTTTTATAACACGGGGCGGGAATACAAACGAGGATACACTTTAAGCATAATCGGTTTCGCGGATAAAATCAAGACAGAAAGGGGCGCAGCAAGGCGCAAAAAGCCGAAATTCGGCGCAAAGCCCAATCGGCCCTGGTTTCCCTTTGCATTTTTGTCCATTTTACACGGACACCCTCACAGGGCGATGATGTCGGCGGTTTTGCCCTTCACCGCGGCGATGAGGTCGGCAGGGGCCAGCTGGATCTGCAGCCCGATGCGCCCGCCGCTCACCATCACCTGGCTTTGCTCCAGCATGCTTTCGTGGAACACGGTGACAAACTGCTTTTTCATGCCCACCGGGCTGCAGCCGCCCCGGAT
>DXDW01000054.1 GCA_019115305.1 Candidatus Anaerofilum excrementigallinarum
ATGACCGCTATCTCATGAACAGCCTGGCCTGTCCCATTCTGTATCTGGAGGAGGGCAGCGCCAAGCTGTATCCCTCCTACACAGCGCTGATGAACCGGGACAGCCAGCCCGCCGCCCAGGAGGAAAAGCCCAAGGAGGCTTCCCGTCCGGCCTACGGCAAAGAGCAGCGCCGCCGCAAGGCCGAGCTGCGCACCCGCATTCGTCAGCTGGAAACCGATATCGAGGAACTGGGGGCCGACATCACCGGCTACGAAAACGCCATCAACGATCCCGAGGTGCTGCAGGATTACCAGAAACTGCAGGAAACCTGCGATGCTCTGGAGGATGCAAAATTCCGTCAACAGGAACTGTTTGATCAGTGGGAAAAATTGCTGGAAGAACAGGAACAGCTGGAAGACGAAACAGCCGGGTAAGGCGAATCACGCGGCAGACCGAGCGCTTTGGGCGCTTTTCTGCCGCTTTTTCTTCACACCACAGTATTTACAGGCAGGAGAACAACATGGCAAAGGAAAAGGTAAAAACGATCTACGTCTGTTCCAACTGCGGCGAGACCAGCCCCCGCTGGATGGGCAGGTGCCCCAGCTGCGGGGAATGGAACACCATGGCCGAGGACGTGGTAGTGACCACGCCGGCATCTGCTTCCCGTTCCCGGACCCGGGCGGCGGGAGGACTGCGCCAGCCGGGTTATTCCATCGAGGCAAAGCGGCTGCGGGAGATCAGCACCACCGAAGAGCGCAGCCGCATTCTCACCGGTATCGGGGAACTGGACCGGGTACTGGGCGGCGGTATCGTCATTGGTTCGGTGGTATTGCTGGGCGGCGAGCCTGGCGCGGGTAAATCCACCCTGCTGCTGCAGCTGTGCGGCGCGGTATCCCGGGGCATGGAGGTACTGTATATCACCGGTGAGGAATCGGTGCGGCAGATCAAGCTGCGGGCGGCCCGTTTGGGGGTGGAGCAGGACAATATCCTGTTGGCGGCAGAGACGGATATTCTGGCCATCTGCGACCTCATTGAGCAGACCCGCCCCGGGCTGGTGGTCATCGACTCCATCCAGACCATGCACTGCAGCGAGATCAGTTCCTCCGCGGGCAGCGTATCCCAGGTGAAGGAGTGTGCAGCCCGTCTGCTGGGGGTGGCCAAAAGCTGCGAGATCCCCACCTTTATTGTGGGACATGTCAACAAGGACGGCGCCATTGCGGGCCCCAAGGTAATGGAGCATATCGTGGACACAGTGCTTTACTTTGAAGGGGACAAGACCTTGCCTTACCGGGTACTGCGGGCAGCCAAAAACCGCTATGGTTCCACCAACGAGATCGGCATGTTCGACATGGCTGCCAACGGCCTGAAAGAGATTGAAAATCCCTCCCAGCTGCTGCTGGAAGGGCGCCCGATGGGCATCAGCGGCAACTGCGTGGCCTGCACCATGGAGGGGACCCGACCGATTTTGTCCGAGGTGCAGGCGCTGGCTGCCAAGAGCGGCTTCGGCACCCCGCGGCGCACCGCTTCGGGCTTTGATTTCAACCGTCTCAATCTGCTTTTGGCGGTGCTGGAAAAGCGGGCCGGCTACTTTATGGGCAATCTGGACATCTACCTGAACATCGTGGGCGGCCTGGAACTGGACGAAACCGCCTGTGATCTGGCCGCCTGTCTGGCGGTGGTGTCTTCGCTGCTGGACAAACCTCTGGGCGACGCCACGGTGGCCATCGGCGAGGTGGGCCTGGGCGGGGAGGTGCGCAACGTCTCCAATTTGGAAACCCGATTGCGGGAGGCACAGCGCATCGGCTTTACCCGGGCCATTGTGCCCAAGCATGGCCTTGCCCAGCTCAATACCGCCGAATTTGCCGGTATGGAACTGATCGGCGTGAGCTATCTGCGACAGGCCATTCAGGCCATCGGCTGATGGTATATTCTAATAGAATGAGAGGGGAGATGCCTTGTGGCATCCTTTAGGATAACCAAAACGGGAATGGCAGACCTGCCCGCCGTGTCCGCGTTGTACGACGCAGTGAACGACCATCTGGCCGTCACCGTCAACTATCCGGGCTGGAAAAAGGGAGTGTATCCCAATGAGGAAACCGCCCGCCAGGGATTGGAACAAAATTGTCTGTTTGCAGCCTGGCAGGGGGATGCACTGGCGGGGACTATGATCCTGAACCACATAGCCGCGCCGGGTTACGCCGAAGTGGACTGGAAGGTGAATTTGCCGGAAAGCCAGGTTTTGCTGGTGCACACCTTGGCGGTGCATCCCGGTTTCCGTGGCCAGGGGGTGGCCAGCCGGCTGCTGGAGTTTGCGCTGGAGTATGCCCGGCAAAGCGGAGCCCGGGCTGTACGGCTGGATGTGAGCCAGGGCAATCTGCCGGCCATTGCGCTGTACGAACGGTTCGGGTTTGCCCGTATGGATATACGGGATCTGGGCTATGACCCCGGCAGCGACGAACTGTTTTGTCTGTATCAAAAGCTGCTTGGATAAAAGCAGCTGGAAAGGAGGCTTGTGCAGCCGACCCGAAAATCAAAAAACAAAGCAAAGGGGACCCTCCTGAAAAACGACATGTAATTTCGCTAAATAAA
>DXDW01000055.1 GCA_019115305.1 Candidatus Anaerofilum excrementigallinarum
TGAAAAAGCGCACCTTGGAACTGTTCGAACAGGTGCGCATCCCCGAGCCGGAAAAGCGGCTGAAGTCATACCCCCACCAGTTTTCCGGCGGCATGCGCCAGCGGGTGATGATCGCCATGGCCCTGGCCAACCGGCCCGAGCTGCTCATCGCCGACGAGCCCACCACCGCCCTGGATGTGACCATCCAGGACCAGATCCTCAAGCAGCTGCGGGAGCTGCGGGGACAGTACGACACCAGCATCATCTTCATCACCCACGACCTCGGCGTGGTGGCCGAGCTGTGCGACCGGGTGGTGGTGATGTACGGCGGCCTGGTCATGGAGGAAGGGGAGATCAACGAGATCTTCAGCAACCCCCTGCATCCCTACACGTTGGGTCTGCTGGCCTCCATTCCCGGCATCAACAAGGACAAGGCCGAGCGGCTGCAGTCCATCGCCGGCAGCCCCCCCGATATGACCAAGCCCCCCCAGGGCTGTCCCTTCGCGCCCCGCTGTCCCTATGCCCGCAACATCTGCGCCGCCCAGTGCCCGCCTTATATGCAGGCGGGAGGTCACCGGGCCATGTGCTGGCTGCTTCAGCCCGACGCTCCGGCCGAAAATAACCCGCTCTACGGAAAGATTGCCGCGGCAGAAAAGGAGGCAGAGTGATGCAACAGCCCGTACTGCAGGTGGAACACCTGACCAAACATTTTC
Source organism: Candidatus Anaerofilum excrementigallinarum (assembly GCA_019115305.1). GTDB lineage: Bacteria > Bacillota > Clostridia > Oscillospirales > Ruminococcaceae > Anaerofilum > Anaerofilum excrementigallinarum. The sequence goes on from DXDW01000055.1 coordinate 693, forward strand.
CCGTGGGCAAAAACAGCGCTGTCCACGCGGTGGACGACGTGAGCTTTACCCTGCAAAAGGGCCGTACCTTCGGCCTGGTGGGAGAGTCGGGCTGCGGCAAAAGCAGCTGCGCCCGCACCATTATCCGCATCTATGACCCCACCTCGGGCAAGATCATCCTGGACGGCCAGGACATCACCCGGCTGTCCCACCGGCAACTGCAGCCCATCCGGCGCAAGATGCAGATGATCTTCCAGGACCCCTACGCTTCCCTCAACGCCCGCATGACGGTGCGGGATATCATCGCCGAGCCCCTCATCGCCCATCACATCGCCAAAAGCCGCAAGGAGATAGACGAATACGTCTACCCCATGCTGGAGCGGGTGGGCCTGACCCGGGAACACGCCGGCCGCTATGCCCACGAATTTTCCGGCGGCCAGCGCCAGCGGGTGGGTATTGCCCGGGCTCTGGTGCTCAAGCCGGAGCTGGTGATCTGCGACGAGCCCATCTCGGCGTTGGACGTATCCATCCAGGCCCAGGTGGTGAACCTGCTGCGGGACTACCAGCAGGAGGCGGGGCTGTCCTATCTGTTCATCGCCCACGACCTGTCCATGGTGCGGTATGTATCCGACGATGTAGGAGTGATGTACCTGGGCCAGCTGGTGGAGACCTGCGAGGCCGAGGAGATCTACAAAAATCCCCTGCATCCTTACACCAAAGGCCTGCTGTCCTGCATTCCGGTGGCCGATCCCCAGCTGGCCCGCAGCCGGCAGAATACCGGCGTGGCCGGCGACCTGCCCAGCCCGGTGGACCCGCCCAAGGGCTGCCGGTTCCACACCCGCTGCCCCTACGCCAAGCCCATCTGTTCGGAGCAGGCTCCCCAGATGCGCGAGGCGGCCCCCGGTCACTGTGTGGCCTGCCATCTCTACGAATGATGGACCCAATCCACGGTTATTTCGCGCTGTGCGGATAACATAAATCCTAGAGGAGGAGATTTGTATGAAAAAGAAAGTCCTAAGCGCTATGCTGGCCGGCACGATGGCGCTCTCTCTGCTGAGCGCCTGCGGCTCGGAGAAGCCCCAGAACATTGCGGATGTGACCACCGGCAGCAGCAGTGCCGCCGCTTCCAGCGCCGCGGCTGCTCCTGCCGAAAAGCAGGAGATGACCTTTGTGCTGAACAACATCCCCGACGGACTGGACCCCGGCGTTACCAACAACTCGTTTGCCCAGTATGTTCTCATCAACTGCTTTGAGGGCCTGGTCACCTACGACGAGACCGGCTCTCTGGTGGGCGGCTCGGCCGAAAGCTGGGATATCAGCGACGACGGCCTGGTCTATACCTTCCACCTGCGGGACGGCCTGAAGTGGAGCGACGGCACCCCCCTCACCGCCCAGGATTTTGTCTATTCCATCCAGCGCGTGCTCACCCCTGCCACCGCGGCCCAATATGTGAGCATGGTCACCGGCTATGTCAAGAACGCCCAGGAGTTCTATGACGGCACCGCCACCGCCGAAGATCTGGGCGTCAAGGCCATCGACGACCAGACTCTGGAGATCACTTTGATCCAGCCCACCTCCTACTTCATCGACGTGCTGAGCATGTGGGTCTACGATCCCGTACAGCAGGCTACCGTGGAGGCCAACGGCGACAGCTGGACCAGCTCTCCCGAGACCTACGTCTGCAACGGCCCCTTCAAGGTCACCGGCATGAGCCTGAACGAAAACGTGATCCTGGAGAAGAACGAAAACTACTGGGATGCCGAGAACGTCACCTTGGAAAAGCTGACCTTCCGCTACATCCTGGACAACTCCACCGCCCTCACTGCCTATGAGTCCGGCGAAGTGGACGGCATCATCAGCGTGCCCTCCTCCGACTACGCTCGTCTGAAGGCGGAAAAGGCCGGCCTGCAGGTATATCCCAGCTACGGCACCGTCTACTACAACATCAACTGCGAAGCCGAGCCCTACAACGATCCTCTGGTCCGCAAGGCCCTCTGCCTGGCTGTTGACCGGCAGGCTCTCATTGACAACGTGGTGCAGGTAGACGCCCAGCCCGCTTACAGCTTCCTGGCTCCCGGCTACAGCGTGGACGGCAAGGACATCACCGAGGGCCGCAGTGACTACGGTCTGTCCGCCACCGCCGACGTAGAGGCCGCTCAGGCTGCTCTGGCCGAGGCCGGCTACCCCAACGGCGAAGGCTTCCCCACTTTGAAGCTGTCCTACTACCAGGACGACACCGTGAAGAAGATCGTCGAGGCCATGGCCGAGATGCTCAAGAACAACCTGAACATCAACGTGGAAGTCTCCTCCAACGACTGGGCCATCTTCTATGAAGATGTGCAGCAGGGCAACTATGAAGTTGCCGCCATGGGCTGGAGCGCTGACTACCTCAACCCCATGAGCTTCCTGCCTCTGTTCAAGACCGGCGATTCCAGCAACAACAGCTTCTACTCCAACCCCGAGTATGACGCTCTGGTGGAGCAGGTGATGAGCGAGGGCGACGCCGCTGCCGCCGCTGAGCTGACCATGCAGGCCGCCGATCTGGCTTCCAACGATTACTGCTGCCTGCCTCTGTACTACAAGGCCAACTCCTTCCTGATGCACGACAACATCACCGGCTACTACATGACCGCCTCCAGCAACCTCTACTTCAAGAATGTGGTCGTGTCCTGATGCGGTGCGTCATTGAAACCGAGGGGCTGGGAAAGATGGTGTTCCGCCTCTATCCCGAATATGCGCCCCTCACCGTGGAAAACTTTGCAAAGACGGCCGCCAGCGGCTTTTACAACGGCCTGTGCTGGTGCCGCATTGTGGAAGGGTATGTGATCCAGGCCGGCTCGCCGGACAACGACATCATGACCGACAGCGACTGGCACATCAAGGGTGAATTTGCCGAAAACGGGGTGCCCAATCCCCTGCGGCACATCCGCGGCGCCCTCTCTATGGCCCGGGACGACGGCTTCGATACCGCCGGCACCCAGTTCTTTGTGGTCCACCAGGACGCCGCCAAGCTGGACGGCCGGTATGCGGCCTTCGGCGAGATGGAAAGCGGCTTTGAGGTGCTGGACACCATCGCGGCCATGCCCACCCACGGTCCCGAAACCTGGAACAAACCGGTGAAAATGCCGGTGATCACCCGCATCACCGTGGAGGAGTGATCCTCCCGCTGCGGCGCAATACGCCCCCGTACCTGGCAGAATGCCGGATACGGGGGCGTATTTTTGTATTTGACGGCCAAAAAGAAAAAATTTTGGCTCTTTTCGTTTTTTCTCTGGGGAATGGAAGGGGAAGGTGGTACAATAAGGATATGGACAACACGGCACCCTCCGGGGCGCGGAAAAGGGGAAATGAATATGCTCGCCTATACCTATATAGAAAAAGGAAAGTTTGAACTGCTGGAAAAGCCCAAGCCCCGGCTTTTGGAGGCGGGGGACGCCATTGTCAAGGTGACTTTGGCCAGCATCTGCAGCAGCGACCTGCACATCAAGCACGGCAGCGTGCCCCGGGCGGTGCCCGGCATCACGGTGGGCCACGAGATGGTGGGAATCGTGGAGGAGGTGGGCTCGGCGGTGTCCGCTGTCAAGCCCGGCGACCGGGTGACAGTGAATGTGGAGACCTTCTGCGGCGAGTGCTTCTTCTGCCGCAAGGGTTGGGTGAACAACTGCACCGACCCCAAGGGCGGCTGGGCCTTGGGCTGCCGCATCGACGGCGGCCAGGCCGAATATGTGCGGGTGCCCCATGCCAACCAGGGGCTCAAACGGATTCCCGATTCGGTCACCGACCTCCAGGCTTTGCTGGTGGGGGATGTGCTGGCCACCGGCTACTGGGCTGCTCGAATCGCCGAGATCGGCCCGGAGGACACGGTGCTGATTCTGGGCGCCGGCCCCACCGGGCTGTGCACTTTGCAGTGTGTGCAGCTGCACAATCCCCGGCGCATCATCGTCTGCGACACCGACCCCCGGCGGCTGGATTTTGTGCGGCGGCAGTACCCCGCTGTGCTCACCGCCCCGGCGGAAGGGCTGCGGGAATTTGTGCTGGCCCACAGCGACCACGGCGGAGCCGACGCAGTGCTGGAGGTGGCCGGCAGCCCCGACAGCTTCCGCATGGCCTGGGAATGCGCCCGGCCCAACGCCGTGGTGACGGTGGTGGCCCTCTACGACGGCCCCCAGGTGCTGCCTTTGCCGGATATGTACGGCAAAAATCTTACCTTCAAAACCGGCGGCGTGGACGGCTGTAACTGCGCCGAGACTCTGGCCCTCATCGCCGAAGGCAAGCTGGACACCACCCCGCTCATCACCCACACCTACCCCCTGCGGGAGATCGCCGCAGCCTATGAGCTGTTTGAAAACCGGCGGGAGGATGTGATCAAGGTGGCCATCGACTGCCGCTGATCGCTGTTTTCCATTTGGCGGCTTCTCTGTGCCGAAAAGGCGTGTGCTTTTGACAGGCAGCCTACATATTTATAAGATACCCCCTTGGCGCGGCGACCGGAAAGCGGCTGCGCCAAGGGGGATTTTGTATGAAAAAAGGGAAAAAAGCCGATTTTTTGTCCGGATGGACAGAAAATTGTGCTACAATATTAGTGTAAAGCAACAAATGCGCAACCTTACAATCCTGTAAGGTTGTAACTTGTCGAAAAAGCCGTGCTACAATAAGGAGAAAACAGCCGGTGGGGAGGGAAGACCATGGGCGTTTTGAAAAGCAGAAAATGGCGGGATTGGTTCTTGCCTGCAGCGGCAGTGCTGCTGGTGATGCTGGTCATCCAATGTATGCTGTCACGCACGGGCTTTCCGGTGATCGAGACAACCCCCGAGGAGGGGATACTGGATATCACCGGGCAGGATCTTTCCCATCAGGTGCTCTGGTTTGGCAGCGGCCTGGACTTTTATCCCAACGAACTCTACACCTCGGAAGACTTTGCCGCCGGCCGGGTGGGGGAGAAGGCCCCGCCTCAGACCAATCCTTCAGACAGCGCCTTCGGCACCCATCGGCTGCGGATACAGGCCCAGCCCAACCAGTACTATACCCTCTGCGGGTTTTCTCTGGATTACGCCTGCCGGGTGTTTGTGGGTGGCACCGAAATTGCTGTATTTGGCCAGGTGGCCGAAAACGCCGATGATTTTGTGCCCCAGGTGGGGTATATGACCATCCCGCTGTTTTCCGGGCAGACGGGGGAGATCGAGGTCATTTTGCAGTACTCCAACTATGTCCACCGGGACGGCGGGTACATCCAGCCTCTCTATCTCTCCACCCCTCAGAACATGGAAAACTTCAAAGCAGCGCGGAATCTCGTCTCCCTCACCCTCAGCGGCGGCCTGGTGATGCTGGCTTTGTATTTCATGCTCAGCGCGGTGATGCGCCGAAAGGTGGATTTCTTCTGCCTGGCCTTCTGCTGTTTTGTCATGGCCCTGCGGGATCAGAACTTCTACAATATCCATCTTCTGCCCCCGGACCTGTCCTGGTATGTGAAATACCGGGTATTTATTTTGGTGGTCATGCTGCTGCCTGTCTCCATTTTGCTGCTGCTGCGGTGTATGTATCCCCAAGATACAAAGCGATGGCCCCTGTGGATCTACATAGGGGCGGTGGCAGTGGCGGCGGCGCTGATCTGCCTGCTGCCCACCCGGGATGTGGTCACCGTTTCCACAACGGTGTATTACCTGTCCATCCCCTATCTGTTTTATCTGCTGTTTGGGGTGGGGCGGCACTATGTCCGGCAGCGGCGGCTGCTGAAAACAGATGTTCTGGTGCTTGCGGGATTTTTGATCCTGGTGGCGGCGCTGCTCTATGACACTCTGCTCACCGGCCGCAGCTCCGAGGTGACCCACTACGGCACTGCCGCCTACGGCATGCTGGGCTTTGCTTTGCTCAACGCCACCGCCATCAATCTGCAGATCCAGGCACGGGAAACCGCCCTGGCCGAAAGCCGCAGTCGCGGCCGGATGCTGGAGCAGATGAACCGCATGAACATAGAGTTCTTCCGCCAGGTGGCCCACGAGCTGAAAACGCCCCTTACGGTGATTTCGGGCTATGCACAGCTCACCGGCATGGAGGTGGCCGCCAATCACCTCAGCCGGGAAACGCCGGAAAACCTGCGGGTGATCCAGCAGGAGGCCCAGCGGCTGGCGGATATGGTCACCCAGCTCATGCGCTGTTCCGACAGCTCCCAGCCCCAGACCATGGGGCCGGTGCAGGTGGATCAGCTGCTGGACCGGGCCCGGGCGGTCACTGCGCCCATCTGCCTGAAAAACCACAATGCGGTCTGCATCCAGGCGAAGGACTGTCCCGATGTCCACGGCAGCGGGGAATTGCTGCTGCAGGTGCTGATCAACCTGGTTTCCAATGCCAGCCGCAGCACCCAGAACGGCTGTGTCACCATCCGGGCCGGGGCCGATCCCGCCGGCGGATTTGTGCGGTTTGAGGTGGAGGATACCGGCAGCGGCATCGCGCCGGAACATCTGGATCGGGTGTTTGAAAAAAGCTTCAGCGCCAGCGGCAGCAGCGGCCTGGGCCTGGCCATCTGCCGGGAGGCGGTGGAGAGCCAGGGCGGCCGCATCTGGGTGGAGCGCACCGGGCCGGAGGGCACGGTGATGGCCTTTACTGTGAGAGAGGAGGAACAAGGGTGAGTACCATTCTGCTTGTGGAGGATAACCCCCACATACGCAAGATCAATACTCAGGTGCTGACCCAGCGGGGGTACGACCTGCTGCAGACCGACACGGTTGCCGGCTGCCGGGAGCTGATGCGTTGGAACCCGGTGGATCTGGTGGTGATGGACATTATGCTGCCCGACGGCAGCGGTTTGGAGCTGTGCAGGGAGATAAAAAGCCGTTTTCACATTCCGGTGCTCTTTCTCACTGCGCTGGGA
>DXDW01000056.1 GCA_019115305.1 Candidatus Anaerofilum excrementigallinarum
CCGTATGAATGGCTTTTTTACCTCAAAACTGACCAGATCTGTGTATGCTGCGGGCTTTCGGTAGGCGTTTCCCCAGGTTTCCCGCTCCCGATAGGCACGGATGGCAGCCATATCAAAGGGCGCGATCAAAATATCTTCCGTTTTGTCGTCGGCCTTTACAATGGTGTTGTCCAGGCAGTTGCCATTTTCGTCGAACACCACCGGCGAAAAAGCACAGGAACCGCCCCAGCCTTCCCCGGGGTAGTTTGCCATGGCGGTGCCCACCATGTTTTCAAAGGATCTGGTGCTGAGCTGATGGATGCGGAGGGGGTTCATATCACAGGCATTGGGAACCAAAATAATTTCCGCACCCTTCAGCATCAGAACACGGGCGCTTTCCGGAAATTCCCGGTCGTAACAGATCATGACCCCCAGCTGTACCCCTTCAAAATCGCATACCGCAAATTCGCTGCCGTGCTGCAGCAGCTTTTCCAGCGAAAAGTCACAGGTGTGGACTTTTGCATAGTGCAGAAGGAGCTTTCCCTGTCGGTCAATGACCACAGCGCTGTTCTGAAAGTCGTTTTCTGTCTTTGACAAAAAGGTGGCGCAGACGCCGATTTTGTATGCGGCGGCGGCTTTTTTGATGGCGTCCAGATAATCACTTTGAAGGGCAACGGCCTTTTCAAACCACGCCTGCCGCTCCTTTTCAAAGGCAGGGTTAAGGGGATCATCAAAAGCCCCTTCAAAAGGCGGAGCATATCCGTTGGACCACATCTCGGGAAAAAGCACCATATCGGCGCCTTTGTCGCCGGCGGCTTTTATGTATTGGAGGGCCAACTCCAAATTTTTGTTTTTGTCGTTGGGGATGGCCTTTTGCTGCACCAAAGCAATTTTAAAAACAGACATCTGCATTCACCCGTTGGCCCATAGTGGGCAAGTATTTTGCTTTCATTATAAAGAAAATCATGGGGCGGTACAATAGCCGTCCCATGGGCTGAGGCCTGGATTTATCGCTTTTCTTTCTGCGAAAGGGTAAGCGGATATGGATGTGGGCGTCCAGGTAGAGGGCGGGATGCGCATGAGCTATGACCCGGACACGGTGTATGAGAACCTGAAAATTTCGGTGGAAATGATGGGTCTGCGGATGCCCACCGAGATGGAGCTTTATATCCTGCAGGAAGAGGACAAGGTGGCCTGTTATTCCAATATGGGGGGCAGCTGGCTGCGCTCGGAGGTGGACGCCGCTCTCCAGAACGATGGCAGCGCTTCGGCGGCCATCTGGAACCTGCCGCCCGAACAGCTGTCCATCGACGAGGAAGTCACCGAACTGGAGGGCACTCCGGCGATCTGTCTTATCGGACAGATCACCGGCAAGGAGATTTCCCAAGCGTTGGGCTTTTTGTTCAGCAGCCTGGAAAACAGCGCCGGCCTGTCGGGGGAGAACCAGCCGGATATCGACTGGGAAAAAATCACAGCCCAGGTGTCCGCCTATGTGAATAAGGAGACCTATCTGCCCCTGCGGGCGCAGATCTCCGTCCAGGGTCTGGAGAGGTGCTGGCGGGCCTGATGGGAAACGGCGCTTCTCTGAGCATCCAGAATGCCGACATTACGGTGGAGTACGCCTCTTATGAGCCGGTGGAGCCCTGCGTGCTGCCGGAAGGCGCCAAGGAGGCCGCCGAACAGGCCCAGCGTCTGCTGGAAGGCAACCCGGACAACGGGGACGGAACCTTTACCATCCAGGAGAGCGGATATTACACCGATATCACCGCCCCGGAAGGCTATGTGCTGGATTACGTCAACTACGACGAGGTGGATTTTTACAACGAGGAGCTGGACCGGAAGGTCTGCTACCAGATGTGGACCACCGCCGATTCCAACGATTTTCTTTTCTGGGATCTGGTAAACGAGCAAGAAACCCTCTACTGCGGCGATGCCGACGGCACCGGCCGGATCGAGTTTGGGGTGGTCTACAACCAGGAGGACTTCGGCTTTGCCCTGGATGGCTTTACCTACCCGGGGGACTATACCGGCAAAAACTACTATGCCTGGGCCAACCTGGATGATGGTTTCTACGGCTGGATTCTGGTCACCATCTACGACGGCGGCAACACCCGGGATACCTCCATCACCCAGGAGGAGGTCCAGGAACTGCTGGACCAGGTCCACCGGTATCAGCCCCCGGCAGCCCGACAGGAGATGGCCGATCTGCTGGATAAGCTGGAGGTGTAAACACGCAAAGCCCTGCCCGGCACAGCCGCGACCTTTTGGGTCAAGAGCAAGCCGGCTTTACCCGGTACTTTTAGGGTGTTTTCAAAATCCTGGGCCGCGGAAAGAAGGGGCTTGTCTTTGCCTGTGAAATGTGCTATACTGGTCGGGCGTCCATAGACGCTTCGTTTGATACATTATCGCCAACAAGTGTATGCTTGCTGGCGATTTTTGTTTGCCCCAAACTTTGTACAGGAGGAAAATGGTATGTCCGAAAAATCCATTGGAAAAAACGATTTTTTGAGCGGCCCCATTCTGCCGCCGCTGATTCAATTTGCGCTGCCCCTGATGCTGTCGCTGCTTTTGCAGGCCTTTTACGGCGGCGTTGACCTGGCGGTGGTGGGGCGCTTTTCCCCCACGGCCAGCGTGTCCGCGGTGGCCACCGGCAGCCAGGTGATGCAGGCGGTGACGGTGATCGTCTCGGGGCTCACCATGGGCTCAACGGTGCTGGTGGGCAAGGCCATGGGCGCCCGGGACGGCCAGCGGGCGGGCCGGGTGGTGGCCGGTCAGCTGCGGCTGTTCGGGCTGCTGGCGGTGGTGCTCACGGCGGCCATGCTGCTGTTTGCCCCCCAGGCCGCCCGGCTGATGAACGTCCCCGCCGAGGCAGTGGACGAAACGGTGCGGTATCTGCGCATCTGCGGCGCCGGCATCGTCTTTATCACCGCCTATAACGGCATCAGCGGCGTTTTCCGGGGAATCGGCAATTCCCGGTCGCCCTTTCTGTTTGTGCTCATTGCCTGTCTCGTGAATGTGGTGCTGGACCTGGTATTTGTGGGCCTGCTGGGCATGAACGCCGCCGGCGCCGCTCTGGCCACCATCATTGCCCAGGCCGTGAGCGTGGCATTCTCGCTGGGATATATCCGCCGCCACCCCCTGCCCTTTGCGGTGCGCAAATACTGGCGGGAGGGCACAGGCTCGGTGGGGGGCATTCTGCGGGTGGGTATGCCCATCGCTTTGCAGGATTTCCTCACCAATCTCTCCTTCCTCATCATCACCAGCATCGTGAATACTTTGGGTCTGGTGGCTTCGGCAGGTGTGGGAATCTCCGAAAAACTGTTTGTCTTTTTGTCCATTGTGCCCATGGCTTTTATGTCGGCTCTCTCCACCTTTGTGGCCCAGAACATGGGAGCCGGCAACTACAAGCGGGCCCGGCAGGCCCTCTTTTCCGCCCAGGGCATTTCCATCTGCTTCGGCGTGGCCATGTTTTTGGCCACCTTCTTTGCCGGCGGGGCCCTGGCTTCGGTGTTTGACAACGACCCCGCGGTGGTGGAGGCTGCCCGGCTCTATCTCCGGGGCAGCTCGGTGGAATATCTGCTGATCTCCTTCACCTTCTGCTTTTTGGGCTATTTCAACGGCCGGGAATACACCGCCTTTGTCATGGCCCAGGGCCTGTTTTCTGCCTTTGCGGTGCGGGTGCCCTTGTCCTATTTCCTCAGCCGCCTGCCCGACGCCAGCGTCTTTCTCATCAGTCTGGCGGTGCCGGTGTCGGCGGTGATGAACCTGACCCTCTGTCTGCTCTGCTTTTTCTGGCTGCGCCGCCGGGACAAGCAGCGGGGTCTGGAATAAAAAGCGGTACGTTTTGGCTCTGGGGAGCTGCGGCCCTCTGTGTTTTCCACACAGAGGGCATTTTTTGTGGAAAACAAAAGCCCCGCGCAAAAGCGCAGGGCAAAAAGTCAGGGTCGGTCCAGCAGAATGGCGTCGGGGGGCTGCCAGTAGCCCGCCAGATGGCCGCCGTTGGACAGATGGAAGTCGTAAAAGCTGCCCCGGGGCCGGGCAAAGGCCTCGAGGATGGCCATGATGACCCCGCCGTGGACTACAAAGGCGGCGCAGCCGTCGGCGGGCAGCCGGGGCACGATCTCCCGAAAGGCCTGGCGGCAGCGGGCCTTGAAGGCTGCCGGGTCCTCGCCGCCGGGGATGGGGCCCTGGCAAAAGCCGTCCACCCAGTCCCGGTAGGCGGCGCAGTCGGCCAGCTCGTCGGCGGTTTTGCCCTCCCAGGGGCCGAAATCCGTTTCGGTAAACCCCGGCACGATCTCGGGCTCCAGTTCCGGAAAGGCCAGCTGGGCCGTCTGCCGGGTGCGCAGCAGGGGGCTGCAGAATACCCGGTCGGGGGCAAGGCTCAAAGCGGTCAGAGCCTTGGCCTGGGCGATCCCTTCAGGGCAGAGGGGCTGATCGGTGCGGCCGATGTACCGCCGCTGCAGGTTCCCCGCCGTGGCCCCGTGGCGGATAAACAGCAGCCGGGTCATGCCAGCACCCCGCCGATCCAAGCCCCTGCCAGACAGCTTATCTCGCAGATCTGGAGTAAAAAGCCGCAGATGTCCCCGGTGACTCCCTCAAATTCTTTCATTGCCAGAAAGACGCAGGCTATTGCCCCCAACAGGCACCCCACGCCGGCGGCAGAGCCGGACAGGGGCGCCAGACAGGCCAGTGCCGCAGCCCCCAATATCACAAAGAAAAGAATGGCAGCGATGGCTTTCCGGCGGTGGGTGTTTTCGGTGTAGGTGCAGAGCATGCCGGAGCCCCGGGCGTTGGGGAGAAAGACAGCAAAAAAAGCGGAAAAGGCCCGGGAAAGGATAAACAGCGGCCACAGACTGCCGGCCACGTCCATGCGGTAGAGCTCGGCCCACAGGCCCAGCTGGGCCACCAGGTAGATGCCGCAGTAGAGGATGGCAAAGGCGCCGCAGTGGGAATCCTTGAGGATCTCCAGCTTGCGCTCTTTGGGCTGGTGGGAGGAAAGGGCGTCCACCGTGTCCATGTAGCCGTCCATATGGATGCCCCCGGTGAGCAGCAAGGGCAGGATCACCGCTCCGGCGGCGAAAAATATCTCACTTACCTGCTGCCAGCGGCAAAGCTGGTGCCAGCCCAGCAGGACCAGGCCGCAGACCAGCCCCACCATGGGAAAAAAGCAGATGGCATATTGCATGTTGCGCCGGTTCCACTCAAACTGGGGCATGGGCAGAGCGCTGTAAGTGGAAAAGGCCACCAGCAAGGACTCAAACAAGATCATCAAGATTCCCCTTTCGGGCAATGGGCCGCCCGTCCTTCATGGATACGGCGGCGTCAGCCAGCTGGAACAGCCGGCGGTTGAGTTGGTTGAGATCGCGGATATACCCGGCGGTCTCGCCGGTGCAGCCCGTTTCCTCCAGCCCCGCAATGGTCACGGCAATGAAAGTGCCGCAGCGGCCGGCCAGCCCCCGGATATCCTCCTCCACCCGCCCGGCGCTGCCGCCCTGGGCAAACAGGGCGTTGGCCAGCAGGTTGGAAACGTCCTCCAGCAGCACCGTGGAGCCGGGCTCCACCGGGGCCAAGGAGACATCCCGGTCCCGCTCCAAGGTCACAAAGCCCAGTCCCTGGCGCTGGAGCCGGTGTTTTTCGATGCGCCGGTGGTTGTCGGCGGTGCAGGGCACCATGGTGGCGATGTAGTACCGGCTGCCCGGCAGCCGGGCGGCCAGCTGTTCCGCAAATACGCTTTTGCCGCTGCCGCTTGGGCCCGATACAAGGATGAATTTTCCCATATGCCCCTCCCGGTCAGTTTTCCCGCAGCTGGTCCAGATAGCTGTCGTCGATGCCCGCCTGGTCGAAGGTGGCCATATGGTCCATGACGGCGCAGGCGGCCTCCAGGATCTGGAAGGCCAGAGGGCAGCCGCTGCCCTCGCCCAGCCGCATATCCAAAAGCAGCATGGGCCGCAGTTTGAGGGCCTCCATGGCCAGGGCATAGCCCGCCTCGCAGGAGGCGTGGCTGGGGATCAGGTATTCCCGGGCCGCGGGGCAGAGCCGGGCGGCGCAGAGGGCGGCCACCACCGAGATGAACCCGTCGATGACCACCGGCCGGCGTGCGGCGGCAGCCCCCAGGAAAGCGCCGCACATGGCGGCCAGGTCAAAGCCGCCCACCTTGGCCAGCACGTCCACCGGGTCGGATGGGTCGGGCTGGTTGACGGCAAGAGCCCGGCGGATGACCTCCTTTTTGTGGACAAAGGCGTCGTCGGTGAGCCCGCCGCCCCGTCCGGTGACCGCTTCCACATCCACGTCCAGCAATGCCGCCAGCACCGCCGAAGAGGTGGAGGTGTTGCCGATGCCCATTTCCCCGATGCCCAGCAAAGCGGCGTCGGCCTCCATGGCGATCTGGGCGCCGGTGAGGATGGCCTGTTCGGCCTGGGCGCGGGTCATGGCCGGGCCGGCGGCGATGTTGCCGGTGCCCGCCGCGATGCGTCTGTCCAGCACCGCCGGGTCGTTCACCGGGATCTTTACCCCCATATCGCAGACAGTGACTCCGCAGCCGAACCGGGCCGCCAGCACCGCGGCGCCGGTCTTGCACCGGGTGAGGTTGATCGTCTGCTGCAAGGTGACGATCTGGGGGGTGCTGGCCACCCCTTCGGCCACCACGCCGTTGTCGGCGGCAAAGACCAGCAGCTGCTTTTTGGCCAGATCGTTGTGCAGCTGGCCGGTGATGCCCGCCAGCTGGATGGAAAGCTCCTCCAGCCGCCCCAGGCTGCCCGGAGGCTTGGCCAGCTGGGCCTGCCGGCGGGCGGCGGCGTCCATGGCGGCCCGGTCCAGGGGCCGGATGGTCCCGATGAGCTGTTCCAGATTCTGCATACAAACCCCTTCTTTTTTTACAAGCTAAAATTCAATGCCCCGCCGCGCCCGGATTCCCTGGTCAAAGGGATGGCGCAGCTTGCGCATTTCGGTGATGTAGTCGGCCCGGTGGGCCAGCAGGGCGGGAGGATTGCGGCCGGTGAGCACCACTTCCAGCCCCGCCGGACGGCTGTCCAGCAAAGCGGCCAGCTTTTCGGTGTCCAGCAGGCCGTGGTTGCAGGCCGAGATGCACTCGTCCAGCACCAGCAGCCCTGGATTCTCCCGGGCGGCCTGCCAGGCGGATTCCAGCAAAGCCGCGTAGTTTTCCCGGGCCTGGCTGCGCTGGTCCTCGGTCATGCGGGAAAAGCGGCCGGGATTCTGGGCACAGACCAGCACCCGCACCCCGGGCAGCTGCCGCAGCAAAGAGATCTCCCCGGAAGAACCGTTTTTGAAAAACTGGGCGAATACCACCGGCAGTCCCGCCCCGGCGGCCCGCACCGACAGCCCCACGGCGGCGGTGGTCTTGCCCTTGCCGTCGCCGCAATACAGGTGAATCAAGCCTTCCATCTTATACCTCCCGGTTCAGAATGCCATAGATCAGGTCCATGTCCAGGCTGGCCCGCACCCCGGCTGCCAGCTTGTCGTATTCCTGCTGGCGGTATTCCCAGGCCGAAAGGGTCTGCACCGGTCCCGGCTGGATGCCCTTTTTGGCGCAGAGGGTTTCCACCACCCCTTGCAGGATAGGGGCGGAATCGAAAAAGCCGTGGAGATAGCTGCCGTAGACATTGCCGCTGCCCTGCAAAAGGGGCAGGGGCTTTTCGCTGCGTCCCATGTGGATCTGGTATCCCCGGCAGGGCAGACCGCTGAGGCCGGCCAGCAACCCCTCCACCGGCTCCAAATCGGCTTCGGTCTGGGTCTGGACCTTGTCGGCTTCAAAGACCGTTTCCATGTCCAAAAGGCCCATGCCCCGCACCTCGGAAAGACCCGCGGCTTCCAGCTGGTCGGGGTCGAGAATGCGCCGGCCCAGCATCTGGTAGCCGCCGCAGATGCCGAATACCAAAGTCCCCCGGGCGGCGGCCCGGAGAATAGCAGGCTCCAGGCCGTTCTGGCGCATCCAGAGCAGGTCGGCAATGGTGCTCTTGGTGCCGGGCAGCAGGATCATGTCCGGCTCGCCCAGCTGGGCCGGGCTGGTCACATACCGCAGAGAAAGGCCCTCCGCCCGCTCCAGGGGGGCGAAATCGGTGAAATTGGAGATGCGGGGCAGCCGGATCACCGCCACGTCCAGCCCCCCTGTGGAAGCCGGCTGGGAGAACCGCTCGGACAGGCTGTCCTCGTCGTCGATGTCCAGCCGCATGTAGGGCACCACCCCCGCCACCGGCACGCCGCAGAGCTGCCGCAAAGTTTCCAGGCCCGGCTCCAGCAAAGCCACGTCCCCCCGAAACTTGTTGATGAGGGTGGCTTTCACCCGGGCCCGCTCGGGGGGCTCCAGCAAAGCCACGGTGCCGTAGAGCTGGGCAAACACCCCGCCCCGGTCGATGTCGCCCACCAGCAGCACCGGAGCGTCCACCAGATTGGCCAGTCCCATGTTGACGATATCGTCCTGTTTGAGATTGATCTCGGCGGGGCTGCCCGCCCCCTCGATGACGATGACGTCGTATTCGGCGGCCAGGCTGTTGTAGACTTCCAGCACGGCGGGGATGTAGTCCCGTTTTTTGCGGAAATACTCCGATGCTGTCATATTGCCCACCGGGCGGCCGTTGACGATGACCTGGCTGCCCATGTCGGTGGTGGGTTTGAGCAGAATGGGGTTCATCCGCACATCGGGCTCGATGCCCGCGGCCTCGGCCTGGACCACCTGGGCCCGGCCCATCTCGTGGCCCTGGCGGGTGACGAAGGAATTGAGGGCCATGTTCTGGCTTTTAAAGGGGGCTACCGAAAGACCGTCCTGCCGGAAAATGCGGCAGAGAGCGGCGGCCAGCAGGCTTTTGCCGGCGTTGGACATGGTGCCCTGGATCATAATGCAGCGGGCCATTGTTTGCTCCTTTCCGCCAGCCGCTGCAAAGCGGCCAGCAGCTGTTTGTTTTCGTGTTCCAGCCGCACCGCCGTGCGGTACCAGCCGGGGCCGAGAGCCGCAAAGTTGGCGCAGCTGCGCAGACCGATTCCTTCCCGGCGCAGGGCGGTGTCCAGTCCTTCCGGGCCGGAGAACAGCAGGTAATTGGCCGCCCCGGGGCAGACCCACAGGCCCAGCTGTTCCAGCCCTCGGCGCAAAGCCGGACGCTGCCGATCCAAAAGGGACAAGGTGCGGGAGAGGAATTCCGTTTCCTGCACCGCCGCCGCCCCCGCCGCCTGGGCCGGGGTGGAGACGTTCCAGGGCTGGCTGCACCGGGCCATGGCGGCCAGCAGATCGCTGTCCGCCGAAAGGCCGTAGCCCAGCCGCACACCGGCCATGCCGTAGCTCTTGGTGAAGGCCTTGAGCAAAAAGAGGTTCGGGTTTTCCGCCAGCCGGTCTTTGAGCCGGTCGGGACAGCCGGTGAGGTCGAGAAAGCACTCGTCCACAAACAGCCGGGTGCCCTGCCGCCGGCAGACTTCCAGCAGCGGTTCCAGCACCGCCGCCGGCAGCAGACGGCCGGTGGGGTTGTTGGGGTGGCAGAGAAATACCGCATCGGGCCGCAGCCGCTCCACCCGGTCCACCAGGTCGGGCTGGGGATCAAAGAGATTTTCCCGGCAGAGGTTGTACCGCTCCACCCGGCAGCCCGCCTGGGTCAGTGCCAGGGAATATTCCGAAAAGGTGGGGGCCAGTTCCAAAGCCAGCCGGGGCCGCACGGCGGCGCACCAGCTGCGGATGAGCTCGGCGGCCCCGTTGCCGCAGAGGATGTATTCCGGCCTTACCCCCTCAAAGGCCGCAATGGCCGCCGTCAGCTGCCGGCAGTAGGGGTCGGGGTAGCGGTCCAGCCGGCAAAGACAGTCCCGGATGGCCTGCCGTACTCCCTCGGGGGTGCCGTAGGGATTGGTGTTGGCCGAAAAATCCAGGGTGATGTCCCCGGCGTAGATATCCCCGCCGTGGGGGTTTTTGGTTTGATACAGCATGGGTCCTCCTCAGAAGGGCAGCAGCAGCGCCCCGCCCCCCAGCAGAACCAGGGCCAGAAAGGCGGCAAGATACAGCAGCCGGCAGACAAGGGGAATGTCGGCGGGGGCGATGGGGCGGATATCATCCCCGATGTAGGGCTTTTTGTGCAGGACGCCTTTGTACCAGGCGTCTCCGGCCAGCCGCACCCCCAGCAGACCGGCGCAGGCGGCTTCGGTCTGGGCCGAGTTGGGGCTGGCGTGTTTGTACCGGTCCCGGCGGAACACCTTCCAGCCCCGGGCTGGGTCCAGGCCCATCAGTCCTCCCGCCGCCAGCAGCAGCAAAGCCGACAGCCGGGCGGGGATGTAGTTGAAGACGTCGTCCAGTTTGGCGGCGGTGCGGCCGAAATAGGTGTAGGGCGGGTCGATGTAGCCCAGCATGGAGTCCATGGTGTTCACGGCCTTGTAGAAAAGCCCCAGGGGCGCGCCCCCCAAAGCCAGAAAAAACAGGGGAGCGATGACCCCGTCGCTGCTGTTTTCGGCCACGGTCTCCACCGCTGCCCGGGTCACCCCGGCCTCATCCAACCGGGCGGTGTCCCGGCCCACGATCCTGGATACCGCCTGCCGGGCCTGGGTCAGATCCCCGGTTTGCAAAGCGCGGTATACCTTCATGGCCTCGGTGGCCAGACAGCGGGTGGCCAGCACCTGCCAGCAGAGCAGGCTTTCGGCGGCCAGCCGCAGCCAGGGGCTGATAAGCCCTAAGGCCCAGAGCACCGCCGCCGGCACCAGCAGGGCCGGCAGGGCCACCAGCAGCCACAGAAGAGTGCCCGCTGCCTTCTCCCCGGCGGGGGTGGCGGGAAACAGCCGCCGCAGCCGTTTTTCCCAGAAGGAGATCTGGCGGCCCATGGCCACCACCGGGTGGGGCAGGCCGGGG
This sequence comes from Candidatus Anaerofilum excrementigallinarum, assembly GCA_019115305.1. Lineage (GTDB taxonomy): Bacteria > Bacillota > Clostridia > Oscillospirales > Ruminococcaceae > Anaerofilum > Anaerofilum excrementigallinarum. Next base: position 10,811 of record DXDW01000056.1, read on the forward strand.
GGATCTCCCACCGCCAGGTCAATGCAGAATCCGATCAGCAGCGCAAGCAGCCGCCATTTCATGGTGTTTTCCTCCCGATCACACAAAAATCTTTATCGTCCCAGCCGATACAGCATGGCGTTGCAGATGGCAGCGGCCAGATTGCTGCCGCCCTTGCGGCCCATGGCCACGATCTGGGGCACCGGCTCCTGCCGCAGCCGCTCTTTGCTCTCCACCACGTTGACAAAGCCCACCGGCACCCCGATCACCAGAGCAGGGTCCACCCGGCCCTGGCGGATGAGGTCACAGAGGGCCAGCAGAGCCGTGGGGGCGTTGCCGATGGCAAAGATGCAGGGCGCATCCAGGGCCGCCGCCTTTTCCATGGCCACCACGGCCCGG
>DXDW01000057.1 GCA_019115305.1 Candidatus Anaerofilum excrementigallinarum
ATAATTCCGCAGAAACAACAGAAGAAGTCACACAAAATTTTTCTCAACCAGCTGCAACTGATAAGAGTAGATGTTGGATTTCCCCTAAAGCGGATGACAGTGAGCGAATCATTACACCCAGCCCACTGAACGAAAAACCGCCCGCGCCGATGCAATTCGGCGCGGGCGGTTTTATATTGCTCAGAAACAAATCAGGCCAGGAAATCCTTGAGGGTGCGGTGTTCCTCCATGGCGGCGATGGCGTCGGCCATGCCGGACACATCCCCCACCAGATTCACGCCGCACAGCTTGCCCTCGGCAAAGTAGTAGCGGGCCAGGTGACCCCGGGCGTCGTCCCGCAGTTCCAAGGTACGGTAATGGGTGTCCGGTCGCTTGCCCGGATCACCCAGAGAGAACAGCTCGGTGCCCATGCCGTGGAAGGACAAAATGGGCTGCTCGGGGGTATAGGTGACTGCGTCGCCCGCTGCACGGGCGCCTGCCACCTTGCCTTGCGCCTGAGCCTGGGGCCACAGGGCGTAGTTGACGCCGTTCAGCTGGGCGCAGTCGCCGCAGGCAAACACACCGGGCAAATTGGTCTCCATGCCTTCGTTCACCACAATGGCACGGTCCACCGCCACACCGGCGGCCTGGGCAATGGCAATATTGGCTCGCACGCCGCAGGACACCACCACCAGCTGGGCAGGAATCACTTCTCCGCTGCCCAGCCGCACGCCGGTGACCCGGGTATCGCCTTCCAGGGCGGCAATCTGCACACCCAGTTCCACCCGCACGCCAAAGTCGGCGCACTTGGCCAGCAGCAGCTTGGCGGAGGCGTCATCCAGCTGACGCCCCATCAAGGTGGGGGCCAGTTCCAGCACGGTGACCTCACAGCCGTTGCGGCGCAGTTCGGAGGCTGCCTCCAGCCCCAGCACGCCGCCGCCGATGACCACCGCCTGCTGCAGCGGGGAGATGGCCTGCACCCGGCGCACATCTTCCAGGCGGCGGATGGCGATCACGCCCTCCCGCTCATGGCCGGGGATGGGCGGCACAAAGCACTCGCTGCCCAAAGCAAAGATCAGCTTGGTATAGCCCACCGTCTCGCCGCCGTCCAGCACCACGGTGCGGGTTTCGGCGTCCACCCGCTCTACCTCCCGGTGGAGCATCTGGGTGATGTTCCGGCTGTCGTACCAGCCCTGGGGGTGCAGGGCCATCTGGTCCTCCTCCAGCCCGGAGAACATGGCCTTGGTCAGCATGGGCCGCTGGTAGGCGGGCCCCTCGTTGGAGATCAGGATGATCTTGCCGCTAGTGTCCCGTTCCCGGATGGCTTCGGCGGCGTTCACACCGGCGCAGCCGTTGCCCAGGATCACGTAGGTATTCTGGGTGTCGTGCCGGTAGGTGACCTGCTCGGTCTCTATCTCCACGAACTTGTCCCGGCCCACGCCGCACACCGGGCAGGTGTCCAGAGAGGAATCAAAGATCTCGCCGCAGACCAGGCACTTGACCAGCTTGCGGGGGCCGCCGGAAGAAGCGGCGGGCTTTTCCACCGGTTTTACCGGCTCGTAGTAGTCGGGGCCTACGCCGCACACGGGACAGCGGGGCTTGTCTCCGGCAAAAATGGCCCCGCAGACGGTGCAGCGCACCTCCTCGGGCTCCTTGGTTTCCGGTTCAGGAGCGGCTTCAGTGGCGGGCACAAAGTGGCTGGAATCCATCTTGCAGACAGGGCAGATTTCCACACCTTTGTCAAACACCGCACCGCAGATGGTGCAGCGCACCTTTTCCTTGGGTGCGCGCTGCACCGGGCGCAGGTCCGCCAGCAAAGCCCGGCCAAAAGCCGCGCCGTATTCCCGGGCTTCGGCCAACTGATCCTCATTGGGCTTGAACCGCACCCGCAGCGGGTCCACCAGCCGCAGCTTCAGCTGGCCCAGACGTTCCATAATATGAGGTACGCCCTCGCCGCTCCAGCCATAGCTGCCGAAGGCGCTGGCCAGCTTGCCGCCGTGGGTAGCGGCGAACATACCGGTGGTCAGGTCCCAGATGGGTTTCAGCGCCTCGCCTACGATGGTGGGGGTACCCAGCAGGAAACCGTCCGCATAGAGCAGTTCCTCAGCCACTTTTCCCGCGTCGGCGGTGACCATATCGTAGCAGCGCACGTCGATCTCCCCGGCACTGCGGATGCCCTCGGCAATGGCTTCGGCCAGGCTTGCGGTGTAGCCGTAGGCGCTCACATAGGGCAGAATCACGGTGGGACGGGGGTTGGGATTGATCACAGTGGACCATTCCTCATAGGTGTCCAGCATCCAGTCGATGCCGGTATCCAGCACCGGACCGTGGCCGGGGCAGATCATCTCCAGCTCCAGGGTACGCACCCGGCGCAGGGCATCCCGCATGAAGGACTTGAAGGGGCCGATGATGCAGTCAAAATAGTATTTGGTGGCCCGCAGGTAACCCTCCCGGTCGGTGATCTTGCTGGCCAGAATGTCCGGGCAAGCGTAGTGGGAGCCGAAGGAGTCGCAGGTCACCAGCACCTTGTCCTCCCGGATATAGGTGTACATGGTGTCAGGCCAGTGCAGGTTGGGCACCACCAGGAATTCCAGAGTTTTGTCGTCCAAAGTCAGAGTCTGGCCGTCCCGGATGGGGATGGAGTAGAAGTCCCGGTTGACGATCTCTTTCAAGAAATTGATGGCACAGCCGGTGGCCACGATCTTGATGCGGGGGTTCAGTTCCAGCAGTTTTTCCACACTGCCGCTGTGGTCCGGTTCGGTGTGGCTGACTACCAGATAATCCACCTGCTCAATAGGGGTGATGGCCCGCACCTTTTCCAGCCAGCTGTCCAGACACTTGACCTTGGCGGTCTCGAACAGTACGGTGTGGTTTGCCGTTTTGAGCACATAGGAATTGTAGGTGGTACCGAACTCGGTGTACATGATTACGTCAAAGACCCGCAGATCCGGGTCCAGTGCGCCGGTAAAGTAAAAACCGGGCTTGAGCTGCAGAAGTTCCATAGTCATTCTCCTTTTGCTGAGCGCATGACAGGATGGGCGGCCCTGGAAG
>DXDW01000058.1 GCA_019115305.1 Candidatus Anaerofilum excrementigallinarum
GGGCTTTTTGAATGGAGCGCAGTCCATTCCCATGTGGTGCCGATGGTGGGACTCGAACCCACACGGTTTCCCGAACGATTTTGAGTCGTTTGCGTCTGCCATTCCGCCACATCGGCTTGATTATTACCGGTTTTTTTATTATAATATAAACCCAGGCAAAAATCAAGCCCTGTCTGTGGTAAAAAGGCGATGTGTCAGAATAGTTACAATTCACAAAAAGTGAAGTTTATTTTTAAAAAATTCTTGACAAAATGGAATAAAATCAGTAAAATGTAATAGAATAACAGGATGGATGGAGTGTAGCGTGGGAACCGAAGTCACCAATTCCCAAATCTGCCAGGCCGCCAGAGGCGACGAAACGGCACTGGCAGCTGTTATCGCGCGGATGCTGCCCAGTATCCGGGCCGAGGCCGTCAAAGCGGTCTGCCCCGGGCTGGAGGCCGAGGACGCCGTGCAGGAAGGGCTCATCGCCCTGCTGCGGGCTGTACAGAGCTACCGCGCCGGCCAGGGGCCTTTCGAGCCCTACGCCCGCCGCTGCATCGCAAACGCCATTCGGGACGCCCGCCGGGCCGCCGGACGCAAAAAGCACCAGCTGCTCAACGAATCGGTGGAGCTGGAACAGCAGCCCGCCGCCGGACAGGACCCCGAAGAGATCGCCATTCGCAACGAGGAATACCATCTTGCTATGCACAACATCCATACGCGGCTGTCTGCCTTTGAAAAGCAGGTGCTGCTGTTGTTTCTGGATGGATACAGCTATGCCGCCATCGCCCAAAAGCTGGCGAAACCCGCCAAGGCCGTGGAAAACGCCATGGTGCGGGTACGGCGAAAGCTGAAAGCCGGACGGGGCTGACGCCCGCCGGTTTGCTGTTTTATCAGCGCGCGGATTTCCGCTCGCCATATATGCCCCAGGTAGCTTAACAAGAGCGTTGGTCGTAAAGCCAAAGGTGTCGGTTTGAATCCTTCCGCGGGCAAAATATTATCCAAGAGGAGATACCATTATGTTCCAGGACAAAACTCTGATCTGCAAAGAATGCGGCAACGAATTCGTGTTCACCGCCGGTGAGCAGGAGTTCTATGCAGAAAAGGGCTTCGAAAACGAGCCCCAGCGCTGCAAAGCCTGCCGCGATGCCCGCAAGGCCGGTGGCCGCGCTCCCCGCGAGATGTTTGACGCTGTCTGCGCTTCCTGCGGCAAGGCTTGCAAGGTTCCCTTCAAGCCCCACGAGGATCGTCCCGTTTACTGCAGCGAGTGCTTCGCTGCTCAGAAGGGCGAGTAATCCTTTCCTTTCAGCAGAAACACACTTCCTGTCGGAGTGGTGAATCCAAACAGAGGGCTGTCGGCCAAGGCCGGCGGTCTTCTGTTTTTTTGTCCCCACAAGGCGCGGCCAAAGAAAAAACGTCTCCCTGTATGCTGGCCAATCCAACAAGGATTGGCTGTATTTTTTGGTTTATCTCACAAAAAAGTTCCCGGCGCACTTCGCCGCCTGGAATTGTGGGGAATGCCCCTTGCAAACCCGGCTTTCAGATGCTATCTTTATATCAAAATCCCCACACAAAGGAGGAAACGACCATGCAAGACGAGATGAATATGGAACTGGACAACATCATCACTTTGCAGGATGAGGATGGCCAGGACGTGGCCTTTGAGTTTTTGGATCTGGTGATCTATGAGGACAAGGAATATGTGGTTCTGCTGCCCGCCGAGGACGATTCCGGCGAGGTGGTGATCCTGCAGCTGGAAGAGGAGGACGAGGACGGCGAGAGCTACGCCGGCGTGGAGGACGACGATGTCCTGGAAGCAGTCTTCCGCATCTTCAAGGAGCGCCACAAAGAGGACTTCAACTTTATGGACGGGGAATAAACCCGCCCCTTTGCCCGCTGTGCACAAAGCGCCGCCCGGTCGGACCGGACGGCGCTTTTTTGTGCGGCGGTTTATGTTTCTGCCAGCCGGCGGATAAACGCCTGGCCCTGCTCCAGATCCTGCTGGTCGGGATGCCCCTTGGACAGCCCTCCCACCAGCCGGAAGGGCCCGAAGGTGTCGTAGCCCCGGCAGCCGAACTCGCCCAGCACCGGACAGCCCCTTTCGGCGGCCAGCTTTTTCAGTTCGCTGGCGCCGGTGCCCTTGGTAAGGCCATAGGTATAGACAAAAAACACCGGTTTGCCGGCGGGCAGATACTGCCGGGCAAAGTCCAGCACGGCCTGGTGCATGGCAAAGCCGTAGATGCCCGAGGCAAAGCCCACTCGGTCGTAGCCGGTCAGGTCCACGGTCTGCCGGGTGCGCAGGTCGATGAGATCTATGCTTTCCGCCTGGGCCATGGCCTGCAGCAGCTGCAAAGTGTTGCCGTGGTGGACCGAGAGATAGCAGATTGCGGTTTTCATGGGCGGGTCTCCTCCTTCAGTTTCCAGCCGAAATCGTTGTGGTAGATCATCTGGCGGGTCATGCCGCCGTCGATGCAGATGTTTTCCCCGGTGATGAACCCGGCCTTGTCGGAGCAGAGAAACAGCACCATATTGGCGATGTCCAGGGGATTGCCCACCCGGCCGGCGGGCTGCTGGTCGGCGTCGGGGCCGGTGTAGGAGGTGAAATCGGTGTCGATCCAGCCCGGAGAAATGCTGTTTACCCGGGCCTTGCCCGCCAGGCTCACAGCCAGGGCGTGGGTGAGGGCCGCAATGCCTCCCTTGGCGGCGGTGTAGCTCTCGGTCTGGGGCTGGCTCATCCGGTCCCGGGAGGAGGAGATGTTGACGATGGAAGCCCCCGGCGCCAGATAGGGAACCAGCAGCTTGGTGAGGTAGAAGGGGGCGGTGACCCCCACCCGCAAAGCGTAGTTGAATTCCTCGTAGCTGCACTGGTCGATCCCCTTCATCAGTGGCAGGGCATTGTGGACGATGCAATCCACCCGGCCATAGTCCTGGATGACCCGGCGGGCGAACTCTTCCAGCACCTGCTGGTCGGCCAGGTCCCCGGTGAAATAGCACCCTGGCAGCAGGTCGATGCCGCAGACGATGGCCCCGGCTTTGCGGAATTCCTCCGCAATGGTTTTGCCGATGCCCTTGGCCGCGCCGGTGACAACGGCCACCCGATTGGTAAACATGGTCATCCTTCCTTTCAAATGAGAATCCCGTTGCAGTGGTCGATCTCGTGCTGGATGATCTGGGCGGTCCAGCCGGTGAAGGTTTTCAGCCGCAGCTGCAATTTTTCGTTCTGGTAGCGCACCTTGATGGTCTGCCAGCGCCGGGCGCTGCGCACCCCGTCCAAAGACAGACACCCCTCCTCGGCCTGGTAGGGGCCGGATTTTTTGATGATCTCGGGGTTGAGCATTACGGTGTAGCCGCCCTCGTTTTCAAAGGCGATGATGCGCTTGTGCACACCGATCATGTTGGCGGCCATGCCCACACAGCCGTCCTTGTGGGCCAGCAAAGTCTCCAGCAGATCGGCGGCCACCGGCAGATCGTCGGCGCAGGCGGGCAGGGATTTTTTTGCCAGCAGCACAGGGTCCCGGCATATCTCTCGTATCATGGCGGATTTCTCCTTTTGTCCGCCGGGGCGGAAAAGGCTGCCCGGCGGGGAATTTTTTCTTTTATTATACCAAATCCGGACCAAAACGCCACCTCTTTTGCCGCCGGAGGGGGCAATACTGGACAAGCCGCCCCCCTGCCTGCTACAATGAAGTCAAATATATAAGAGATGCGAGGAAAATATGGTGAAAAATATAAGCAGTCGATACAGAAATATGCTCTGGACCGGTTTCAGTATCCTGGCGGGCAACGCCATCCTGGCCTTTGCCATCGCGGCGTTTGTCATCCCCAACGACATCATTATGGGGGGCGCCACCGGTATCGGTATTCTCATCAACCATTTCCTCTCCACCGACGTGGCCGCCAATGTGCTGGTGCTGAACATCTCGGCTCTGGTGCTGGGGTATTTTGCCCTGGGCAAAAAATTTGTGCTCACCACCATCGGCAGCTCTTTGCTGTATCCCGTGTTTCTGGGGCTGATCCAGCGCATTCCCGGCATTGACTCCTTCACCACCGACGGCCTGCTGTCGGCCCTGTTTGCAGGCGGGCTCATCGGCATCTCGGTGGGCATGGTGCTGCGGGTGGGCGCCTCCACCGGCGGCACCGATGTGGTGAACCTGGTGCTGCACAAGTGGCTGCATATTCCGGTGTCGGTGCTGGTGTACATTGTGGATACCGTGATTCTGGGCGGTCAGGCGCTGTTTTCCAATCCCGAAAAGATCCTCCACGGCATCGTGCTGCTGGTGGTGGAGACCATCCTGCTCAACCAGGTGATGCTGCTGGGCCAGTCCCAGATCCAGATTTTCGCCATTTCCAGCAAGTACGAGGAGATCCGCCAGAAGATCCTGGTGGAGCTGCAGGCCGGCGCCACTATGGTGATGATCGAGACCGGCTGCACCGAGGAGCGCCAGAAAGGGGTGCTCTGCGTCATCCAGCCCCGCAAACTCTACGCCGCCAAGGAGCTGATCCACTCGGTGGACCCCGACGCCTTCATCACCGTCACCCAGATCAAAGAGGTGCGGGGCCAGGGCTTCACCCAGGAGCGCCGGGACCATCCGGTGAAAACGCGGCAGGCCTGAACCTTCCCAAGACACAGCAAAACAGGCGCCTCCGCCGCCCTTTGCCATATGGCAGGGGACGGGGGGACGCCTGTTTGTTTTTCGATAAAAATAAAACCGCTGTTCCGGGGACGGGGACTGGTCTGCGCCGCAAAAAACGGAAGAAAACAAGAAAAAAGCACCAATCTTTCGATTGGTGCTTTGTGGTGGAGATGAGGGGGATCGAACCCCTTACCTCTTGAATGCCATTCAAGCGCTCTCCCAAGTGAGCTACACCCCCACGGGCTTGTCAGCGGAGTGTTTCGTGTCTGTCTCCCTGACGCTCGTTTATTATAGCAGACAATGCGGGGGTCGTCAAGAGTTATTTTTAAAAAAATCAAAAATTTTTTTGAAAAGCCTTTTTGGCGCCCCGCCTGCCCGGAATGAAACCGCCGCCGCCGGCCTATACTTGCAGGGCAACACAGAAAAAAGCGGCCGGGGCCGCGGGAAGGGGAGCGGGTTTTATGCTCTGGATGAAAGGATTTACCCCCCAGGCAATCCAGTGTGTGCAGGCGGCGCTGCAGCTGGCGGGGGCCTGGGGCCATATACCGGCCGACACCGGTCATCTGCTGCTGGGGATTTTGAAGGAGGACCAGGGAGAGGCCAGCGCCTTTCTGCTGCGGCGGCGGGTGGGATATTCGGCCCTGGCGGCCCAGGTGTGCAGCCGGGGCTGCGGGGAGCCGGTGCGGCTCACCCCCGATGATTTCACCGGCAAGGCTCGGCAATGCCTGGAGGTGGCCATGCTGCTGGGCCGGGTGAGCCCCACGGGGCAGGCCGGGCCCCAGCATCTGCTGCGGGCGGTTCTGGAAGACGAGACCAACTGCGCCGCCGGTTTTCTGCGGGCCATGGGGGTGGAGCAGGCGGCCGCCGCCCGGGAATGCCGCTGTCTCACCGAGCCCCTGCAGGGGCGGGCTGCCGTTCCGCCGGCCAAAGCCCAGCGCACCGCCGACCGGTACAGCCGGGACCTTACCCGCATGGCGGCGGAGGGCCGCCTGGACCCGGTGCTGGGGCGGGAGGAGGAGCTGGAGCGGATGGTGGAGATCCTCTGCCGCCGGCAGAAAAACAACCCCTGTCTGGTGGGGGAGCCGGGGGTGGGCAAAACCGCTCTGGCCGAAGCCCTGGCCCAGCTCATCGCCCAGGGGCGGGCCCCGGCTCCGCTTCAGGGGCGGCGGGTGCTGTCTTTGGATATGACCAGCATGGTGGCCGGCACCAAGTACCGGGGAGATTTTGAGGAGCGGTTCAAAACGGTGCTGGAGGAGGTGATCCGGGAGAAAAACGTCATCCTCTTTATCGACGAGATCCACAGCATCGTGGGCGCCGGCGCCGCCGAGGGCAGCATCGACGCGGCGGGCATCCTCAAACCGGCTCTGGCCCGGGGAGAACTGCAGCTGCTGGGAGCCACCACCGAGGATGAATACCGCCGCTGCATCCAGAAGGACGCCGCCCTGGAGCGTCGGTTTGGCCGGGTGGTGGTGAAGGAACCCAGCCCCGACCAGGCCAAGGCTATTCTGGCGGGCCTGGCCGACCGGTATGCCGCCTACCACCAGGTACAGCTGCCGCCCCAGACTTTGGCGGCGGCGGTGGAGCTGTCGGTGCGGTATCTGCCGGGGCGGCAGCTGCCCGACAAAGCGGTGGACCTGCTGGACGAGGCGGCGGCCGCCGTGCATCTGCGGGCCCTGCGCGGCGGTCTGCCAAAGGGGCAGACGGTCACCCTCGAGGACATCGCCCGGGTGGTGTCCCGGGCCAGCGGGGTACCCGCCGAACGGGTGAGCGAGCAGCAGTGCAGCCGGCTGCGCCAGCTGGAACAGCGGCTGGCCGACCGGGTGGTGGGGCAGCAGCAGGCAGTGAAAGCCGTGGCGGGGGCAGTGCGCCGGGCCCGCACCGGGCTGGGAGAAGCGGGGCGGCCCATGGGGGCGCTGCTGTTTCTGGGGCCCACCGGGGTGGGCAAAACCGAGCTGGCCCGGGCTTTGGCCGAAAGCTGGTTCGGCAGCGAAAAGGCCCTGCTGCGGTTTGATATGAGCGAATATATGGAGGCCCACAGCGTCAGCCGGCTGCTGGGAGCGCCTCCGGGATATATCGGCCACGACCAGGGAGGCCAGCTCACCGAAGCGGTGCGGCGGAGGCCCTATTCCATCGTGCTGCTGGACGAGATCGAGAAGGCCCACGGGGATATCCAGAACCTGCTTTTGCAAATCATGGAGGAAGGGTCCCTCACCGATTCTGCGGGCCGCCGCACCGATTTTTCCAACACCATCCTCATTCTTACCAGCAATCTGGGGGCCCGGCATCTGGCCGAGCACAAGGGCAGCCTGGGTTTTGCGGCCCAGACCACCCGGGAGGAGACGGTGCGCCGGGCGGTGCTGGCCGAGGCAAAGGGATATTTCCGTCCCGAATTGCTGGGACGGCTGGACGAGATCGTGGTGTTCCATCCTCTGGACCAGGACCAGCTGGAGCAGATCGCCGAAAAGCTGCTCTGCCAGCTGGAAAAGCGGGCCGCGGCTCAGGGGTATCATCTGCGGCATACCGCCGCCGCGGCGGCCTTTCTGGCCCGGCAGGAGCAGACGGCGGAATATGGCGCCCGGGGTCTGCGCCGGCGGGTGGTGACGGCGGTGGAGCAGGCTCTGGCCGACGCCATTCTGGATGGCAGCGCCCGGGAAGGGGAGGAGCTGGAGGTGGATTGCAGCCAGGGGCAGCTGGTGCTGCGCAGTTTGCAGGCCACCGCCGGATAAAAGAACAAAAGCGGTCCTGTCAGATGGGGCCGTCAGCGCCCGGTTGTGCGGCATAATGCCCGCAGCCGGGCATTTTTGCATAAAAAAGGGCCCGCCCTCCGGCGCAAAGCCGAAAGGCGGGCTGGGTATCTCATCGCCGGCCAGCAAAAAGCGCAAAAGCTGGCCAAACGGGAGAAACAGATACAGGCCCGATCAGCGGGCGGAAAGCTCGGTGTAGTCCCTGTGGGGGCACACGTTGCGGTAGGCAGGGCGGATGATCTTGCCCATGTTGATGAGCTCCTCGATGCGGTGGGCGCTCCAGCCGGACACACGGGCGATGGCAAAGATGGGGGTAAACAGCTCCATGGGCAGGCCCAGCATCCGGTAAACGAAGCCGCTGTAAAAGTCCACATTGGCCGAAACGCCCTTGTAGATCTTGCGCTTGCGGCTGATGAGGTCGGCGGCCAGCCGCTCCACCCGGTTGTAGAGCTGGTATTCGTCGTCCATGCCCTTTTCCTCCGAAAGAGCTTCCACAAAGCCCTTGAGGATGCGGGCGCGGGGGTCGCTGAGGGAATAGACCGCGTGGCCCATGCCGTAGATCAGGCCGCTGTGGTCAAAGCCCTCCTTGGAGAGCAGCTTGTCCAGGTAGTCGGTGAGGGCGTCCTCGTCGGTCCAGTCGGATACATGGGCCTTGAGGTCCTCGAACATATTTACCACCTTGAGGTTGGCGCCGCCGTGGCGGGGGCCTTTCAGGCTGGCCAGAGCCGCCGCCATGCAGGAATAGGTGTCGGTGCCGGAGCTGGTGACCACATGGGTGGTGAAGGTGGAGTTGTTGCCGCCGCCGTGCTCGGCGTGGAGTACCAGGCACAGATCCAGCAGCCGGGCCTCCAGGGGCGTGTATTTGGAATCGGGGCGCAGCAGATGCAGGATGTTTTCGGCGGTGGACAGATTGGCGTCGGGGGCGTGGATAAACAGGCTCTTGCCCTCCACCGAGTAGCTGTAGGCCTGGTAGCTGTAAACTGCCAGCATGGGGAACACGGCGGTGAGCTGGATGCACTGGCGCACCACATTGGGCAGCGAGATGTCGTCGGGGTTGTCATCGTAGCTGGCCAAAGTCAGGATGCTGCGGGCCAGGGCGTTCATCATATCCCGGCTGGGTGCCTTGAGCACCACGTCCCGCACAAAGTTGCTGGGCAGGCTGCGGTAGCCGGCCAGCTGCGCCTGGAAGTCGGCCAGCTGCTGGGGCTGGGGCAGATGCCCGAACATCAGCAGATAGGCGGTCTCCTCAAAGCCGGGGCGCTTGTCCTTGACAAAGCCCTGTACCAGGTCCCGCACGTTGTAGCCGCGGTAGTACAGCTCGCCGTCGCAGGGGACGGTGGTACCGTCGGGCAGCGTTTCGGTGGCGTGCACATCGGCAATCTCGGTCAGGCCGGCCAGTACGCCCTTGCCGTTGAGGTCGCGCAGACCCCGCTTGACGTTGTAGCGGGTGTAGTCCTCCGGATCGATGGTGCTGTTGTCCAGAGCGATCTGGGCCAGTTTTTCAATCTCCGGCGTAATGGCGGAATAGGTAGGATTCGATGGCATAGTTTCCCCTCCTTGACAATATTATATTGTGAATATCATTATTATAGCATAACTGGTGAATAAAAATATGAAAAAATTACAAATTTTGT
>DXDW01000006.1 GCA_019115305.1 Candidatus Anaerofilum excrementigallinarum
AGGAAAAAAGAAAAATTTTCCGGCTTGTACAAAGAGAAAATACAATGCGGACATGGTTTGTTCACAGCCATACGATATACTGTAAAAAAGAGACAAGGGGCACACGGGAGGTGCGCTGTATGAAACTGCTGCAAAAAACTGCTGTCTGGACGTCCATCCTCTATCTGCTTATGGGGCTGGCGCTGCTGTTCTGGCCGGGAGCGCTGCTGCGGGCAGCGGGCTATGCGGTCGGGACAGTGATTTTGCTGCTGGGCGTGGGAGCGGTGCGGCTGTATTTCCGCAGCCGGGATATGCTGTTTTTCTCGGGCTTTTCTTTGGCGGCGGGGCTGCTGATCGTGGGCCTGGGCATCTTTTTGCTGCTCCAGCCCGACACTTTCGCCTCTCTGTTCCCCTTTGTGGCCGGCTTTTTTGTGGGTCTGGACGGCCTGGCCCGGCTGCGGGCGGCCTTTGTGCTGCGCCGGGCGGGGGCCGACCGCTGGTGGGCCCTGGCGGTGCCGGGGGTGCTGTCTTTGGCGGCGGGGCTGCTGGTACTGCTGCATCCCTTCGGCATGGCGGTGCTCACCACCCGGTTCATCGGCGGCATACTGGCGGCGGAAAGCCTGCTGAATCTGGTCTGCGGGCTGTATGCCGAGTGGAAGATGCAACGGCTGTGGCGGGAAAGCCGCCAGCCGGAGGACGAAATGCTGATCCAGATGCGGCGGCTGGAGGAAAAATTCAGCCGCAACCGGGATTCCGGTCCCTTTTCCCTCTGAAATAGCCCAAAACATACAATAAAAAATCCCTCATCGGGCCCGGAAAGGGGTTCCGATGAGGGATGATTTTTTTGCCTAAAACCGAAATCAGGCCTTGTTCACGCTGCCGAACAGCTCCATCTTCTCTTTGACGGTAGCCTTGATGGCCTCAAAGCCGGGAGCCAGCAGCTTGCGGGGATCGAAGCCCTTGCCCTGCAGGTCCTTGCCGGCCTCGATGTACTCGCGGGTAGCAGCGGCGAAGGACAGCTGGCACTCGGTGTTCACGTTGATCTTGGAAACGCCCAGGCTGATGGCCTTCTTGATCATCTCGGCGGGGATGCCGGTGCCGCCATGGAGAACCAGGGGAATGCCGTCGGTGGCGGCGTGGATCTTGTCCAGAGCCTCGAAGTCCAGGCCCTTCCAGTTGGCGGGGTATTTGCCGTGGATGTTGCCGATACCGGCAGCCAGGAAGTCGATGCCCAGGCTGGCGATCTTGGCGCACTCGGCGGGATCGGCCACTTCGCCGGCGCCGATGACGCCGTCTTCCTCGCCGCCGATGGAACCAACCTCAGCCTCGATGGAGATGCCCTTGGAGTGGGCCAGCTCTACCAGCTCGGTGGTCTTGGCAACGTTCTCGTCGATGGGGTAGTGGCTGCCGTCAAACATGATGGAGGAGAAGCCGGCCTCGATGCAGGCCTTGGCGCCCTCGTAGCTGCCATGGTCCAGGTGCAGGGCCACAGGCACGGTGATGCCCAGGCTGTCCACCATGGCGTCCACCATAGCGGCGACAGTCTTGAAGCCGGTCATGTACTTGCCGGCGCCCTCGGACACGCCCAGGATCACAGGGCTGTTCAGCTCCTGCGCGGTGAGCAGGATGGCCTTGGTCCACTCCAGGTTGTTGATGTTGAACTGGCCCACAGCATAGTGGCCGTCACGGGCCTTTTTCAGCATTTCGGTTGCGCTTACCAGCATGGTTCGTTACCTCCCAAAATCATAAAAGCATCTTGTAACGGGGAAAACCCGTTATTTTTCTAACACCCAGTATACTCCATCCGCCGTGTAAAATCAATCGGTGGGGCAGAATTGGGCATTTCGCGCAAAAATTGCGGACGGCGGGGCCTTTTGGCTGTGCGCTGTGGCTCAAATCACCGGGTGCGGCCGGTCTGCCACAGCCACCAGGAATACACCACCGGCACCAGGCCTACAACCGACAGCACCACCACAGCCGCCAAAGTGAGGGCCGTGCCGCCCAGAAATACCGCCAGCACCGCGATGGCCAGCCCGCCCCAGAACCAGAACAGCCCTGCCAGACGGTGGGTGCGCCACCAGTTTTCCTCGCTGGCCAGAGACCAGGGGGTGCGGATGCCGCAGAAGTAGTTGTGCTTGAATTTGGGCATGAAATTCCCCATGACGCAGAACACCAGCCCCATGCCGCCGAAGGTCAGCCGGTCGATAGGCAGAGCCGCCGGGTGAAAGGCGCTGGCCAAAGTCACCCCCTGCATCAGGCAGAAGAAGGCCGCGCAGACCAGCCGGACGGCGAAATATCCCCGGGAAAACTGCCGGTAGCTGTTTCGCTTGGGGTCCAGCAGGGGCAAAAACCGCAGCAGCAGGCTCACGCCCAGGCAGACGGCCGCCAGAATAAAGGCCTGGAACCGGGGACCCCAGCCGTCGATCTCGCCGGATGCGTTCCAGTGGATGGGGATGACTTCCGGCAGCAGGGGATAGAGGGCGGCGGTGGCGGCCAGGGGCAGCGCCGCGCATATCCACAGCATTGTTTCCCAAAAGGCTTTATGCTTCATGGTCGTTTCCTTTCTGCAGCTGCAGCAGCCAGGCCAGCAGATCCTCCACCACCGAGGTGTCCAGGGTATAATAAATGTATTTGCCCCGCCGCTCGTCGGTGACCAGCCCGGCGTTTTTCAGCACATTGAGATGGTGGCTGATGGTGGCGCCGGTAAGCCCGAACTGCTCGCCGATCTCCCCGGCGCTTTTGCTGCCGGTGCGCAGCAGCTGCAAAATCTGCCGGCGGGTGGGGTCGGACAGAGCCTTGCAGGTGTCGTCAAAAGCCATGGGGTGCGCCTCCTCTATATTTTGATATTTGTCTAACTATTATTATAAAGGGACAGGCCGCCGGCTGTCAATGTGGAAAACTGTGTGGAAAGCTGTGAAGAAATGTGAAAAA
>DXDW01000007.1 GCA_019115305.1 Candidatus Anaerofilum excrementigallinarum
GTGAAATCGAAGGTGGCGAAATAATCCTCCGGAGTCTCGGCCCGGCGGATGAGCTGGTGGCTACCGTCCTCCTTGAGCAGCACCTCGGCGCTGCGCAGCTTGCCGTTGTAGTTGTATCCCATGGCAAAACCGTGGGCGCCGGTGTCGTGGATGACCACCAGATCGCCGATGTCGGTTTTGGGCAGGGGGCGGTCTACGGCGAACTTGTCGTTGTTTTCGCACAGGCCGCCGGTGACGTCATAGATATGGTCGCAGGGCTGATCCTCCTTGCCCAGCACGGTGATATGGTGGTAAGCACCGTACATAGCGGGGCGCATGAGGTTGGCCGCGCAGGCGTCCAGACCCAGATATTCTTTGTAAATGTGCTTCTGGTGCAGCACAGTGGCCACCAGATGGCCGTAGGGAGCCAGCATGAACCGGCCCAGCTCGGTGTAGATGGACACATCCCCCATACCGGCGGGCACCAGCACCTCCTCGTAGGCCTTGCGCACCCCTTCGCCCACGGCCATAATGTCGGTGGCCTGCTGGTCGGGACGGTAGGGAATGCCCACGCCACCCGACAGGTTCACAAAGGCGATGTGGGCGCCGGTCTTTTCGTGGAGCTCCACCGCCAGCTGGAACAGGATGCGGGCCAGCTTGGGATAGTATTCGTTGGCCACGGTGTTGCTGGCCAGGAAGGCATGGATGCCGAAATGCTTGGCGCCCTTGGCCATCAGGTCCTTGTAGGCCTGGATCATCTGCTCCTTGGTCATGCCGTATTTGGCCTGGCCCGGAGTGTCCATAATGGCGTTGTCGATGGTGAAATCTCCGCCGGGGTTATACCGGCAGCAGATGGTCTCGGGGATGCCCGCCACCCGGTCGAGAAACTCCACATGGGTGTAGTCGTCCAGGTTGATGATGGCCCCCAGCTCAGCGGCCTTCTTCATATCCTCCACCGGGGTGACGTTGGAAGAGAACATGATGTCGTGGCCGGTAAAACCGCAGGCCTCGCTCATCAGCAGCTCGGTGTAGCTGGAGCAGTCCACACCGCAGCCCTCCTCCTGCAGAAGCTTCAGGATATAGGGGTTGGGGGTGGCTTTCACTGCGAAGTATTCCCGGAAACCGGGGTTCCAGGCAAAGGCCGCCTTGAGTTTGCGGGCGTTTTCCCGGATGCCTTTTTCGTCATAAATATGGAACGGGGTGGGCACATCTTCCACGATGGCCATGGCCTGTTCCAGTGTAAGGAATGGTTTTTTCTCCATCCTGTCTTTCCTCCCTCTTTTGGCGGCGCCGGCGGACAGAATGCCGCCGCGTCATACCGCATATAAATACATTATACTGGATACCCCCATCTCTGCGCAACCAAAAACCGCCCAAAAGGGAAAAGTTTTTGTAAAATGCGGCGCTTCGGGGGATAAAAAGGTCTCTGCCGCAAATACTGTCCTTGGGAGGTGATGCGAGATGGAGCCCCAGACCCCAATTCCGGTATTTCTGCCCTTTGGGGGCGGTTCCTCCGGCACGGCGGCCTTTCTGCCGGCGGTCTGGCAGGAGGCCGAAGCCCAGCCCGAGCGGGAATTTTTCGACCGTCTGCCCGAGGAAGAACAGCAGCGGATGCTGCGGGACTGCGCCACCGCCGACGAATTCCGGCAGCTGGTGCGCCAAGCCATGCGCAAACAATAAAGCACCCAAAAAGCAGCGCCCGGGGACAACAGCCCCCGGGCACTTTTGCGCATAAAAGAGGATATTTTTTCATTTTTGCCGCAGCAATGGCTGGATCTGCCTGCCTTCCAGGGCCTGGCGCAAAGTCTCTCCCAGCAAAGAAAAATCCGCCTGCAAACTGTGGGGCTTGTGGGCCGGATCGTCCTGTCCGAAGGGGACGAAATAGAAATTGCGGGTGTTGAGCAGCCGGCCGATGTTCTGGGCCGCGGCGGCCAGGCCGTCGTTGGTGGAAAAGGCCACCACCACCGGCTTATTCACCCGCAGCATGCTCTTGGCCGCCATGGTCACCGGGCCGTCCACGATCCCGGCCGCCAGCTTTGCCAGGGTATTACCGGTACAGGGGGCGATGACCATGGCGTCGGCCATGTTCTGGGGCCCCAGAGGTTCCGCCTGGTCCACCGTGGTGATCACCGGCGCGATGCCCGCCTGCTCCAGCCGGGTTTTCCAGTCGTCGGCCCGGCCAAACCGGGTATCGGTGCCGGCGGCCGCCTGGCTCATCACCGGCCGCAGCCAGACCCCCTGCCCTGCCAGACGCTCCCACTGGGGCAGCACCTGGGCAAAGGTGCAGAAACTGCCGCACATGGCGGCTACCACCGTAAGCTCTTTCATTGCATTTCTCCCCTTTCCTTCCAGATGGCTTCCACTGTGCGGGCCAGTATCTCCCCCGCTGTCTGGGGGGCGCAGCGGGCCGGCAGACCGGTGGCCCATTCCAGCCGCACCCCCAGCTCCTGGGCCGCCTGTTGGTCCGCCCCGCCGGGGGCGCTGGCCAGATCCACCACCAGCGCCCCCTTTTCCATGCCGGCCAGTACCTGGCGGGTGAACAGCAGTGCCGGCACGGTGTTCACCGCGCAGTCCAGCCCTTTTACCCGGTCGGCCAGCTGGTCCAAAGGGGCGGTGTCCAGCCCCCAGCTTTCGGCCCGGGCAAGCTGGGCCGGGCTGCGGGCCAGCACCAGAGGCCGGGCCCCCAAAGCCGCCAGATCCCGGGCCACCAGCTGGGCAATGCGCCCGAAGCCGGTGATGGCCACCCGGCTGCCCCAGAGGGTGCGGCTGCGCCCGGCCAGCAGCAGCTGCAAACAGCCCTCGGCGGTGGGCACTGCGTTGCCCAAAGCCAGTTCCTCCCGCCGGGCGTAGTCCACCAGCCGGCAGCCCGCTTTCTCTATCCGGGCCGCAGCCTGAGAACCAACCACCCCCGCCAGCACCAACGTGCCGGGCCGCAGCTTTGCCAGCAGGCCGGTCAGCTCTTCCTCCTCCATCCGCAACGGCATAGGCAGCAGCAGCAGCTGGGCCTTGCTTCCCGGCTCTGTCAGCCGCCACCCGGCCTGTTCCAAGGCCTTTGCCGCCTCCTGCTGGCGGGCGTCCTGCCCGGCCACGGCGATCCATCCTTTTTCCATAGGCTTTTCCTCCCTTTCCCCCAAACGGTTCTTGCCTATGGTATGCGCCGGTTTTTCCGGGTGTGCGGATTCCGGGCCGAGGACAAGCAAAAAGCGCGCCCGGCTTTGCCTTTGCAGGCAAAACCGAACGCGCCCTGCGCATCAGGAAATATCCCGGCTGAACACCGGCTGCAATTCTCCGCTGGAGAGGATATTGCTGGAATCCAGAGTTCCCCGGTCGCTGGCACTGAGCTGATGGGCCAGGATCTCGGCGGAAAACTGGATCTTGTAATCCAGCTGGTTGGAGGTGCCCACCAGCACCTGAATGCGGCCCTGGTAGCCGAACTGCATCTCCATATCGTCGGCCACCGTCACCGAGGTAACGTCTGCAGACAGATTCCACTTGTCCAATGTCTGCAAAAGCAGCCGCAGGCTTTCCATCCGCTGGTTCGAAGCCTCCTGGGCTGCCGTCTGGGCCTCCTGGCGGGCTTTTTCCAATGCTGCGGTCTTCTCCTCATTGGAGAGGTCCTCCTGGCCCAGAATCGCGGCCTCATCCACCGGCTCGGGGTCGGTCTGCAGAACCAGCTGCTGTCCCACCTGTACCGCGGCCTTGCCCGCATCCAGGCTCACCAGCCCCTGAGGCTGCTGACTGTCCAGCTGCAGCACCTTGAGCCGGCTGCTCACAGTGGCCCATTGGTCTTCCGAAGCCAGCGCGTACCGGGGATGGGCCGGGTCGGCCTGGACCACCAAAGTGTTGGGCAGCCGATAGCGCACCCGGACGTTTTCCAGCCAGGGCAGCTGCTGCTCCAGAGTCTGGGCCATGGCCTCCAGGTCCATTTCCAGCAGGTGGTCTCCCAGAGATACCCCCATGGTCTCCACCACCTGGGCCACGGTATAGCTCACATCGGGCAGCTGGTAATCGGCCTGGACCACCGTAGCCCCCTGCCGGGTGGCCGGTGTGGTGGAGGCCGACGAGGCTGCGCCGCTTTGGGCTGCGGAAGAATCCGGCTGCTCGGTAGGCGCCGGCTGATCCTCCCGGACCACTCCTGCCACACCCACACCGGCGGCCGGGGGCTCGGTGTCGGCCGCTTGGTCGGCTGTGCCGTCGGCGGGTTCGGCCGCATCGGATGCCGGTGCGGACTGGGCAGCGGAACCGGGTGCCGATGCCGAATCGGCGGCCGGCTGGGATTCGGGGACGGGAGTTTCTTCCGGTGGGGCCGAAGATGCCGCCTGGCTGCCGCTGTCGGCAGGCTGGGACTGGCTGCCGGAGGCCGGGCTGCTCTCCGCCGCCAGCTGGGGCAGTTGGTAGTAGACGCTGCTCTCGCCCAGGTCGATGCGGACCCCGTTCACCTGAAACAGCACCTTGAGGGAAAACACCATACAGGCGATAAGCCCGATGGTGACCAGTGCCACGTGCATCAAACGACGGCGGCGGCGACGGCGGCGCATCTGGCCCTGGGCCCGTTTGTTCCGCAGCCGGATGGTGCGCTCGGCGATCTCCTCCCGCTGGCCGGTGTAGGCACCGGGCCGGGAAGGGGGCGGCGAACTGCGCTTGCCCTTGGCCCGGCGCTGGGCCCGGTTTTTTGGGGGCCGAGGGGGCGTTTGCGGCCGGCTGTCAGCGGGTGCTTCCCGGCGCAGAGGGGGATCGCAGGAAGGCCGAGACCGGAGTTTTTCCGGCGGCCGGGAACCCTTTCTTCGTTCAGCCATGGCGCGCTTCCTCCTTTTTGATCAATGTTTGCCCTGCAGGGCCGGAACCAGCTGGCACAGCCGATCCCAGATCAGGTCCAGGCTGTCGGGCCGGGCCAGGGCGCGGGCCTTCTGGCCCATCTCGGCCAGAGTTTCGGGGCGGCTGGTAAGGCGATCCACCAGTTCGATCAGCTTTTCGCCGGTGAGGTCTTTTTCCACCACCACCACCGCGGCCCCGGCTTTTTCCAGTTCCAGAGCGTTGTAGTACTGGTGATTTTCCGCCACGTTAGGGCTGGGGATCAGGATGGCGGCCCGGCCGGCGGCCTCCAGCTCGGCCAAAGTAAGGGCCCCTGCCCGGCTGATCACCAGATCGGCGGCGGCCAGCATCCGGGGCATATCCTGGATATATTCCTTCACCTGCAGCTGCTTGGCTCCGGCAAATCCCTTTTCCAGGCCCAGCCGGCGGAACAGCTCCACCCCCCGGCTGCCGGTGGCGTGAATATGGAGAAAATCACGGTTTTTGGTGTGCCAGGCGGCCAGATCGGCCACCACCTCGTTGATTCGCCGGGCACCCAGGCTGCCGCCGAAGCTCAGCAGCACCACCCGGTCACCGGCGCCCAGGGCCTTTCGGGCGGCGGCCCGATCCTGGCGGAACACTTCAGGGCGCACCGGGTTGCCTACCACCAAAGTCTTGTCAGGGGCGCCCAGCCGGTCCACGGCGGCGGCGCTGGCGGCAAACACCACGTCCACCTCTTTGGCCAGGATCTTGTTGGTCACCCCGGGAAAGGCGTTCTGCTCGTGGATGGCGGTGGGGATACCCCGCCGGGCGGCGGCCTGGAGCACCGGTCCGCTGACATAGCCCCCCGCCCCGATCACCAGGTCAGGCTGCAGCTGCCGCAGCATGGCCCCTGCCCGGGGCATGGCCAGCGCCAGATGCCACACCGCCGCGATGTTGCGGGCGATGTTTTTGGGGGTGAGGCTCCGCTGGATGCCGTTCACCTCGATGTGGTGAAAGGCATACCCCGCCCGGGTGACCAGATCATATTCCATACCCTTGCGCCGGCCTGCAAAATGGATCTCCGCTTCGGGGCATCCCGCTTTGATGCGGCCTGCAATGGCCAGGGCGGGATTGATGTGTCCGGCGGTGCCGCCCGCCGCGATAAGTACCTTCATATGGTTTCCCTCCTCGTTTGGCTGGTGGATGGACCGGCAGTTTCCGGTTTCTGTTCCGGCTGGGGTTTCTTCTCCGGCCGAGGCGAAGCCCGCATACGGCTGATGGACAGCAGCACCCCCATCTCTCCCAGCAGCATCATGAGACTGGTGCCGCCATAAGAGAAAAAGGGCAGGCTGATGCCGGTATTGGGAAGCAGACCGGTGACCACGCCGATGTTGAAAAAGACCTGCACGGCGATCTGGCCGGTGATGCCGGCGGCCAGCAGGCTGCCGAAGCGGTCGCTGCAGCGGGCCGCCACCAGAAAGCCCCGGATGATCAGCAGGCCGAACAGGGCCAGAATCACCAGAGCGCCGATAAAGCCCAGCTCCTCGCAGATGATGGAAAAAATAAAGTCATTGTAGGGCTCGGGCACCCACAGATGCTTCTGCCGGGAAGCGCCGATGCCCAGACCAGTGAGGCCGCCGGAACCGATGGCGTAGAGTCCCTGCACCGTCTGCATGCCGTCTCCCAGAGCGTCCCGGAAGGGGTCCGACCAGAGCAGCAGACGGGACTGGGCATGTTCCGGCAGCAGGGGGATGATCTTGTCAAGGAACAGGCTCAGGCTGCCGATGCCCACCGTGCCCCCCACCAGAGCCATGCCGCACCAGAGCCAGTTGGCTCCCGCCGCAAACAGCACAATGGCGGTAATGCAGATCATGATGACGGTGGCCGACAGATGGGGCTCCTTGTAGATCAGCACCGCCATGGGAGCCAGCACCACCAGAAACACCCCCACATTGTACCACAGGTTGCGGACAATGCACCACACCGGGTACAGCGCCCGCTGCCACAGCTTGCGCAGCGGCTTTTTGGGCGGCGTAAAGATCGGGCTGCGGATGCGGCTCTGGTATTTCACACCCAGCCAAGCGCAGGACACCGCAATGGAAAACTTGGCGATCTCGCTGGGCTGAAAGGAAAATCCGCCGACAGAAAACCAGCGGTGAAACTCCTCCAGGCCCTCGGGGGGCGTACAGAAGAACACGCCCACCAGCAGCACCAGGGCACCTACATATATTATCCAGCAGAAAGCCCCTATCCAGCGGTGGTTCACCCGGCTGGCTAAAAACATGGCGATGACGCCCCAAAATGCAAACTTGACCTGGCTGCGGATAAAATAAAAGCTGTCCTCGTGCTGGTAATAGCCCGCCGCATAGCTGGCGCTGAACAGCATCACCAGCCCGAACAGCAGCAGCACCAGCACACTGCCCATCAAAATGCGGTCCATGGGCGGAGCCCCTGCGGAATAGACCAGAGGCCCTCTCTCCTCTCCTGTTTCCGGCCTGCGCCGGACCCGTTTCTTGGCCAATTTCCCTTCTCCTTCTTCTTTTCTATGGTTTCCCGGGCCATCAGCCCATATATACAAATACAAAGGTAAGTCCCACGCAGACCAGCGCCGCGGCGCTGAACACGCAGGTGATGCGGCTTTCGCTCCAGCCGCACAGCTCCAGGTGATGGTGCAGGGGGCTCATTTTCAGCAGTCGTTTTCCTTTGGTAATCCGGAACCATACCAGCTGCAGCAGCACACTGGCCGCCTCCACAATGTACACCAGCCCCAGCACCAGAAGCAGCTCGGGCCGGCCCATGCAGTAGGCCAGGGCCACTACCGCGCCCCCCAGATACAAACTGCCGGTGTCCCCCATAAAGATGCGGGCCGGCGGGAAGTTCCAGGCCAGAAATCCCGCGCAGGCGCCGGCCAGAGCCCCGGCAAAGAGGCTGAGATCAAACCAGCCCAGCAAAGATGTGAGGGCCAGAAAGCCCAGCATCACCATAAAGGTGACACCGCCGGCCAGGCCGTCCACCCCGTCGGTGAGGTTCACGGCGTTGGTGATGCCCACCATGAGCAGATAGCTCAGGGGATAAAAGGCCCAGCCCAGATCCACCCAGCCGATCCCCGGCAGCTGCACCAAAGTGCTGAGCGCCCCCATGGTCTGGAGCGCCGCCAGCAGCCCCGCCGCCAGCACCAGCTGCAGCAGCAGCTTGGCCCAGGCGGGCAGGCCCCGGTTGTCTTTGCGGAACACCTTGATGCAGTCGTCGGCAAAGCCCACGGCGCCGTTGGCCGCAGCATAGCCTGCCGCCAGAGCCAGCCCCCGGGTCGACTGCTGCCAGGCCGAACCGGACATCTCGGCCGTCTGCATATGGATGGGCAGGTAAGCCGCCAAAACCGCCAGCAGACTGCCCAGCATCAGCATAAGGCCTCCCATGGTGGGGGTGCCCGCTTTTTTGGCGTGCCAGGCAGGGCCTTGGGTCTTGATGGGCTGCTGACAGCCCATCCGGCGCAGCAGCGGCACAAACACAATGCCCAGCAGGGCGGTGAGCAGCATGGCCCCCACCGCCGCCGTGAGCAGTGCAAAACGAGGTGTCACGGTTCGATCAGCTCCTCCCGTCGGGCCAGCTGTCCGGCGTCACCGGTCGGCCGTGCCCGTCATCTGATAATACTTTTGCAGGATATCCTCCAGCTTCATGCTGCGGCTGGCCTTTGCCAGCAGCAGGTCTCCGGCCCGCAGCTGCTGCTGCAAAACCTCGGCGGCCTGGTCGGGGGTATCGCAGTGGAACACCTGTTCCACCCCCGCCCGGCGGGCTTCTTCGGCAGTCAGGGCACTCTGGGGGCCGTAGCACACCAGCAGCGCCACTCCTGCCTCGGCGGCCAGACGGCCGGCCTGGCGGTGGGCTTCCTCGCTCACCTGGCCCAGTTCCAGCATATCACCCAGCAGCGCGCAGCGGCGGGCGGCGGGCAGCTCGGCCATGGCCGCAAAGGCCGCCCGCATGCTGTCGGGGCTGGCGTTGTAGCAGTCCTCCATCACGGTCACATCCCCCGCCTGCACCAGACGCTGGCGCATACCGGTGGTTTCGTACCGCTCCAGAGCCGCAGCGGCCCGGGCGGGGCTGAGCCCCAGGGCCGTGGCGGCGCCGTAGGCCAGCAGGGCGTTGTAGACGTTGTGCCGTCCCACCGTGGGGATAAAGGCCGGGAGCCGATGGCCCTGGTGGCAGATGACAAAGGCAGTGCCCCGGGGCATGGTGCGGATCTCCTCGGCCCGGATGTCGGCCTTTTGGTTATACAGGCCCACCCAAACCGGCCGCACATGGCCGGGCAGCTGAGCGCCCCAGAGGTATTCGTCGTCGGCGTTGAGGACCAGGGGCGAACCCGGCTCCATGCCTTCGCACAGCTCCAGCTTCGCCTTCAGGATATTCTCCCGGCTGCCCAGGTGTTCGAGATGGGATACTCCGATGCAGGTGATGATGCCCACCGAAGGCCGGGCGGCCCGGGTGAGGCGGCTGATCTCACCCAAGGCGCTCATGCCCATCTCCACCACGGCATACCGGGTGGAATCCTCCAGCCGGAACAGGGTGTTGGGCATGCCGATCTCGTTGTTCTGGTTGCCCTCGGTTTTCAGCGTCTCGCCAAAATCCGAAAAGACGGCGTAGCAGAACTCCTTGGTGGTGGTTTTGCCCACGCTGCCGGTGACGCCCACCACCACCGGGGAAAACTGAGCCCGGTAGTTGGCGGCCATGGTCACCATGGCATGGAGGGTGGAATCCACCAGCACCAGCTGCTTTTCCGGCACTCCCTCCACCGGATGCTCGGCCACCACAAAGGCGGCATCCCGCTGGATGGCCAGGGCGGCGAAATCGTGGCCGTCGGCCCGGGCGCCCTTGAAGCAGACAAAGACGCAGCCCGGCAGCAGCCGGCGGCTGTCGGCGACCACGGTGGTCACCTGGGTATCCTCCCCTTCGGGGATCTCCTTGAGCCCGGCAAGCAGGGCACGGGCGGAAATTTTCTGCATATCTGGCTCCTCCTTCAACAGTTCAATACTGCAATAACGGCGCAGTCTGACAGTGCCAGTGTATGGCATCGGGCCGGCATTCATACGGGCCGGCCCCTGGCAGACAGCCGAAAAAAGCGGGTTATTCGGCGGGCTGCTCCGCCGGCTGTTCCGCGGCGGTGAGGGTGGCGGTGATCACCTTGCCCATGGGCACCTGGGTGCCCGCCGCCACATCCTGGGATGTGATGGTGCCGCTGTCCCCTTCCAGCCGCAGGTTCAGATAGCTGCTCTGGGCCACCTGCTTGGCCTGCTCGGCGGAAAGGCCGGTAAAGTCGGGCACCGTCACCAGGCTGTCCTCGGTGGTCTCGGTGTAGAGGTAGACGCAGCTGCCCCGGGGGATTTCGCCCGACTGGGGGAACTGGTGCAGCACCATATTGCCGTTGCCGATGATGCGGTAGGTGAAGCCGGTGCGGTTGAGCTCCGCCCGGGCCACCGACAGATGGCTGAGGTTGCCGCTGGACACGTTGGGAACCTTGATCTCGGTCTCGGCCAGCTGGGCCTCGGTGTATTCCGGCTGAATGCCCAGCAGGGGCATGATTTCCTGCAGGATGTTGCCGGCAACGGGAATGGAGATATAGGTGGTGAGGTCGGTCCAGCTCTGGGGATCGTCCACCACCACCAGAACGGCGATCTCGGGATCGTTGATGGGGGCTACGCCCAAAAAGCTGGATACAAAGCCCTCGGTGTTGTCCAGGTTATCACTGGTACCGGATTTGCCGCCGATGCGGTAGCCGTAGACGCTGGCATACCGGGCGCTGGAATAGTAGTTGTCGCTGGCGTCGCCGGTGACCACCCGCTCCAGGTAGCCGCGCATCTGTTCGGACACTTCCTCGCTGATCACCTGGCGCTTGACGTTGGTGCCGATCTCCTCCACCACATTGCCGTTCTGGTCCTGTACACGGTCCACCACATGGGGGGTGACCAGCTTGCCGCCGTTGACCACAGCGGAGGCGGCGGTGATCATCTGGATGGGGGTGATGCCGATGGACTGGCCGAAGCTGCTGCTGGCCAGGTTTACCAAAGTCATGTTCTCCTCTTCGTGGTAGAGGCTCTGGGCCTCGTTGGGCAGATCGATGCCGGTGGGGCCGGTGAGACCGTAGGCATTGAAATAGCTGGAAAACTGCTTCACACCCAGCTTCAAAGCCAGCTGGATGGTACCCACGTTACAGCTGTTTTTCAGGATGTCCGCCACCGTTTCCACTCCGTGGCTGGCACCCTGGAAGCAGGTGTAGTGCTGGCCCAGCACATCGTAGGTGCGGTTACAGAGCACCGTGGTATTGCCGGTGATGACGCCGGCATCCAGAGCCGCCGAGGCGGTGATGGTTTTGAATACGCTGCCGGGGTCGTACAGTTCGCTGATGGCCTTGTTGCGCCACAGAATGCTGCGGGCGTCGCCCAGAGCCTTCTCCCGCTCCTCCTCGTTCTCGATGGCCATAATGGCGTTGTACTGGTCGGTATCCAGGATCACATCGGCCTGGTTGGGGTCAAAGTCGGGCTTGGAAGCCATGGCCAGAATAGCGCCGGTGTTCACGTCCATCACAATGGCGGTGACACGGTCTTTGGGATTGTGCTCCTCCACCGCCGCCACGAGATTCTTTTCCACAATGGCCTGGATATCGGCGTCGATGGTGAGCACCACATCATAGCCGTCCTCGGCGGGATAGACCACCGCGCTGTCTGTGGCCATTTCCCCGTCCAGACGGGTGCGGGCCGAGATGCGCCGGCCTTCCACGCCGGCCAGCTGTTCGTCGTAGGAAACCTCCACGCCGGTGATGGTGCCGTGGCCGCTGCTGTTCACAAAGCCCAGCACGCTGGACATGAAATTGCCGTAGGGATATTCCCGCCGGGTGGAGCTGGTAAAGGAGATTCCCTGGCCCAGGCCGTAGTCCTGGCGGATCTTTTCCACCTGGTCGTACACCGGCTTGTCCACCCGCCGGGCCAGTACCTTGTAGGTGCTGTCGTAGTCGCTGAGCTTTTCAAACAGCTCCTGCTCGTCCACCCCAAGAATGGGCGCCAGCTCGGCGGCCAGCTTGGAAGCCAGCTCGTCCTGCTCCACGTTTTCGTCCCGGGAGCCGATCACATAGGGGCTGGCCTCCACATCCCACACCACCGAACTGCGGGCCAGGACCCGGCCCTGGGAGTCCAGGATGCTGCCCCGCAAGGGTTCCAGCACGGTGTCTTTTACCTGCTGGGCATTGGCGGCGGTTTTCAGCTCGTTGCCCCGGACGATCTGCAGCTGGTACAGCTTGGCCACCAGGGCGCCGAAACCCACCCCCAGCACCAGCACCCCCAGAAAAATCATCCGGGCCCGGATGCTGTACGGTTTGCCTTTCCGCGGACTGCGCGGTTTTTTGGATTGCCTCTCCATCTTGTTTCCTTTCCTTGGGGTCTTTCAGGCCCCAAAACAAAAGCAAGGCCGCCCCACATCCCGGTACGGGACGGCACGACAGCCTTGTGATTCCGGTTTTCCTGCCGGCAGGCAGGTCACGGAACGAGATATTCAAAAATACTCAGCATGCCGGTATTCATTTCTTCAAACAGCTTTCCCGCTTCGCTTTCCGGCAGTTCGATGCGGCTTTCGGTCTGAAGGGTAACATAGCTTATCTGGCTGCGGTCCATCTTTACCAGCCCCAGGGCAGCGGCCTGGGCCTCGATGTTGTTCAGGCTGCTGCGCTCATCCAGCTGGCCGGAAAGATAGGCGTAGGTGCTGCGGGCGTTTTCCAGATCGGCCTGGGTGCTCTGCACATCCCCCGTCAGCTCGGTGACCTGGGCCTGGCTGAGCAGCAGGCTCAGCACCATGGCCAGCATCAGAGCCGCGGCGGCGATCTTGCTGATCCAGCGCATGCCCGCCGCGTAGCGGCTCACCCGGGTGCGCTGTCTGCGGCGGGGCGTCACCTGGACATGGTCTTCAAAATGGTCGAAATTATATTGATGTGCCGTCTGTGCCATAAACAGGCGACCTCCCCTCTTTATCCAAGACTGCCGTGACCCGCCCGGGGGCGATCACAGCTTTTCCAGTACACGAAGCCGGGCCGAACGGCTGCGGCGGTTGTTCTGCAGTTCTTCCTGCCCCGCTTCGATGGGCTTTTTGTTGATTAGCTTCGCCTTCGCTTTGCCGCCGCAGACGCAGACCGGCAGCTCGGGCGGGCAGGTGCAGGCGGTGGCCCACTGGCGGAACCGCTGCTTGACCACCCGGTCCTCCAGAGAATGGAAGGTGATGATGCAGAACCTTCCTCCCGGGGCCAGCAGATCAAAGATCTCGTCCAGGCCCTCTCTCAAAGCGTCCAGCTCGCCGTTGACGGCGATGCGGATGGCCTGGAAGGTGCGGCGGGCGGGGTTTTTGTCCTTGCGGCGCACGGCTGCGGGAACCGCCGAAGCCACGGCGGCCGCCAGCTGCCCGGTGGTGGCAAAGGGCTTGTCCTCCCGCTGGTGGACGATGCGCCCGGCGATGGCCCAGGCGAAGGGCTCCTCGCCATACTCCCGCAGGATGCGGGCCAGCTCCTCCCGGGAGGCGGTGTTGACCAGATCCGCAGCGGTGGGGCCGCTCTGGCTCATGCGCATATCCAGAGGCGCGTCGGCCAGATAGCTGAATCCCCGCTCGGC
Organism: Candidatus Anaerofilum excrementigallinarum; assembly: GCA_019115305.1. Classification (GTDB taxonomy): domain Bacteria; phylum Bacillota; class Clostridia; order Oscillospirales; family Ruminococcaceae; genus Anaerofilum; species Anaerofilum excrementigallinarum. Next base: position 13,392 of record DXDW01000007.1, read on the forward strand.
GGTGTCCAGCTGGTGGGAGGATACCCCCAGATCCAGCAGTGCGCCGTCGATCTGGGACACCCCCACCCCGGCCAGAGCCGCCCGGGCGTTGCGGAAGTTGGACTGGATCACCGTGGCCGGCAGCCCTTCCAGCCGCCCTGTGGCGGTGACGATCGCGTCAGGGTCCTGGTCCAGAGAGTAGAGATGCCCGGTGGTGAGCCGTTTGGCAATTTCCCGGGAATGGCCCGCGCCCCCGGCGGTGCCGTCCAGATAGATGCCATCGGGCCGGATGGCCAGCCCTTCCAGGCATTCCTCCAGCAGCACCGGAAGATGACTGAATTCCATTCCCGTTTCCCCCTTAGTGTCAGATGCCCAGTTTTTCCATGGCCTGGGCGATCTCGTCGTTGCTCATTTTGGCGCACTCTCTGCGCCATGCCTCGGTGTCCCAGATCTCCACATAGGGATCGGAACCCAGAATGCTCACTTCCTTCACCAGGCCCGCGTGGTCCCGCAGTGCCTGGGGGATGAGGATACGCCCCTGCTTGTCCGGCGTTACCTCCACGGCGCCCGACAGCAAAAAGCGCCGGGCCACCCGTCCGGCGGCCAGTCCGCTTGCCATCAGGGCGCTGAACACCTCTTCCCATTTGCTCTTGGGAAAGGCGATGAGACACTCCTCCAGCCAGCGGGTAACGATAAAAGTACCGCCCATTTCCTCCCGGAACTTGGCGGGAAAGTTCAGCCGGCCCTTTTCGTCGATGGCGTAATCGTATTCACCGATCAGCATCCCGGGCCGCCCCCTTTCCCCACTTGATTGGGCTAGTCTGGGATTTCTCCCCACTACAAGCCACAATACACTACTATTACCCACTGTATGGTTTTAATTATACCCTATGTTTAGAGAATTGCAAGTAAAAGGACGGTTAAAAATATGAAAAATGCTTCCATTTTTTGGAATTCAACTGTGTTAAAACAGATCAATTTTTGGGCATAAAAGCAAAAAAGCACAGTCTTTTTCCTCCATATCCGGTGAAAAAGACTGTGCTTTGCAGGAAAAGGGATTTTTAGCCGTTCTTCTGGCGCAGACTGCCCCGCAGGGTCTTCATGTCGGCGGCGGTGTGGGCCAGCTCCTCCTCCAGATGCTTGAGCTTGCCGTCGCAGAAGTCGGTGATGCTGTTGCGCATCTGCCGCGCCTCGCTCTGGGCAGCCGAGAGGATCTCGGTGGCCTTGGCCTGGGCGGCCCGGGTGATCTGCTCCTCGCTCACCAGCACCTGGGCCCGCTCCTCGGCCCGGCGGATGATCACCTCGGCCTCCTCTTTGGCCTTGGCGATGATGCTGGAACGGTCGTTGACGATGTTTTTGGCCTGGCGGATCTCGTCGGGCAAAGCGCGGCGGATCTCGTCCAGGATCTCATGTACGGCCTCGATGTCCACGATGCGCTGGCTTTCCATAAAGGGCACCTTGCGGCCTTCTTCCATCGCCTCGTCGATCATATTGAGCAGCTCGTTGACATTTTCGTTCATTTCTCCTCGCTCCTTTCACTGGTAAAGCGGCCCATCACATCCTGCAGGATCTGGGCAGGCACAAATTCGGAAATATCTCCGCCATAGCCGGCGACCTGCCGCACGGCGGAGGAGGACAGATACATATAGGCGCTGCTGGTGGTCATGAACATGGTCTCCAGCTCGGGGTTGAGCTTTTTGTTGATCAGCGCCATCTGGAATTCGTATTCAAAATCGGTCACCGCCCGCAGACCCTTGAGCAGCGCGCAGGCGCCCTTGCTGCGGGCATAGTCGGCCAGCAGCCCGTCGCACCGGTCCACCACCACGTTGGGGATGTCCCGGGTGCAGCGGCGGAGAAAATCCAGCCGCTCTTCGGGGGAAAAGGTGGGGGTCTTGTTGGGGTTCACCGTCACCGCCACGATCACCTGATCGAACAGGGGCGTGGCCCGGCGGATGATGTCCAAATGTCCCAAAGTGACCGGGTCAAAGCTGCCCGGACAGATGGCGATCCTCATGCCTCGTCCTCCTCGTCCTGTTTCTGGTACCGGCTTACCCGCACGGTGCCGTACTTATACTGCTTTTGCAGCACCAGCCCCTCCACCTCGTCGGGCAGCTGGGCTTCCAGCTCGCTTTCGCAGAGCACAATGCCCCCGGGCTGGGTGACCCGGGCCACTGCCGGCAGGATCTGCTGCAGAATCCCATGTCGGTAGGGCGGGTCCAGCAGGACCAGGTCAAACCGCTCCTTGGTGGCAGCCAGCAGAGCGGAGGCCTCCATGCGCACCACCTTGCTGTCGGCAAACACTCCGGCCGCCCGGCAGTTGGCCTGGACCACGGCGGCCGCGGCGGCGTCCTGGTCGCAGAACAGGCAGCGGCGGGCGCCCCGGCTGAGGGCTTCGATGCCCAGCTGTCCGCTTCCCGCAAACAGGTCCAGCACATTGGCACCGGGCAGCTGGAACTGCACCGCGCTGAACATGGCTTCCTTCACCCGGTCGATGGTAGGCCTGGTGATCTCCTCACCCGGCAAAGTGGTGAGTTTGGTTCCTCTTGCGCTTCCGGCGATGACTCGCATGGGCTTTTTCCCTCCTGGTTTTTTGGCTATTGCTTTATTATGGTGGTTTCCCCTGTCTTTGTCAAGCGCAATCCAGAGAGATTTTTGGGGTTTATGCCCTTCTCTGGGTGCATTTGGGCAAAATACGTCCTGCTGTGCGGCCTATTCCTCGGCCTGGGAGGACGCGGGGTGAAATTCCTTCCAGACCGCCTCGGCGGCCCGGCGGTTCACCCCTTTGGCGGCGCAAAGCTCCTCCAGCGTGGCCTGCCGCACGCCCCCCACCGACCGGAAAGCCGCCAGCAGCGCCTTGGCGGTGGAGGGCCCCACGCCGGGGATGCGGGTGAGGCTGGAGGCATAGGACTTTTTCTTCTGGCTCTGGCGCTGGTACTGGATGGAAAACCGGTGCACCTCGTCCTGGATGGAGGTGATGAAGGTGAAGATGCCCCGGTGCATGGAAATGGCGATCTCTCCGCCCTCGGCGGTGACGATGGCCCGGGTGCGGTGGTGGTCGTCCTTCACCATGCCGAACAAGGGCACATCCGCCAAAGCGGTGCCGGCCAGAACCGCTTTTACTGCGCTCACCTGGCCCTTGCCGCCGTCCAGCAGAATCAGGTCGGGCTTTTGGCCAAACTGCCCCGCCGTTCCCTTTTCGTACTCGGCGGCCCGGCGGGAGAGGGCCTCGGCCATGCTGGCGTAGTCGTCGGTGCCGGTCACCGACTGGATGCGGAATTTGCGGTAGCCGCTCTTTTTGGGCTTGCCGTCCTCAAACACCACCATGCCCGCCACACTGGTGCCGTCGCCCCAGTTGGAGATATCGTAGCTTTCGATGATGTGGGGCGGCTGTTCCAGCCCCAGCACATGGGCGGTCTCGTCCAGCAGACGGCCGGCCCGGTCAATGCCGCTGCGGCCGCCCTCCCGGGCCAGCCGCTCCACGGCGTTGACATAGGCCATCTGCACCAGCCGGGCGTTGTCGCCCCGCTCGGGGGTATAGATGCGCACCTTGCTGCCCCGGGCCTTGGTGAGGGCCTCGGCCAGCAGATCCTGGTCGGGCAGGGGCGCATCCACGGCGATGACCCGGGGAGGCAGTTCCCCGGCCGACAGATAATACCGGGGCAGAAATTCCTCCCGCAAGGTGTCGATGCTGGGGGTATCCCGGAACAAAAACTCCTTTTTGTCCTGGAGTTTGCCCTGGCGGAACCGCAGAATGGCGGCGCACACCCCACCGGCGGCTCCGGCAAAGGCGATGACGTCCTGCTCCTTGTCGTCCTCGGTGACCACCCGCTGGCCCGGCATCACCCGCTCGATGGCAGCGATCTGGTCCCGCAGCAAAGCGGCCTTTTCAAAATCCAGCCGCTCGGCGGCGTCCTCCATCCGCTGGCGCAGGCTTTTGAGGATCTCGGATTTGCCCAGACGGATCATCCGCAGAGCCCCCTCCACGCTCTCCTCGTACTGCTCCAGCGGGATCTTGCCGGTGCAAACCGCCATGCAGCGCCCGATATGGGCGTTGAGACAGGGGCGGCCCTTGCGGAAATCGGCAGGAAACCGCCGGTCACAGGTGGGCAGCCGGAAGGAGATATTGGCGGTCTCCACCATCTCCCGCACCGCAAAGCTGGAGGTGTAGGGACCCAGATATTCGGCGCCGTCCTCCTCCTTCTGCAGAGCCGCGGTGATCCGCCGCCAGGGGCCGGGGCTGACCCGGACATAGCTGTACCCCTTGTCGTCCTTGAGCAGGATATTGTATTTGGGGGTGTGGGTCTTGATCTGGCTGGCCTCCAGCACCAGGGCCTCGAACTCGCTGGTGGTGACGATGACGTCGAACTCGAAGGCATGGCGGATCATCTGGGTGACCTTGGCGTCGTGGGGGACCCCTTCCCGGAAATACTGGGATACCCGGGTGCGCAGCCGCTTGGCCTTGCCGATATAGATGATTTCGCCGCTCTTGTCCCGGATGATGTAGACCCCGGGCAGCAGGGGCAGCGCACAGGCTTTTTGATACAGTTCTTGTTTGGTCATAGTGATACTAGCATCTCCGCCAAGGCGCCGTTTGATTCCGGCGCCGGGTGAAAAAAAGCAAAAAAACTGCCCGGCCTGTGTCTGGCCGGGCAGCTTGTACAGCAGTGCTTACTCGGTAAAGCCGGAATTTACCAGCTTGATCAGGCCCTCTACGGCGGCCTGCTCGTCGGGACCATCGGCGATGACCCGGATGGTGGTGCCGCCCACGATACCCAGGCTCAGCACACCCAGCAGACTCTTAGCGTTGACACGACGCTCTTCTTTTTCCACCCAAATGGAGGATTTGAACTCATTGGCCTTCTGGATAAAGAAGGTAGCGGGACGGGCATGCAGGCCCACCTGATTTTCAACGGTAACTTCTTTTACGAACATAGCTGAACACTCCTGTTTCCTGCATAGAATTTTGGCGTTGCCTATATTTTAAACTATTCATGCCTAATTCGTCAACTGTTCAAAGGGCGCTTTGATGCATTTTTGTCAAA
>DXDW01000059.1 GCA_019115305.1 Candidatus Anaerofilum excrementigallinarum
CGTTTTTCACAAAAAATGCCTCGGCTCTTGATAAAGAGCCGAGGCATTTTATCTGCTTGGAAGCAATCAGTTGTCCTCGGAATGACGCTCGCCGATCTGGAACTCATCGGAATGCTGGAACATGTACAGCACCGTCATGGGGTCCTGGCCGGTCAGCTTCTTGTAGTCGTCGGTGAAGGTATCCATCTTGCCTTCCCGGATGGCCTGAGCAAAGGTTACCATGCCGTCCGAAGAGAAGGGAGCCTCGCTGTCTTTCTTGAACACGCCGTCGGTGGTGCGGGGTACACCCATGGCGTCGAAAATCTGGTAGTTCTCTTCGTCGGTGATCTCCTGATAGCGCACACTGTTGCCGGTGGCCTGGTTGCCGTATTCGATGAACTGGGAAATGGTCATCAGCTCGGGACCGTTGATGTCCAGAGTGGCGTGGCTGTATTCCGCACCGCGATGCAGCGCATAGGCAACCGCCTTGGCGCAGTCCTTGCGGGAGATGTAAGCCATCTTGCCGTCGCCCTGGCTGTTCTTGAGCACGCCGTCCAGCTTCACATAGGTGAAGTAGTTGGTGATCATGGCCTCGGCATACTGGGAGTTGCGCAGGAAGATGTAATCCAGACCGGCCTGCTTGATGTACTCCTCGGTGTAGATGTGGTCCTTCTTTTCCACGCTGGGGTTGGTCTCGTCGCCCGCGTTCACCAGAGAGGTGTAAACAATCTGCTTCACACCGGCCTGCTTGGCAGCGTCCACCACGTTCTTGTGGGCATTCTGCCGCTTGGCGCCCACGAAGGGCATGGAGATCAGCGCCAGACGCTCAGCACCGGCGAAGGCCTCGGCCAGGCCGTCCGGGCTGTTGAAGTTGGTCACATGGGTCTCAACACCCATAGCGGCGTATTTGTCCAGTGTCTGCTGGCTGTAGCCGCAGAAAATCAGCTGAGAGGGCTCTTCCAGCGTGAGAAGAACCTCCGCCGCATAGCCGCCCAGATTGCCGTCCACACCGGTCAGTAACAGTTTGCCCATAAGAATCTGCCTCCTTGAGAATATAAGTGTTTGCCGCCCGAATGACCCGGGCGTTCGATTTGTTTTTATTTTAACACCACATTCTCACCGGTTACAAAGACAAAAACGCAATGGGTTATTCGCTTTTCAAATAGGCGGCAAGCTCCTCCACAAACAGGTCAAGCGAGGGGTTCTCGCCCGAGCGGTATTTCATTTCCAGCTGGAACCGGTGGTGCGAGCCTTCAATGGGAATGCGCCGCATCCGCCCGGCATACTCCTGAGGGAAATAATTGTCCGGCACAAAACCGATGAGGCCCTCGGTGAGAATGAGAAACAGCTCTCCATCCATATCATTGGCGGTACGCTGGATGTTGGGGTAGTAGCCGTCCTGCCGGGCGTGCTCCAGCATCCCCTCATAAGAGCGGCCGATCACATGGGGCGACAGCATCACCAGCGGATAGTGATACAGCTCGTCGGTCCGGATGGCGTCCCGGCCGAACAGCGGATGCCCCTCGGGCACCAGCGCCTGATACCCACCCTGATACATGGTCAGCGATTCCAGCTGACCGGTATATTCCGGTTCAAAGTCGATGCCGATGACCGCATCGCACCGGCGGACCCAAAGCGCCTTGGAAGCCTCCTTGAAGGTGGCCTGCTCCACATCCACCGCCACGTCCGGGTGCCGGGTCTTGAAGCCGGTCACAAAGGGCAGCAGAATCTGCAGATCAATCTTGGAGGTATAGCAAAGGCGCACCGGCAGCGCCGCGTTCCGGTCCAGGGCTGCCAGCCCCTCTTTGATGCGCTGGTACTGCCGCAGCAGTGCCTTGGCATCCTGGTAAAAGCGGGTCCCGGCGGCGGTGGGCTGGATGGGCAGGGTCGTGCGGTCAAAAAGCTTGACCTGCAGCTCCTCTTCCAGACTGTTGATGAACTGGGTCACCGAGGTCTGGGAGATATAATTGTTACGGGCGGTCTTTGTATAGCTGCGGGTCTCGTATAGATCAATGAAATAGGGCAACTTTTCGATCTTCAACGGGCTGTTTCCCCTCCCCTTTCCCTGTTCAGTTCCTGGGCTTGCGGGCCAGCGAGGCCGCCATGCGCCGGTAGGTGTGGCGGATGCCTCGGATGGCCACGCTGTAGGCCATGATGTTCTCCGGCAGGGCCATACCCACATAGCCGGAATCGCCAATGTGGTGGATATCGGTGCCGGTCATCTTGCACTCCAGAGCAATCTGGCGGATGGTGGCGGTGTCCGCTCCCTCCTGCGAGGTGCCGATGGCGGTGATGGTCAGGCAGCCCAGGCTGTGGGCATAGCTGACCAGGCCGCGCACATACTCAGTGGTGATGCCGGGCACGGTGCCGGGCGCGGGCAGCAGGATGATATCTGCCCCTGCCTTGCTGAAGGCATCCACATCCGCTTTGGTGATGATGTTCTCACCGCCCTCACCCACAACGCCGGAGGCATGCATCTTGCCCGCCGCCAGCACAATGCCGTCGCCCACCTGGGCGCGGATGCTTTCCAGCGAATGCACAATGGCTTCATTGCTCACGCCGTTGCCCGGATTTCCGGTGAGTACAATCAGGTCCACCCCCATCTCCATGGCCCGCTGGGCGTTTTCCGCCGTGGCGTAACGGCCGCGGCTCATGGCCCAGATGGTCTCCTCATTCTGGGCGCACACGGCCGGGTCCACCGGCTCCAGATTGATGCCGATCATCCGGCCGGTGAGCTCCTTCACCCGGCGCACCACATCTTCGGGCCGGGTCTCGGGCAGGCCCATGATGCGAGGCTCCCACACATCGAACATATTCAAAAGCAGCAGGTCTGCCCCCATGGAGGCGGCAAACTCCGCGTTGGTCACATCGCTGAGCAGCGGCGGGGTGATCCCAATGGTCTCGGCTGCAAGCACTCGGCCCTCGCTGCCTGCCACTGCCTGCAGCAGCTCCTTTGCGGTCAGAGAGGCAAGCTCTGCCGGAAGCAGGTCCAACA
>DXDW01000060.1 GCA_019115305.1 Candidatus Anaerofilum excrementigallinarum
ACATACGGAACACATTCAGTGTGGGAATCAAAAGAAAAATAATCGCCAGAATGGTGGCGGGCGCAACACAAGCCACAATAAAACGGCTACGCGCTTTATTCTTTTGCATCAGTTCATCTCCATTCCATTTCTCCGTTGGAAAAGCGGTGGGCAAAAGGGAAACCTTTTGCTCACCGCTTGGCTTTCCAGTTCAGCTACGCAGCAAGCACAACCTGTACTGCCTGTGCGCAAAACATTCTATGCCTTGCACATTTGCTTTCAATGTGCCGGGATCATTACTCCATAGCAGCCGCCATGGTCTTGCAGGCCTCCTGCATATCGGTCCACCACTGATCAGCAGTCTTGGTGCCGTTCACAACGCTGTCCATGGTGAAGCAGAAGATCTGCTTGAAGTTCATGCCTTCCACGGGCTTGGTGGAAGCGAAGGTGCCGATGGCAGCCTTGGCGCCATTGTCGTACACGCTGTAGTACACAGCCTTCTCAGCGTCCAGCTTGTCGGTCATGCCAACGATGGGCTGCACAGCGCCGCCCTCTTCAGCAAAGATCTCGGCAGCCTCGTCGCTGTACAGATAGCTGATGAACACTTTGGCCAGCTCCTGGTTGGCAGAACCAGCGGGTACCCAGCACTGCTCGAAGAAGGTGTAGCTGTAGCGGTCGCCGCCCTGCTCCATAGCAGGCAGAGCCATGAAGCCCCACTCAAAGCCGTCGGCGCGGGGAGCATCCGCCATCTCGCCGATGACCCAGTTGCCGTTGGGCATAAACAGAGCCTTGTTGTCCAGAATCAGCTGCTGGTTCTTCTGGAAGTTGTCGTTATTGCCGTTGGAGGTAGTGGACTTCTCGGTGTTGGCAGCCAGGTTGCCCAGCACGTCGAACATCTTGCCCATATCCTCGCTGGCCCAGGTAGCCTCGTCATACTGCAGAGCCTTGTTGAAGAACTCCTGGCCGCCGATCTCGGGGATCATGGCGTAGATGAAGGCATCCAGGTAACCGGCAGTGGGGTAGGTGAACAGGGGGATATCGGTCTGGTCGGCCAGAGCGAAGAACTCATCCCAGGTGGTGGGCAGGGTCAGCTCGCCGCCGCCCTCGGTGAAGTTGGCCTTGTTGTAGAACAGGCCGCAGGGACCGTAGAACATGGGCATCATGTACACATGCTCGTCGTTGTAGGGGTTGGTGGTCAGGTTGCCGGTGAAGCCGGGGATGATCTTCTCGCCCACGGTCGCATCCTCGCCCAGAACCTGCATATCCAGCACGTCGCTCAGGTCGGCCAGAGCATTTTCTTTCAGCATGGTCTCGGGCAGAGCCTTCTCACGGCCAGTAGCCAGATGAACAACATCGTAGAAGTTGCCGGCCTTCATCTGAGGATCGATCACGTCCTCCAGGTTTTTATCGGTGGTCAGCTCCACGGTAGCGCCGGTCTTTTCCTCAAAAGCAGCTGCTACTTTTTCCCACATGGCGGTGCCATAAGCGGTCTCGATAGCGGCAACCTTCAGGGTCTGGCCAGCATACGGGCCTTCGTTTCCGGCAGTAGAACCGGAAGCAGCGGTGGAACCGGAAGCGGCAGTGCTGCTGGAATTGCTGCCGCCGCAAGCGGCCAGGCTCAGAGCCATAACAGCAGACAGGCCAAGGGCAATTGCTTTTTTCATGGCAAATTCTCCTCCTTGATAAAGGTATGTACCTTTTCGGTGTGCCGAAGCTGATCGTTTGGCACCTGCTGTCGCTCCGGCCTTTTCAGCAGATGCTCTCTACGTTCTTAGCATACTTCATTCCCACCCCCTCTGCAAGAAAGCTTATTGACCAACACTTTATATATATTGACTTCTTAAAAAGTCAAAATCAATTTTGTTTTTCTTTTGTAATTTCTGTCGCATCTACCCAGCAGTTTTCAACAATTTTATCCTTTACCGTACAAATTACAACTTTTTGCGGGCTCTTGCCAAAAAAATCCTATATGTAGTATTATAGAAGTACAGATTACAGCGCTATACAGACAGGGCCGCGCGGATTCCGGCCGCCAGCCCTTGGGGCGGCAGATCCGCGCGGCCGCCATTTTTTTCCGGACCGGCCCCTTCTGCGGGCCGCGACAGAGAGGCCTTTTTATGAGCAGCACCCGTTTCGATTTTATCCCCATGCAGAACAACCCGCCCTACCAGCTGCTGTATGTTGCTTCCTCCTGCTACGACAAGGACTGGAACAGCCTTCTGCACACCCACACCTGCACCGAGATGTTTTACTGCATCCACGGCCGGGGCCGCTTCCACACCGCGGGGCACACCTTTGATATAAAGAAGGATGACCTGGTGATCGTCAACGCCGGGGTGGAGCACGCCGAATCCAGCACCCCCAACCATCCCCTGGAGTACCTGGTGCTGGGGGTGCAGGGGCTGAGCTTTCACTTCGGCGAGGCATCCTCGGAGTACAGCGTGCTGAACTTTGGCGAAAACCGGGACGAGATTTTCTTTTACCTCAAGACCCTGCTGCAGGAGACCACTGCCCAGCAGGAAAACTACCAGCGCATGTGCCAGCAGATTCTGGACATTCTGCTGATCCACATGCAGCGCATCGCCTATGTGAAGATCTCCACCAACACCCCCGAGCTGGGCAAACGCCGGGCCGCCAACTACAACTGCGCTTTGATCCGCCAGTACATAGACGAGCATTTCAGCGAGGCCATCACTTTGGACAGCCTGGCCAAGATGATCCATATCAACAAGTGCTATCTGGTGCGGGCCTTCCAGAAGGAATACGGCACCACCCCTATCAACTACCTCATCGAGCGGCGGCTGGAGGAAGCACGTTTCCTGCTGAAAAACACCGACTACTCCACCTCCCAGATCGTTTCGATACTGGGATTTTCCTCCCCCAGCTACTTCTCCCAGTGCTTCCGGCGTCGGGAAAACATGACCCCCTCCCAGTACCGGGAGAAATACGGCCAGTCCTCCCACCAGGCAGCCGGCAACGAAAGCTGATACACCGCACAAAAGCGCCCTTTTCCGCTGGAAAAGGGCGCTTTTTTCGGCTCCGAAGTCCGGTTATATTTTTGTTTGATATTACAAAATGTATATTCACCAGCGGGGATCGCCGCTCACCGTCCCGTCGAACATGCGGGCGTACTGGAGGATCTGCTGGGTGCGCAGCAGGCTGGTCTGCTCCTGGGTGGGGTCCGTCAGGGGCTGGCCGTCGCTGTCCAGCTGCCAGCGTCCGGTGACCCCTCCCAGCAGCTGGCGGCTCTGGGCCAGCCAGTGCATCCAGCCGGTCATGGGGGCGTCCATCTTTTCCAGAAAGGCCGGCAGCAGCAGATAGGAGGGAAAGCTGCCGGCGGTGGAGCCGGCTTCGTCGCAGCCCCGGTTGCTCCACATGAGATAGGGCACCCGGTGGGTGGCCCGGCGCAGCTGCCAGCCCGAAAGGCCTTCCAGCCCTCCGGTGACGTCCAGCAGCTCCACGCCCCCCTGCTGGCCGATGGCGGTCTGGTGGTCGCCGAAAAACAGCACGATCACCTCCCGGTCCACGGTGCGGAAATAGTCGGTGATGGTTTTCATCATCTCGTCGGCGTCCCGCAGGCCGGTGGCCACGCTCTCCAGGCTGCCCTGGTAATAGTCGTCCAGCCCCGGCAGCGACGCCTGCACCCGGCTGTCGGCGGGGTATTCCTCGGGCAGATTGGGGATATGGTTCTGCATGGTGACCATGTGCAGGAACACCGGGCCATCCTGGGCGGCAGCCTGGTATTGGTCGATGAGTTCGGCGGCGGCCGCAGCGTCGGCGATATACTGCCCGGCCAGGTCGGTGTGGGTCATGGAGTCCCGGTCCACAAAGGTGTCAAAGCCCATGGCCCGGTAGGCGTCGGTGCGGCTGTATATATCCCCGTCAAAGGGATGGATGGCAATGGTGCGGTAGCCCAGGCTCTGCAGCCAGGCGGGGTAGGCGGGGAACTGCTCCCGGCTTGCCACATACTGCATATAGGGCACCACCCCTTCGGGCAAAAAGGCGGTGGAAAAACCGGTGAGGGCCCCGAATTCCATGTCGGCGGTGCCGCCGGAATATTTGTCGCTGTAATAGCAGCCCGACACCCCTTCGGCGGCCAGCCGGTCGTAGTTGGCGGTGAGATCCTCGCAGCCGGTGAGGCCGGGGTAGTTGTCCAGATGGTAGTAGCTCTCCATCATCACCACCACGATGTCGGGGGTGGAGGCGGGGGAATCGTCGGCGGGCAGCTGCGCCAATGCCTGCCGGGCGGCGTCGGCGGAATAGCCCGCGGGCTTCTGGGGCTGGATGCGGCAGAGATAGGTGAGAAAGCCCGCGGTAAAGCCGCCCTTGTCGTAGAGGGCTCCCGGCTCTCCGGCCTGGGGTTCCAGCCCCAGCAAAGACGCCCCGGGGCCAAAGCAGACCCCGGCCCAGACCGCAGCAGCCGCCGTCAGCCCCACCCCAGCCAGAGCCGCCCGCCTGCCCGGCAGACAGAGCCGCTCCCGGCGCAGCAGCCAGCAGGCCACCGCCAGCACCACCCCGAACGCCGCCAAAGACCAGGTGGGGCGCAGGTCCAGCCCCTCCATGATGCCGGCGGCGTCCCGGGCCAAAAGCAGGTCGGCGGGCAGCAGGGGGTCCCCCCGGTAGGCCTGCTTGAAAAAGCCGGCATAGCTGCCGGCAAAGAGAGCCAGCCCTACCGCCAGCAATCCCGGCCACAGCCGCCGGGTCAGAAGTGCCAGCCCCGCCAGGGCCAGCCCCAGCACCAGCGCCCCCGCCAGAAAGGGGAGCAGATGCCCCGGCAGCCAGCCCAGCAGGGCGGGCAGGCTGTTCTGTCTGGCCAGCTCGGTGAGCAGCTGCAGTCCCACCGCCCCGGCGGCGGCGTAGGCAGCCAGCCCCGCGGCCCCCGTACAAAGGCGTTTGTCGTTCATGTGTATTCCCTCTTTCCCGGCCCCCTGGGGGCTGTGCTGTCCCCAGCCTGGCCGGGGATTTTGTATTTTTAAACGATATTCGCCGCCCTTTCATTTCACATTTTCCGTCCCAAAAGAGGAAAATCGACTGTTTTCAGTCGAATCAGCGATATTTTTTTATTTTCCAGAAAATACCTTTCACACAACTTTCAAATTTCCGGCGCGTTTTTTTCACACACCCGCGGTAGAG
>DXDW01000061.1 GCA_019115305.1 Candidatus Anaerofilum excrementigallinarum
ACCGTAAACAGAACCTTGTGCGGACTGATCTTGTGTTTGGTTTTGGCAGCAGTTTCCACAGTGAATTCCTCCCTTCTCATTCGTTCTCGTAGCGCGACTGGAACTTCCACTGGAACAAAGTGACGATGAAGATCACCACAAACAGCGCCCAGGCCAGTGCGCAGGCATAGCCCATCTTGTAGTCGGTAAAGGCGGTCTTATAGATGTAGTAGGCCATCACCGAGGTGGAGTTGCCGGGGCCGCCGTTGGTCATGACGCTGATCAGGTCAAAGACCTTGAAGGAGGCGATGATGCCCATAATGGCCAAAAAGAAGGTGGTGGGCCGCACCATGGGCACCGTGATGTACAAAAACTGTTTGATGCCGGTGGCGCCGTCGATCTGGGCTGCCTCGTAGAGGTCCAGAGGCACATTTTTCAGGCCGGCCATGTACACCGCCACATAGTAGCCGATCTGGGTCCAGATGTTCACCATCATAATGGCGAAGAGCGCCCAGTTTTCATCCACCAGCCACCGGGGCGGATTCTCGATGCCGATGGACATGAGAAACTGGTTCACGGGGCCGTAGCTGGGCTGCAGCAGCACCTGCCACACGGTACACACGGCCACCACGCTGGCGATGTAGGGGATGAAGATCATCACCCGCACCGGCTTGCCGCCGTAGCTGTGGCGGTTGATGAGCTCGGCGATCACCAGGCCCAGCACCAGCAGAACCGGCACCGTGATGGCGGTGAACATCAGGTTGTTGATCATGGATTCCTTGAACCAGTCGTCGGAAAACATCTTGATGTAGTTTTCCAGACCGTTAAATTCAATGGCGTCCCAGCCCCGCAGAAAGTTCCACTCGGTGAAGCTGATGCCCAGGGACATCAGCACCGGGATGAGGATAAACGCCACAAATCCGATGAATCCCGGCAGTACGAACAATATGCCGGCGGCGGTTTCCCGGAAGGCCGCGTTTCGTTTCTGCCGCGCCAGCTCCTGCTGGACACCGGCAGCCGCCTGTTTTTTCATAATTCCTTACCTCCTGTTCCTTCTGTGCGGGCCGGGGGCCCTTGGGTTTACAGATAATTCTTTACGCAGCGAACCAGCTGTTCGCCAAAGGCGGCGGGGGCCGCCTGTTTTACAAATTCCAGTACCTGGTCGGCATTCGCCTGCTCCCCTGCCTGCTCCAGCGCCTGGCGCAGCCGGACCTGACCGGGGCCGTCCAGCATGGACAGGGCCACCGCCGCGGCCTTGCGGGCCTTTTCATCGGCCAGACCGCCGGCCTGGGGCTCCACCCGGCCGGTGAACATGCTCTCGGCCAACTGGGGAGAAAGGGGTCCTTCCATGGGGATGCCCAGCCGCTGGAACTGCTCGGCGGGAGCCTCGTTTTCCAGCATCATCCGCCGCATCAATTCCATCAGACGCAGCTGCTGGTGGGTATCCCGGATGGGGTTTTCCTGGTGGGGGTCGGTTTCCAGGTCGTAGAGAACGGTTCCGTACCAGTAGGGGTTGAAGGGCGCCCGGGCGGGAATCCGCAGCAGCTTGGCGCCTCGGGTAAAGGCGAAGCCCTGGTGGAGCTCGGCCTGGGAGAGCTCTTCCACCGAGAAGGGTGCGTTCATGTGGCAGGGCATCAAGGTGTAGTCATACAGCGGGGTGTTGGAAGGTTCCGCCGGGCCCTGCATGTAGACATACCGGCCGTCGGTGACGTTGACGTGGCCGCCGAACACCCCGAACAGCGCCCCTTCCCGAATGGGGGTATCGTCCTGCAGAGCGGGGGTCAGGCTGCGGCCGTCCATGCAGCAGGGGGGCTCCACCCCGAAGAACTCGGCCAGAGTGGCGGGAATGTCCACGGTCTGGGCCAGGGCGCTGCGGCGCTGGCCGGGCCGGGGATTGCGGGGATCGTGGAGGAAGAAGGGGGTGTGGATCAGCTCCTCGTACATGGGCTGGATGTTTTTGCCCATCCACTCCTTTTCTCCCAGCATGAAGCCGTGGTCGGTGTTGACAATGAGCATGGTGTCCTTCCACATATCGTACTCGTCCATGATGTCCAGCACCCGGCCCAGGTAGTGGTCGCACATGCTCAGCAGGGCCGCGTATTCATACCGCACATGGCGGGTGGCCTCCTCGCCGTACTCGTTTTTGCCGTAGTCGGGCCAGTCCAGGTTTTTGCCGTGGTAGTGGTCGGGGTAAAGAGCCTTGTAGCACTGCTGGGTGTAGAAGGGCTCGTGGGGGTCAAAGGCCTCGATCTGCAAGAACCAGTTGTCCTGGCCGATGTTGCGCTGGATAAAGTCGATGCCGCTGGCAAAGGTGCGGGCCTGGGGCATGGACTCCTCGGTGTTGAGGAACTGCCGGTTCACCCAGTCGTGGCGCCAGCTCTGGCCGGTTTTGCGCCGGGAGAGGGTGTCGGGGAAGTCGGGCCAGTTCACCTGCCCCTTCCAAGGGTCCCCCTGCTGGCCCCGGACGATCTCGTGGGTGTCGTATTTGGTGAGGTAGCAGGAGCCGCCGTCCTCCCAGTAGTGGAAGTGGTCGGTGCAGATGTGGGTGTAGATGCCCGCCGCCTTCATATGGGAGATAACCGAGTCGTCATAGGGGTGCATGGGCGTCCAGAAGGTGTGCAGAAAGTTGTACCGCCCGGTATGCAGTTCCCGGCGTGCCGGCATACAGGGCATGCTGCCGCCGTAAAACCGATCAAAGGTGGCGGTGCGCTGTCCCAGCCGCTGGAAGTTGGGCATGTGGGTCCAGTCGCAGCCGTAATTCGGCAAGAACTCCCGGTTGAGAGAGTCAAACATTACCATAATCGCACGCAAGTCGATCCCTCCATTTTCAACGATTCTATGCTTAAAATAAAAGTTTACTGATTTTTCTGCATTTTGGGAACGTTCCCAAAATACGGTATAAAAGAAATTGCGTTCCCCGCCCTGTCCTTTCTTCGGCAGATGGGCGGGGCCATTTTTTTCGTTATGGCTGCTGATCGGCTCGCTGGTTCAGATCCCGCACCGAGGAGCGCACCTTGAGGTTGTAGGGCACGGTGACGTCCCGGTATTCCAAGCTTTCGTCCTCCAGCACCTCCAGCATCAGGCGGGCGCAGCGCACGCCGTATTCGAAATCCGGCAGACAGATGGATGTGATAAAGGGGTCGCCCTGGCCTTTCACCTTGCCTCGTTCCACCGCTGTGAGGGAATAGTCCCGCACAACCTCCAGGCCATAGCCGGAAAAAAAGGTGATGAGGCTGTTGGCGAACTCGGTGCTGTCCACAAAAATAGCGGTAGCGCCGGTGGCGCGGAAGGCATCGTAGGTGGTTTGCAGCTTTTGCCGGGTGGTGATAGTGGGGTCCACCATGCGGTAGACCATTTCCGGCTGGCAGGGCACATCGTACTCCTGGCAGACACTGGCATAGGCCCCTATACGGGCCCGGTACATACGCTCGGAGGCGTTGTTCACCATCATGGACAGCACCCGGCGGTGACCGCAGCCGAACAGATAGGCGTACATGTCCCGGCTGTAATGGTAGTTGCCCATGTAGATGCGGAAGCCCTTGTCGGGCAGGATGCGTTCACCGGTATACACCACCTGGCGGTATTCCAGCAGCCGGCGGCGTTCCTTTTCGTTGTCCACATCTCCCAGGATGATAAGGCCGTCGATGCGCTGCTCGTCCAGAAAGCGCAGGGCCTTTTCCAGACTGCTAGTCGTTCCGGTGTCAATGGTGAGCAGCAGCATGGCATAGCCCTGCTGTTCCAGCACACTGTTTATACCGGCAAAACGAAGGGTAAGAGAGGGATTCATCAGAGCGTTGACACTGTTGCAGGCCACGCCGATGACGCTGCTTTTGGCGCCCCGCAGCACCCGGGCAATGCCGTTGGGGTGGTAGTCCATTTCCTGGATAGCACACTCCACAGCCAGCCGGGCCTTTTCGCTTACCGAGCCGCCGTTGAGCACCCGCGACACGGTGCTTTTGGATACGCCCGCACGCCGCGCAACTTCCAGTATGGAGCCCATTTGCTTTCCTCTCCTTTTGGTATCGTTCCCAAAATTATTTTAGCATTTTCAACAGTTTACTTCAATACCTGCTTTTGATTTTGTTTATTTTCGGCAATGCGCACTTATTTTGCAGGAATACTTTGGAAATAGTTGCTCCAAAAACCGTGATTTTGTCCAACAAATGCAGGGTTGTTTTTTGCAGCATACAAAAAGCCGGCGGAACCAAAACCGTTCCGCCGGCCCTGTGATAAAGCCTTTATGTATCGCCGCAGGCCGCGTCTTCCGCCTCCTGCTGGCTGCCGGGATACTCAAAAATGGTGCGCTCGTAGGCATTGATGATCTGGGTCTGGCCGTACTGGGTCAACCGGGGCACCTTGTGCCCATAGTTGAGGTGGACATGGCCGTGGACAAAATATTTGGGATGGTATTTGTCCAGCAGCTCGTTGAAGGCCGCAAAACCCCAGTGGGCCCGGTCCTCCCCGTCGTTGAGGCCCTCAGCCGGCGAATGGGTGAGCAGAATATCAAAACCCCGGTGGCAGAAGATCTTCCACCACAGACGCCGGGCCCGCCGGCGCATCTGCCGCTGGGTGTACTGGTTCTCCCCTTTGGGATTGTACCGCATGGAGCCGCCCAGGCCCAGAATCCGCACTCCATCCACCACATACAAATCGTCCTCGATGCAGATGCAGCCTTCGGGCGGGCGGAGAGCATAGTGGTCGTCGTGGTTTCCCCGCACATACAGCACCTTTGCATGGCTGAAGGTGGCCAGAAAGGAAAGATATCTGGAATCCAAATCCCCGCAGGACAAAATAAGGTCCACGTCCTTGAGCTTTTCCGGATCAAAATGGTCCCACAGATATTTTGACTCATGGTCAGACACAGCTAAGATCTTCATACTTCCGCCTTCCGCACAAGGGAAAGCCGCTCCTTTCTATACGGTACGGGGCCTTTACAGCTGACTGGCGGAGGCATCCTCCCGGATGACCCCCTGCAGCTGCACCAGCGGCCGTGCTTCGGGGATCAGCTCCTCCAGACGGGGAATGCTGCCCACCACATTGTCGGCCAGCCAGTCCATATGGATGATGGCCTCGGGACTCATGGTGCCGGTTTCCTGGATCACCTTGCCCCCCTGGGCCAGCAAAAGATCGGAAAATACCGAGAAATTGCTGTTGCAGATGGTGCGCCGCAGCAAAGTCACCAGCCGCTGGGTGCCTTCGGGCAAGCTGCGGGAGCACAGCACATCCACCACACCGGAGGACATGCCCCACCAGTAGTTCAGCGCCTTGGCGTCGCCGCTGGAATCCTCGTTTTCCCAGTTGCCGTCCAGGATGGATTTGACGATCTTGACATAAAATTCGCCCCAGTGCCAGAAAGGCATGGCCAAATCCTGGTAGCTGCCGTCGTCCAGCACCCGGTACAGACCGTATTTTTTGGAGTTGCTGTTGGGAATGCGCATATCCTGGCTGGACACCAGCCGCACTCCCAGGCGGCGGAAGTCGGCGTCCACGTCCACGCCCTTTACCGCCGTCCATTCCAGATACACCTTGGCCCGGGGATTGACCATCTTGGCCCCCAGGGCAAAGGCGTTGATGCCGGCCGTCATGCCGTAGGTGGGATAGGTGGCCACATAGCCGATCTTGTCGTCCTGGGCCATGGCGCCGGCGATGGCGCCCACCAGGAACTTGGCCTCGTGGATGCGACCGTAATAGGTGCGGATGGAGGGATGGGGCATATTCAGGGAACAGTTGAGGATCTTCACCTCAGGGTGGTTCACCGCCATTTTCAGGCTTGCCTCCATGAGCTTGGGGGTGGTGGTGAAGATCACCTGACAGCCCTCGGCGATGGCCCGCTCGATGGTGGCCTCGCCGTCCACCCCGGCCTGGACGTTGTCATAGCAGACCGTTTCCACCCGCTTGGGGAAGGTATCCTCCAGCTGGTGGCGGCCAAACTCGTGGGCATAGGTCCAGGCGGAATTTTCGGCGTTTTTCTCGTGGATGAAGCCCACCTTCACCCGCAGCACCTCGCTGGGGAACAGCTTATCCAGAATCGACAGCTTGCTGCCGGTCTTTTCCTCCGGCTCCATGGAAAGCTCCACCGCCTGCTCCTCGGTGAGAGCCACGATCTCCACCCAGATCTTGTCCAGAT
>DXDW01000062.1 GCA_019115305.1 Candidatus Anaerofilum excrementigallinarum
CCAAAATGCGCCGGGTGTTTCTGATTTTATCCATTGTGGGCAGTCTGTCCATGCTGGTGGTGTTCAAATACACCAACTTCATCGTGGACACTATCAACGCCATTACCGGTCTGGTCCTGCCTCACCTGGAAGGGGTCAGCGTATTGCCTCTGGGCATCAGCTTCTACACCTTCCAGACCATGAGCTATTCCATCGACGTCTACCGCCGGGATGTTACCACCGAACACAACATCATCGATTTCGGCGCCTATGTGGTCATGTTCCCCCAGCTCATCGCCGGCCCCATCGTGAAATACCGGGATGTGTCGGAACAGCTGCATGTCTACAAAAACCGGTATAACCTGGCCCAGATCGAAGAGGGCATCTGCCTGTTCATCTTCGGCCTGGCCAAGAAAGTGCTGCTTGCCGACTCCATCAGCGCCCTGTGGCACGACATCATCGGCAACTACAACGGTTCCGTCCTCACCGACGTGGGCCGGGTGGGGCTGGAAAACGCCTCTTCCGGGCTGGTGTGGCTGGGCCTCATCGCCTACTCTCTCCAGCTTTACTTCGACTTCTCGGGCTACTCCATGATGGGCATCGGCATGGGCAAGATGCTGGGCTTTGATTTCCCCGACAACTTCAACCTGCCCTACATCGCCAACAGCATCACCGATTTCTGGCGGCGCTGGCACATCACCCTTTCCAGCTGGTTCCGGGAATATGTCTACATCCCCCTGGGCGGCAACCGCAAGGGCCTGAAGCGGCAGATCTTCAACATGTTCGTGGTCTGGGGCCTCACCGGCATCTGGCACGGCGCCAACTGGAACTTTGTGCTCTGGGGCCTGTACTTCTTTGTGCTGCTCACCATCGAAAAGGTGTTCCTGCTGCGGCATCTGAACAAGGGCAAGATCTGGCCCCACATCTACACCTTGTTCTGTGTGGCCGTGGGCTGGGCCCTGTTTGTGGGCAACGAGCCGGGCGTGGGACTGGGAACGCTGTTCACCAAGCTGTTCAACTTCTCGGGCGGTGTTTCTCCCCTGTATTTCCTGCGCAACTACGGCGTGCTGCTGGCCGTTTCGGTGGCCTGCTGCACTCCCCTGCCCCTCAAGATCTGGAAGGGCATCAAGGACAACCTGTTCATGAAGGTAGTCGTGCTGGGGCTTCTGCTGGTGCTGAGCATCGCCTATATCGTGGGCTCCTCCAACAGCCCCTTCCTGTATTTCAACTTCTGAGGAGGCGGTTACAATGAAAGACAAGCTGAAACAGAGCTTCAAAAGCCTCAAATCCTATCCGGTGGTTCTGCTCTTCTTCGTGTTTCTTTTCGGCTTTATGGTGCTGGATATGCTCTGGCCCAAGCGGGAAAAATCCGAGCTGGAAAACCGCCCGCTGCAGCAGGTTCCCGCCTTCAGCTGGCGGGCGCTGTTCAACAACGAATGGACCGCCGACTACGGCGACTATGTGAAGGACCAGTTCGCCTTCCGGGACGCCTGGATCGACCTCAAGGCCCGGAGCGAATATTTCCTGGGTAAAACCGAAAACGGCGACGTCATCTTTGCCCCCGACGAGGACGGCACCATGATGTTCACCAAATTCTATTCCCTGGGCAATAACGAATCCTCCTACCTGGCCAATGCCCAGGCGGTGGCCTCCTTTGCCCAGCGCCACGAGGGCAAGGTGACCTTCCTGCTGGCCCCCTCGGCCTCGGTGATCTACAAGGACAAACTGCCCGCCGGGGTGCCTCTGGCCGACGAGGAGAGCTATCTGGACAATATCTTCGAGGTGACGGCTCCCTACGCCCGCAATCTGGACCTGCGGCAGCTGTTCCGCGACCACGCCGACGAGTATATCTACTACCGCACCGACCATCACTGGACCACCCAGGGCGCCTATCTGGCCTATGAGGAATTCTGCCGCCAGCTGGGCCTGACCCCCTTTGACACCGCCGCCCACACTGCGGTGGAAGTAGAGGAGTTCTACGGCACCAGCTACTCCAAATCCCGGCTGTGGAACGCCGTACCCGACACCCTCACCTACTATCCCCTGGACAATGCCATGACCGTGGAAGTGGCCGGCGAAACCAAAGGCGAGACCGAAGGGATGTACAATCTCTCCGCCCTGGACACCCGGGACAAGTACTCCGCCTTCCTGTGGGGCAACAACGGATACAGCGTAATCGAGGGCGACGGCGAGGGCAGCGTGCTGGTGGTAAAGGACAGCTACGGCAACTGCTTTACCCCCTTCCTCACCGCCAACTACGCCCAGATCGGCGTGGTGGACCTGCGCTACTGGCCCGGCAACATCGAACAGCTGGCCGAGGAATACGACCAGATCCTGATCCTCTACAACTTCCAGAGCTTCTACAAGGATGTGGGCATCCGCAAGCTCAACATCAATCTGAACCAGTAAGCATCCCCAAAACCCAAAACACCGCCGGCAGGCCCTCGGGGGCCCCGGCGGTGTTTTTTTGCAGTGGGGATCAGACGGATTTCCCGATTCCAAACACCCTGCGAAGAATCCCCGCGAGAAAACGGGGGCTTTTTACCACAACGATCTGCATAGCGCCATGCCTCCCTTTCCAGCCGCTGCCGGTCTGCCCGGGGCGGCCTTTCTGGTTGTATTGTATGCAGACAGGGGCAAAAGGGTTCCCTTTTGCGGGAAAACCGGCCAAAAACAGCAGGCCCCGCCGGGTACCTTGCGGTACGCAGCGGGGCCTGTTTGTTTTTTATTTCCGGGCCAGCACCAGCAAAGCGCTGCCCGTGCCGATGGAAACCTCCACCGGTTTGCCGGCAAACTCGTTGCTCACCCCCAGGGGGAAGTCGGGCTGCAGGCTGCCGTTTTCCAGCTCGTAAAAGCTGCCTTTTTCCGAAACGCCGGTCACCTCTCCCCCCATGGCCAGCAGAGAGAAATACCAGTCGGCCCGGGGTTCCAGCCGGATGGACTGTCCCTCCAGCAGGATGTGGATCTCGGTGTTTTCGTCGGCCAGCATCACCTTTGCCCCCTGCCTGGCAGCCCCCAGGGCTGTCTGCAGGGCGGCCAGCGTGTGGTCCAGCCGTTTGCCTCCCAGCACCCCCAGATAGAGGATATCGGTATAGCCGTCCTCCAGGGCCAGCCGGGTGGCGTATTGGGTGTCGGTGTCGTCCTTGACGGTGGGCAGCACAATGGCGTCGGGGTCATCGGGACGGGGGGCGCTGTCGAAATCCCCCAAAATACAGTGGGGCTGCACTCCCAAAGAGCGGGCGGTGACCCAGCCTCCGTCGGCGGCGATGATGTGGTCGCCGGGGCGCAGCAGTTCCAGCATGGACGGGCCCACCGGGGCGGCGCCCCAGATGACGCAGCGGCCGGTCACAGTTCCCATTCCTTCACGTCCTTTGCTTCCTGGTAGAGGGCGGCGTAGCTCTCGTAGCGGGAGGGCTCGATCTCGCCCTCCTGCAAAGCCTGGAGCACGGCGCAGCCCTTCTCGGAGATATGGGCGCAGCCGGTGAACTTGCACTGGCCGAAATAAGGCTCAAACTCGGGGAAGGCGTGCTGCAGCTCCTCTTTGGGGATGTGCAGCGCCCGGCTGGTGTCCAGACTGGCAAAGCCCGGGGTGTCGGCCAGCAGCCCGCCGAAGGCTTCCAGCAATTCCACCTCCCGGGTGGTATGCCGGCCCCGGCCCAGCTTCTGGCTGATATCCCCGGTCTGGCGCTCCAGCTGAGGCAGCAGAGCATTGAGCAAGGTGGATTTGCCCACCCCGGAGTTGCCGCAGACGGCGCAGATATGCCCCGGCAGATAGCTCTTTACCTCTTCCAGTCCTGCCCCGGTGGCGTGGTCCACCGCAATCACCGGGATACCGGCGTGGCGGTAGATATCCCCCAGGCCGCCGTCGGGCTGCAGATCGGTTTTGGTGAGGACCAGAACCGGCCGGACACCCTTGTTCACTGCGATGGCGGTGAGCTTGTCAATGACCCGGGTACTGGGAACCGGCTGCACCGTGGAGGCCACGATGAACAGATAGTCCAGGTTGGCCACCGGCGGGCGGATAAACAGGTTTTTCCGGGGCAGGATCTCGGCGATGACAAAGGAGCCGCCCTCCTGTTCCAGCCGGACAAAATCCCCCGCCACCGGGGTGATCTTCCGCTTGCGGAAGATGCCCCGGGGCTTGCATTCCACCACGCCGTCGGCGGTTTTCACATAGTAGAATCCGCCCACGCCCTTGATGATATAGGAATCAAAGGTCTTTGTATCCGCCTGTGTCAATCTTCATCCTCCTTGTTGGGAGTCCCCGACCCGGCCGTCGGAGTAGAGGAGGCCGTGGAACTGGAAGAAGCTCCGCTCGAGGAACTCGAGGAGGAAGGATGCTTGGTGTGCTCGGTGGAGCCGCAGACCGGGCACCGGGCCTTCTTGACCTCGAAAGTCAGCTCGGCGGGCGTGCCTGCCACCGATGCCTTCAGGGTGTAGGTGCCGGCTTCCTTCCAGGTAACGCTGAAGGTAGCGCCGGAACCGGTGACGCCGCCCACGCTCCAGACAACGTCCTTGGCGTCGGCATATCCCACCGTGGCGGTGAATACCGTGGTCTTGCCCACTTCCAGAGTGGAATCGTCATAGCTCAGGCTCAGGGTTACAGGCGGCGAGCCCAGAGACACCACATAGTTGATGCGGCTGTGTACCCGCACCTTTTCGCCGGGGGCTACGCTCTGGGAGATCACCAGACCCGCCGGCACCGATGTACTGTATTCCTCGGTCACCTGGCCGCTTACCAGCTTGGCGTTTTTCAGGGCAGTGACCACATCTCCCGAACTGAGGTTCATCAGATTGGGCACCTCGGTTTCGGTCTGGATGGCCGCCTGGGCCACATACAGCACCACCGTATCTCCCTGGGCCACCTGCTGACCGGCCGCGGGATCGGTGCGCACCACTGTGTTTTCGGCGGCGCTGCTCTCCCGGTCAGGACGGACGGTGACGGTGAGGCCCGCATCCCGCAGGGTCTGCTGGGCGCTGTCCCGGGTGAGGTTGGTGACGTCGGGCACCTCGATCATCTGGATGCCCAGACTGACCTTCAGCACCACCGTCTGGCCCTGCTTCACTTCCTTGGGAGCCCGGGGGCTCTGCTCGTAGATCACGCCGGCCTCGTAGCTGGGGTTGTACTCGGTTTCCCACTCAAAGTTGAAGTTCTCTTTGTAGGTGGCATTCTGCTCCACTTCGCTCTGGGTCATGCCGATAAAGTTTTCCAGCTCCACATTGGGCTTTTCGCTGAAAAGCATATTGTTGGAGTTGGCAAAGATATTGTAGCACAGGAAAGCCGAGCCCAGGGCAAAGGCCAGGGCCATGCCCAGCATCACCGGGATAACCAGGCTGCGCTGGCGGCGTTTTTTCTTTTTCGGGGCCGCCTTTTTTGGGGCTGTTCTGGACTGGGTCTGGGCGGCTTTCTGGGTTTCGTTTGTCTTTTTCGTCTGGCTCACCACCTTGTCGATGTACCGCATGGGAGAGTTTTCGGTGAGATATTTGTACTCAAACCGAATGCTCGGGTTCTTTTTGAATTCTTCCAGATCCGCCAGCATATCCCCGGCTGTGGGATAGCGGGTGGCGGGATCTTTGGCCATGGCCCGGTTGGTGATCTCCTCCAGGGCCTCGGGCACCGCGGGGTTCAGCTCCCGGATAGGCCGGGCGGTGTCGCTGATCTGCTTGATGGCCACCGACACCGGACTGTCGGCCTCAAAAGGCAAGGTGCCGGTGAGCATCTCGTACATCATCACGCCCACCGAGTAGATATCGGCCTTGGCGTCGGTGACGTCGCCCTTGGCCTGCTCGGGGCTGATGTAATGCACCGAACCGATGGCCTTTTCGTTGATGGTATGACATTCCGACCGGGAGAGCCGGGCGATGCCGAAATCCATCATCTTGACGCTGCCGTCGGCCAGCAGCATGATGTTCTGGGGCTTTACATCCCGGTGCACCACCCCGTTGGCGTGGGCGTGTTCCAGCGCCCCCAGCACCTGGCTGGTGAAGTGGACTACCTCTTTCCAGGTGAGGGGTTCCCCCCGCTGGCGCAGGTATTCCTTGAGGGTGATGCCGTTGATGTACTCCATCACGATGTACTGCAGCTGATCGGTGACCGACACGTCGTACACCTTGACGATGTTGGGATGGTTGAGGATGGAAATGGCCTTGGACTCGTTTTTAAACCGGCGCACCAGGTCAGTGTTGTCCATAAATTCTTCCCGCAGCACCTTCACGGCCACGACGCGGTCGTGTTTGAGATCCTGGGCGCGGTATACGTTGGCCATGCCCCCCACACCGATCAGCTCGTCCAGACGGTACAGCCCGTCCAGTGTCTTTCCGATCAGATTATCCATGTAACTCCTCCTCGGTTATCTGCACCACCACGGCGGTGATGTTGTCCGGCCCGCCGGCCTGGTTGGCCAGCTGGATCAGCTGGGCCGGCCGGTGGTGGACTTCGGTATCGGACAGCACCCCTGTCAGCTGCTGCTCGGTAAGCTGGTTGCTGAGACCATCGCTGCAGAGCAGCAGGCAGTCCCCCGGCTGCACCGGGATGCTGCCCACGTCCACCTGCACCTGCGGTCCCACCCCCAGCGCCCGGGTGATCTGGTTGCGCTTGGGATGCACCTTGGCCTGCTGCTGGGTGATAACGCCGGCTTCCACCATCTCCTGCACCCGGGAGTGGTCCCGGGTGAGCTGCACCAGGATGCCGCCCCGGCACAGGTAGATGCGGGAATCCCCCACATGGGCGTAAAAGACATCCCGCCCCCGCACCAGCACCGCCGCAATGGTGGTGCCCATGCCGTAGGTGGAACTGCCGCCCTCCTGGGCCCGCTGGTAGACGGCCAGATTGGCCTGGCTCACCGCTTCGGCCAGCACAACGCCGCCGTTTTCGGCCTCCCGGGGGGCGGCCTCCCACAGCTGCTGCTCCATGCTGCCGGCTGCAGTGCGGCTGGCCAGTCCGCCGGCCCGGGCTCCGCCCATGCCGTCGCACACCAGCGCCCAGCCGGTGCCGTCGGCACGACGGCCGGCCCGCCAGGTATCCTGGTTTTCGGCCCGTATCTGGCCGATGTCGGTTTTGCCTGCAATGATCATCCTTGGGCTTCCTCTCTGGCTTCACGGCGAAGCTGGCCGCAAGCCGCGCTGATATCGCTGCCTAAGCGGCGGCGGACGGTGGCGTTTACCCCCAGCTGCTCCAGCAGCTGCTGGAACCGGCGCACGTTGGCGGCGTCGGTGGCGGAATAGGGGCTGCCGTCCACCGGGTTGATGGGAATCAGATTCACATGGGCCCCCATCCCCTTGATAAGCCCGGCCAGCTGGCGGGCGGTTTCGGGGCTGTCGTTTACCCCTTTCACCATGGAATACTCAAAGCTGATCCGCCGGCCGGTGGTTTTCTGGTACCGGCGGCAGGCGTCGATGAGCTGGGCCACGGGATAGGCGTTGTTCACCGGCATCATGCGGCTGCGCATCTCGTCGTTGGGGGCGTGGAGAGAGATGGACAAGGTAAGCTGCAGCTTGCGCTGGGCCAGCTTGTCGATCATGGGCACCAGGCCGCAGGTGGACAGGCTGATGTTGCGCATGCCGATGTTGATGCCGTCGGGAGAAGAGATGATGGTGAGAAAATCCATCACGTTGTCGAAGTTGTCCAGGGGTTCTCCGATGCCCATGAGCACGATGTGGGAAATGCGCTGGCCGATGTCCGCCTGGGCGGCGTAGACCTCGGCGGCGATCTCCCCTGCCGTCAGGCTGCGCACCAGACCCGCCTGGGTGGAAGCGCAGAACCGGCAGCCCATACGGCAGCCCACCTGGGTAGACACACAGACGGTGTTGCCATAAGTATAGCGCATTACCACCGTTTCAATGCAGTTGCCGTCGGGCAGGCCGAACAAATACTTCACCGTGCCGTCCTTGGACTGCTGGCGGCGCCGGATGGTAAGGCGGACGATGTCGTACTCCTCCTCCAGCTTGGCCAGCAGAGTTTTGGGCTGGTCGGTCATCCGGGAGAACTCGCTCACCTGCTTCTGGTGCAGCCAGTGAAAAATCTGCTTGGCCCGGAAGGCCGGCTGCCCCATTTCCTTCAGCCGTTCTGCCAGCTGGGGCAAGGTGAGGGCGTTGATCTGTTTCTTACACATTGTATCACAATCTCTCCATGGTTGCTACAAAAAAGCCGTCGAAGCCGGTCTGGTCGGGGCGAAGGACCAGCATGTCCCCCTCCGGGATGCAGCCCTGGGGCACAAAGGCCGGGGCCGCCAGCCGGAAATCGGGATGACGCTGCAAAAAGGCCTCCACCTGCCGCTGGTTTTCGTCGGGGCAGAGGGTGCAGGTGGAATAGACCAGTTTGCCCCCCTGTTTTACATAGCGAGAGCAGGTGTCCAGAATCTTTGCCTGCAGCTGCCACAGCTCCGGCTGGTTTTCCAGCCGCTTGGCCCGGATATCCGGCTTTTTGGCCAGAATCCCCAGCCCGCTGCAGGGCACGTCGCAGAGCACCCGGTCGGCCTGCTGCCAATCGGGGACAAACTCCGAAGCGTCCTGGCAGCGCACATTGCCCACCGTTATCCCCAGCCGCTCCAAAGTCCGGGAGATGAGAGGGGTGCGGGCGGCCGAAAGCTCCCCGCACCACAGGCTGCCGGTATTTTCCATGTACTGGGCCAGAGTGGCGCTTTTGCCCCCCGGGGCCGCGCAGGCGTCCACGATTTTGTGGCCGGGCTTTGCATCCAGACACAGACAGGCCAGCTGAGAAGCCAGCCCCTGGACATGGAACAGACCCTGCTCAAAGGCTTTGGTATGGACGATGCTCCCCTTGCCCTCGGCAATGACGCTGCCGGGCACCGGGCCCGGCGCTGCCGTCCAGCCTTCCTGTGCCAGGGCTTCACAGAGTCCCTGGGGGGTAGTGCGCAGGGTGTTGGCCCGCAGCGCCAGAGGCGGCTTTTGGAAAAAGGCCGCGAGAATGGACTTTGCCTCGGGGCCGTACCATTCCAGAAAAGCCCGGGCGATGGGCAGGCTCACCGAGCATTTGACGCTGAGAGCCTGGGCCGGGTCGGCAAAGGACGCCTTGTCCGGCTGCTGGGCCGCAGCCCGGCGCAGCACTGCGTTGACAAACCCGGCGGCGCTGGCCTTGCGGAAAGCCCGGGTCAGGGCCACCGACTCGTTGACGGCGGCGCTCACCGGCACGCTGTCCATATATACCGCCTGGTAGAGCCCCGCCCGCAGAATGGCCCGCACCGGGGCATCCAGCTTGGCCAAGGGCTGGCGCAGGCACTGGGCCAGCATCCAGTCCAACGTGAACTGCCGCTCCAGCACGCCGTAAAAAACGGCGCTGGCAAAGGCTTTTTCTCTGGGTTCCAGCCCGCTGCGGCGCAGCATGGCGTCCAGCACCAGGTTGGAATAGCCGTTCTGTTCCTGCCGCACCAGGGCCTCCACGGCCAGATAGCGCCCGGTGGCGGCTCCCTTAGTCATCCCGGCGGCCGCCAAAGAGCAGGATCAGCCGCAACAGGTTGGCCAGGCTGACGATCAGGGCAGCCACATAGGTGAGGGCGGCGGCGGACAGCACCTTGCGCACACCCTCGTGCTCGTAGTCGTTGACCATGCCGTACTCGTCCAGAGTGGCCAGAGCCCGGCGGCTGGCGTTGAACTCCACCGGCAAAGTGATGAGCTGGAACACGGTGACCAGGCTGAACAGCAAAATGCCCAGGCTCACCAGGGGCTGCATGCCCAGGAAATAGCCGATGAACACCAGAGGAATGGACAGCTGGGAACCGATGTTGGTGATGGGAATGATGGCGTTGCGCAGCTGCAGGGGGAAATAGCCCACGGCGTGCTGGATGGCGTGGCCGGTCTCATGGGCGGCCACACCCACAGCGGCCACGGTGTCGCAGCCGTACACGTCCATGGACAGCCGCACCACCTTGTCCCGGGGGTCGTAGTGGTCGGTGAGGCTGCCCCGCACCGGCTCGATGCGCACATCGGTGAGACCGTTGGCGTCCAGAATCCGGCGGGCGGCCTGGGCGCCGGTGAGCCCGCCGTAGGTGCCCTCCCGGCTGTATTTGGCAAAGGTGGACTTCACCCGCATCTGGGCCCACAGGGCGATGAGCATGGCGGGGATGACCAGCAGGATATAATAGCGGTCAGGTAAATAAAAAAACGGCATACAGAAATCTCCTTACGCAAAGGTTTTGAAAGGCATTGCAGACAGACCGGGCCGGTCCCGGCCTTTCTGTACAGTAGGATACCACAGAATTGTGACAAAATCTTGCCTTTTCCATAGAGCGTGCCGCATTTTACCGAAAAATATGCGCCCAAAGCCCTATTTTACAGGCTGTCACCCAATGCAAACCGGCGGCCGGCCGCCCAGGCGCTGCCCTCCATGGGGCGCTTGCCCTCGGGCACCACCTCGTCCAGGGCCAGCGCACCTTCGGCGCAGGCCACGGTGAGGGGCTTGATGGCCAGAATCTGTCCGGGCCGGCCGCTGCCGGAAACCAGACGGCTGCGCAGCACCTTCACCTTTTTGCCTTCGTGGATAAAATAGGCCACCGGCCAGGGGTTCATGCCCCGCACCAGGTTGTGCAGGTCCTGGGCCGGCCGGTCAAAGGCGAACTCCGCCATCTCTTTTTTCAGGGGCGGGGCCAGAGTGGCCTTGTCGTGGTCCTGGGGCACCGGCTGCGCCTTGCCCTGGGCGATCTCCTCCATGCAGGCCAGCAAAGTTTCGGCGCCCAGAGCGGTGACCCGCTCGAACAGCTCGCCGCTGGTCTCGTTTTCGCCGATGGCGATGGGGGCCACCTTGAGGATGTCGCCGGTGTCCAGCCCTTCGTCCAGCTGCATGATGGTGACGCCGGTCTCCTTGTCGCCGTTGAGCACCGACCACTGCACCGGAGCGCTGCCCCGGTACTGGGGCAGCAGAGAAACGTGGAGGTTGATGCAGCCCTTTTCGGGAATGGCCAGCACCTCGGGGGGCAGGATACGCCCGTAGGCCACCACCACGCACAGTTCGGGGGCCAGCTGGCGCAGGATCTCCGCCGCTTTGCCGTCCCGCAGAGTGGCGGGCTGGTAGACGGGGATATTGTGGGCCAGGGCCACCTGCTTCACCGGCGGGGCGGTGAGGATCTGCTTGCGGCCCACCGGCTTATCCGCCCGGGTGAACACGCCGCAGACCTCATGCCCGGCGTCGATCACCGCCTCCAGGCAGTGGGCGGCGATGTCGGGGGTGCCCATAAATACGATGCGCATTTATTCTTCCCCGCTTTCTTCGGGATGCTCGTCCTCATAGAAGCTGGTGGCCAGATCCATGATGGTGATGCCGTCCAGATGGTTGTTCTCGTGGCAGACGCACCGGGCCAGCATGTCCTCCACTTCCAGGGTGAACACCTCTCCGTGGCGGTCCTGGGCCCGCACCTTCACCTTCTGGGGACGGGTGATGGCGCCGTTGTGGCCGGGGAAGGACAGACAGCCTTCATAGAGGGTGACCGAACCGGACTGCTCCAGGATCTCGGGGTTGATGAACTCGATGAACTTGGGCTCCCAGTCGGCGGGAATCTCCCCGTCCTCACCGAACTCCCGGTCGTCCAGGCAGATAAACACCCGGCGCATCACGCCTACCTGGGGTCCGGCCAGGCCCAGGCCGTCGGCCTCCCAGAGGGTTTCCTTCATGTCGTCCAGCAGCTGGCCCAGACGGGCGTCAAATTTGGTCACGGGGCGGCAGACCTTCTTCAGAATGGGATCTCCGTCCTGTACGATAGTTCTCAAAGCCATAATCATATCCTCCTGCAAATAGTATGGAATACACAATATGTATAGTATGCGCTGCGTCCCCTGCCCTTGCGGGCAAAAAGGGATCACAGGTCGGCATCGGAATGCATATCCAGCGCCACCGAGGCTCTGGCACAAAGCCCTTCGCCGGCGTAGGCCGCCAGCAGATCGTTGATGAGCCGGCGGAACGCCCGGTCGGGGCGGCATTTGATGGTGAGTTTGTAGCGGTACTGGTGGTTAACCATAGCCACACTCAAAGGGGCGGGGCCCAGGATGCGCAAAGGCAGCCCCTGCCGGTCTTTTGCCAGCTGGGCGGCCAGGGCCGCGAACCGGCTTGCCGCCGCCACCACCTCCGGCTCCTTCTCCCCGGTGAACACCGCCATGCAGATGGCGCAGAACGGGGGGTACAGGCCCAGCTTGCGAAAGGCGATCTCCTGGTCGTAGAAGGCCCGGTAATCCTGCCGGGCCGCCAGCTGCAAAATGGGATTGTCAGGGTCCACGGTCTGCACCAGCGCCCTGCCGGGCAGGTCGGCCCGGCCGCCCCGGCCCACCACCTGGGTGAGCAGGCTGAACACCGTTTCGTAGGCCTTGAAGCCCTGGGCAAACAGCATCTGGTCGATACCCAGCACCCCCACCAGCGTTACCTTTTCAAAATCCAATCCCTTGGCCACCATCTGGGTGCCCAGCAGGATGTCGTATTCCCCGGCGGCAAACCGGCCCAGCAATATCTCGTGGGCATCCTTTTTGCCGGTGGTGTCGGTGTCCATCCGCAGCACCCGGGCCTGAGGAAAGGCCGCTTCCAGCTCCTCCTCCACCCGCTGGGTGCCGAAGCCGGTATACCGCAGCCGCCCGCCGCATTCCGGGCATTGGGCCGGGGCGGGCTGGATGGTGTGGCCGCAGTAGTGACAGAGCAGCTTGCCCTCGGCCTTGTGGTAGACCATGGGCACGCTGCAGCCGGAGCACTTGAGCACCTGGCCGCAGTCGGTACACATGGCCACCGTCTGGTAGCCCCGGCGGTTGAGCAGCAGAATGGTCTGCTGGCCGGCGGCCAGATTGGCCCCGATCTCCCGGCGCAGGGCAGCGCTGAGGCTGGTGGCGTTGCCCGCCGAAAGCTCGGCCCGCATATCCACCATCTCCACTTTGGGCAAAGGGTGGTCGCCGTAGCGACGTTTCAGTTCAAATAATTCATACCGGCCCTGGAGGGCGGTGTAGTAGCTCTCGATGCTGGGGGTGGCGCTGGCCAGCAGCAGCAGCGCCCCGTGGGCCGCCGCCCGCTGCCGGGCCACCTCGTGGGCCGAATACCGGGGACTGGACTCGGAGTGGTAGGTGTGCTCCTGCTCCTCGTCGATGACGATAAGCCCGATGTTTTCCAGGGGCGCAAAGACTGCGCTGCGGGTGCCCACCACGATGTCGGCCCCGCCGTTCTGGATCTCGTTCCACTGCAAAAGCCGCTCGGTGTTGCTGAGGGCCGAATGCTGCACCGCCACCCGGCTGCCGAAGGTCTGCCGCAGCCGGCGGATCATCTGGGGGGTGAGCCCGATTTCAGGCACCAGCACCAAAGCCTGGCGGCCCAGGGCCAGCGTCTGCTGGATCAAACGCAGAAACACCAGCGTCTTGCCGCTGGCGGTGACGCCGTGGAGCAGCGCCGCGTGAGGTTTGCCGTCCAGCCGGGCGGCCAGGCCATCAAACACCTGCTGCTGCTCGTCGGAAAGCCGGATGGGCCGGCTGTCCAGGGGGATGGGCTTGGCCGACAGCTCGGTGGCCTTGTCCACCTGGCGGCTGGTCAGTATCCCCTTCTGCACCATATTTTCCAGCACCGGCCGGGTGATGCCCAGGGCCGCCAGCTGGCTGGCGGTCTGGGGGCCGTTTTCCAAGGCTGCCGCCGCCTGCAGCTGCCGGGGCCCGGGTTTGGGCTTTTGGGGCAGCGGGGCGGCCAGAGTGTACTCGGTCTCGGTGTGGCGCACCAGCTTTTTCTGCAGCCGGGGCCCCTCGGGGGTGGATACCGGCTGGTACTGGGCGCCGTAGGGGATCACCGCCTTTACCGCCTCGTACCAGGTGCAGAAGGTGCGGTCCTTGAGGAAATACACCAGCTCCAGCAGTTCGGGGGTGAGGCGGGAGGACTCGGGGGCGGCGTCGAACACGGTTTTCAGCCGGGCGGTATTGTCGGTATCCTCCAACCCCAGCACCACCCCCATCCGGGGGCGGCTGCCCCGGCCGAAGGGCACCAGCACCATGCTGCCGGGCCGTACCCGGTGGGCCAATCGGTCGGGAATTAAATAGGAATATAATTTGTCAAACTGAAAGGCGGCGTTGTCCACCGCGATCTGTGCTGTCTGGGCCAAAGCGCCGCCCCTCCTTTAAAAAGCAGCCTGCGCAAAGGGCCGAAGCCGGCCTCTCTGCGCACGCTGCCCCCTGTTTTTTTGCTGTGAAAAAACCCGGATTTATTTCTGCAGGCCCTTGCAGATCAGCTCGTAGATCTCCTCGGCGCAGCTTTCCACCGTGTCGTTTACCACCACGCTGTTGTAGTCCACGGCGTACTCCATCTCCTCCACGGCCCGGGCCATCCGGCGGCGGATGCTCTCCTCGGTCTCGGTGCCGCGACCCCGCAGCCGGCTCTCCAGCTCCTCGTAGCTGGGGGGACGGACAAAGATGGTGTTGCAGTCGGGGTAAAGGCGGCGGATATTGCCGGCGCCTTCCACCTCGATGACCAGCACCACGGTGATGCCGTTTTCGATGCGGCGGTCCACCTCGCTCTTGGGGGTACCGTAGAAATTCTTGTCGTACTGGGCGTATTCCAGAATCTCGCCGTTCTTCACCTTGTCCTCAAACTGAGCGCGGGACATATAATAGTAGTCCACGCCCTCTTTTTCCCCGCTGCGGGGGGCGCGGGTGGTGGCCGATACCGAGACCTCGATCTCGGGGTGTACCTTGCGCAGATACTTGACCACCGTGTCTTTTCCGCAGCCGCTGGGCCCGGAAATTACAACCAAATGACGTTCTTTATTCATCTTCGATCTCCGTTTCTTCCAGTTCGTCCTCCGCCGTGTCGGTGAGCCGGTTGGCCACCGTTTCGGGCTGTACCGCCGACAGGATCACATGGTCCGAGTCGGTGATGAGCACCGCCCGGGTGCGCCGCCCGTAGGTGGCGTCGATGAGCCGGCCGCTGTCCCGGGCATCCTGCACGATGCGCTTGATGGGGGCGGATTCCGGGCTGACGATGGCCACCAGCCGGCCGGCGTTGACCATGTTTCCAAAGCCGATATTGATGAGTTTCACAGAAAAGCTCCCCCTTTTGGGCGATGTGTGTCCGGGTGGGTCATTCGATGTTCTGGATCTGCTCCCGGATCTTTTCGATCTCGGCCTTGATATCCACCACCCGGCGGGTGATATCCAGATCCTGGGCCTTGGAGCCGATGGTGTTGGCTTCCCGGTTCAGCTCCTGGGTGAGGAAATCCAGCTTGCGGCCCACCGCCTGGGACAGCCCCAGAATCTCCCGGTACTGGGCGATGTGGCTGCGCAGCCGCACGGTTTCCTCGTCGATGGCGGTTTTGTCGGCAAAGATGGCCGCTTCGGTCACCAGCCGGCTCTCCTCGATGGAGCGGTCTCCCAGCAGCTCCTGCAGCCGGGCATACAGCTTATCGGTGTAGGCCTGCACCCGGCCGGCGCTGCGCTGCTCGATCTCCCCGGTGAGGGTCTCGATGGTTTCCAGCCGGTCCAGCACGTCCTGCCGCAGCCGCTCGCCTTCCACCCGGCGCATGGCCAGGAAGTTGTCCAGCGCCGCGGCGCAGACAGCCTGCACGTCCTGCCACAGCTGTTCCTCGTCCAGCTGGGCCCGGCGCACGCAGAGCACGTCGGGGAAACGGGCGATGTCGGCGGCAGTTGCCCCCAGGGGCAGCTCCAGCGTTTCGCTGATCTTAGCCAGGGCCTGGCGGTAGCTGGCGGCCAGAGCCTCGTTCACCTCCACCACCGTGTCGGCGGCTTCCAGGGTCTGCAAAGTGAGGTTCAGCTCTACCTTGCCCCGGCTGATGGCGGCCGACAGCTGCTTTTTCAGCTTGTCGTCCAGAAAAGCACAGCCCCGGGGAAGCCGGGAGGAGTACTCGAAATAGCGGGAATTGACGCTGCGGATCTCCACCGCGATGCTTCGGCCGCCTGCCACGGCCTCGGCCCGGCCGTAGCCGGTCATGCTTGCAATCATCTGGTTCATCCTTTCGGTTTGCATTCCCTGGGCGCCGGGCTGCTGGCCCGGGCCGGTCCTTTTAGGATATTCATACATTAGTTTACACGCTTTGCGCGATTTTTTCAAGGGCCGGGCCGCCCCGGAAGCCTTTATAAAAAAATAAGTTGCGCTGGGACGTTTTACAAGGTATGATGGTGGTATGCAAAGACACGCCCCGGCCCCTGGCCGGAGCACAAAGGAGCTGGTATATATGCCGCAGGAAAATCTGGAATGGTATCAATGGCTGCACCGCCATCCCGAGCTGTCCTGGCAGGAGCGGGAGACCACCGTCTATCTGCGCGGGCTGCTGGAGCAATGGGGCATCCCGGTGCTGGACACCGGCCTGGACACCGGACTTTGCGCCGTGATCGAAGGCGGTCTGCCCGGGCCCACCGTGGCCTTGCGGGCCGATATCGACGCGCTGCCGGTCACCGAGGAGACCGCTCTGCCCTGGGCCAGCGAGACCCCGGGCAAGATGCACGCCTGCGGCCATGATTTCCATATGGCGGCCCTTCTGGGGGCGGCACGGCTGCTGCAGCAGCAGGCCGCCAGCCTGCCCGGCCGGGTGAAACTGGTGTTCCAGCCCGCCGAGGAGAGCAGCCAGGGAGCCGCCCGGGTGATGGAAACCGGCGTTCTGGAGGACGTGGGGGCCATCTTCGGGCTGCATGTAATGCCCACTTTGCCCAAGGGACTGGTGGGTCTCACCGAAGGGGGCAACTTCGCGGCCATCGGCCGGTTTGCCATCCGGGTAAAGGGCAAGGGCTGCCACGCCGCCCAGCCCCACCAGGGAGCCGACCCCATCCTGGCCGCCGCCCAGCTGGTGCAGGCGCTGCAGGGTGTGGTGAGCCGCAATGTGGACCCCATGCGCCCCGCGGTGCTCAGTGTCACCCACATGGAAGCCGGCAGCACCTGGAACGTGGTGCCCCCCGAAGCCTTCCTGGAAGGCACCATCCGCTGCTTTGATGAAATCACCCAAACCGTTCTGGACAGCCGCATGGAGCAGATCTGCCAGGGCGTGGCCGCCGCCACCGGCACCGAGATCACTTTGGAATGGACCGCCCGCCATCCCGGCACCGACAACTCCCCCGCTTTGGTGGCGCTGGCCGAATCCACCGCCCGTCGGCTGGGGATGGAGAGCGCCCGGGTCCTGCCCACCATGCTGGGAGAGGATTTCGCCTTTTACCAGAAAAAGATCCCGGGGCTGTTTATCACCTACGGCATGGAGGGCGCACCCCTGCATCACCCCTCCTTCGCCGCCGACCCGGACTATCTGGACCAGGCATCCCGGCTGCTGGCAGGGCTGGCCGTCGACTGGCTGGAAGGTCAGGCCAAATAACGTAAAACACCGCCGGGCTCCGGGTCCCGGCGGTTAGACAAGGAGGATTTCCTATGTATCA
>DXDW01000008.1 GCA_019115305.1 Candidatus Anaerofilum excrementigallinarum
GCGTGCAGCAGGTGCGCTACCAGGCCCAGCAGGGCACTCTGACCATCTATGTGGCCGGCACCGCCCAGCTGTTCAGCCAGGACCAGGCCTACCTGGGCCAGCTGGTGGCCAGCGGCGACCAGGAGGGCGACGTGGTGGTAAAGGTGAAGCAGAACGCTCTGCGGCTGGTAAACGGCGTGAATGTGGCCAGCCGGCCCGAGACCGCTCCCGCCGAGACCCAGCTGACCGTGGAAACTCCCACCCAGCCCGAGCCTCCGGCGGAAGGCCCGGATGAACCCGAGGAGCCTGAAAATCCCGGAACCCCCGAGCAGCCCGGTGAGGGTTCTTCCTCCTCCGGCGCCGGTTCTTCCTCTTCTTCCGGAAGCTCTTCTTCCGCCGGTTCTTCCTCGGCTTCCTCTTCCACCGCTTCTTCCTCCGGTCAGAATACCGCCCAGGGCGGTTCCGGCGCGGTTTCGAGCAGCCAGTCCGGCAGCGGGTCCAAGCGTCCCGGCCAGAGCAGCTCCAGCACCTCCGGCTCCTCCAGCCAGTCCGGTTCCGAGAGCCAGAGCAGCGAGAGCAGCTCCAGTGAGAGCCAGTCCGTTTCCTCCGCTCCGGTGTCTTCCGCCGCCTCTTCCTCCTCCTCTTCTGCCGCTGCTTCCGATTCTTCCAGCAGCGGTCTGGTGTGGGGCGTGGTGGGCCTGGTGGTGATCGCTGGTGCCGCCGCGGCTGTGGTGCTGCTGCGCCGCCGCAAATAAAATCCATTTCCTTTCGCTTTTGCGCCCGGTGCTTTCGGATGCCTTTTTCTGAAAGCACCGGGCCTTTTTGTTCCCGCAATTTGCCTTTTTATACAGTGCAGGGAAGCTTTTTTGTGCAAAATGCGCCGTTTTATCCTGCTTTCCCCTTGCACGGCGGGCGGGATATGCTATAATAGAGCATATTGAGAAATCTGTCGTTCCCGTCCGGACAGCGGCCCCAAGGCCCTGTTTTTTTTCGCGCCGGGGCGGCATTTTGAAAAAAGGCCCCGCCCGGCTTTTGGGCCTGTGGGCGGCGGCCTTGTCTGCAAGGAGGAAAACGTATGGAAACCATGGGCAACCTGCGGCGCACCCACTATTGTGGCGGGCTGCGCGGCAAAGACGCCGGCACCGAGATGACGGTAGCCGGTTCGGTGGCCAAATGCCGCAACAAGGGCGGCATCGTCTTTGTGGATCTGCGGGATACCACCGGCATCCTGCAGCTGGTGTTTGACGACTCCACCGATCCCGCCGTGTTTGAAAAGGCCAGCGGCCTCAAGAGCGAGTATGTCATCATCGCCAAGGGCACCCTGCGGGAGCGCACTGCCAAAACCGACAAGATCCCCACCGGCGAGGTGGAGCTGTTCGTCACCGAGCTGCGTGTGCTGAGCGCCGCCGAGACCACCCCCTTCGAGATCCGGGATGAGGTCAGCGTCAAGGACGAGCTGCGGCTGAAATACCGCTATCTGGACCTGCGCCGCCCCGGCATGCACGAGCCCCTGGTGATGCGCAGCAAGGTGGCCAAGCTGGTGCGGGACTACTACTACGACAACCACTTCTGCGAAGTGGAGACCCCCATGCTCATCAAGTCCACCCCCGAAGGCGCCCGGGACTACCTGGTGCCCAGCCGTGTGCAGCCCGGCCGGTTCTACGCTCTGCCTCAGAGCCCCCAGCTGTACAAGCAGCTGCTGATGCTCTCCGGTTTCGACCGCTATTTCCAGATCGTCCGCTGCTTCCGGGACGAGGACCTGCGCGCCGACCGGCAGCCGGAGTTCACCCAGATCGATATGGAGATGTCCTTCGCCACCGAAGAGGACGTAATGACCATGAACGAAGGTCTGGTGAAGTACGTCTTTAAGGAGGCTCTGGGCCTGGATGTGACCACTCCCTTCCTGCGGATGCCCTATTCCGAGGCCATGGACCGCTTCGGTTCCGACAAGCCCGACACCCGCTTCGGCCTGGAGCTGCAGAATGTCAGCGACGCCGTGGCCGGCACCGATTTCGCCCCCTTCAAGGCGGCTCTGGAAAACGGCGGCAGTGTGCGGCTGATCAACTGCAAGGGGCTGGCCAGCCAGCTCACCCGCAAGACCATCGACAAGCTCACCGACGTGGTCAAGACCTACGGCGCCAAGGGCCTGGCGTACACCCGGCTCACCGCCGAGGGCGAGACCTCCAGCTTTGAGAAGTTCCTCACCGAGGAGCAGAAAAACGCCCTGCGCACCGCTGCCGGCGCCGAGACCGGCGACGTGCTGCTGGTGGTGGCCGACGCCAAAAACGACGTGGTGTTTGCCGCTCTGGGCGCTCTGCGTCTGGAAGTGGGCAAGCGCTTCGGTCTCATCGACGAAAAGGCCTTCAACTTCCTGTGGGTCACCGACTTCCCCCTGTTCGAGTACAGCGAGGAAGAAGGCCGCTATATGGCCAAGCACCATCCCTTCACCATGCCCAAGGAAGAGGATCTGGACAAGATCGAGAGCGATCCCGGCGCCTGCCGCGCCAAGGCCTACGACATGGTGCTCAACGGCTGCGAGCTGGGCGGCGGTTCCATCCGCATCAACGACCCCGCCCTGCAGGACCGTATGTTCCGGGCCCTGGGCTTCACCGAGGAGCGCGCCCGGGAGAGCTTCGGCTTCCTCATGGACGCCTACAAGTACGGTGCACCCCCCCATGGCGGTATGGCCTTCGGCTTTGACCGGATGATCATGCTGATGCTGGGCCGGGAGTCCATCCGGGACGTCATCGCCTTCCCCAAGGTACAGAACGGCGGCGAACTCATGTCCGGCTGCCCCGAGACCGTGGAGGAAAAGCAGCTGCGTGAGCTGAACATCTGCTGCACCCAGCCTGAATAATTTCCGATACAGCAAAAGGCCCCGCGGCCTGGGAACTATCCCGGCCGCAGGGCCTTTTTGTGATTTTGGGGTTAGTCGGTGGTGATCTCGTAGGGCCAGTCCCGGATGCCGCCGAACTCCTTGACGTTGGTGTATCCCAGTTCGGCCAGGGTGCGGCTGGCGCTCTTGCTGCGGTTGCCGCTGCGGCAGTAGACCAGAATCAGCTGGTCCTTGTCGGGCAGCAGTTCCTCGGCCTTTTCGGAAACTTCGTAGTCGGGCAGCAGCGTTGCCCCGGGGATATGCCCCTCGTCGTATTCCAGCTGGGTGCGCACATCCAGCAGAATGTAATCTTCCTCGCTGTCCAGCAGTTCTTTGGCCTGCTCTTGGGTGATCTGCTCGTAGGTGATCTTTTCGCTCTGGCTGACAGAGCCGGCGGAACTTGCCGCCTGGCTGGACGACGCCGGGGAAGAATTGCCCGACGACGAACCTTTTCCGGCAGAGCAGCCGCCCAGCAGTCCCAGGGCCAGCAGCCCCGCCGCCAGATAGATATAACCTTGTTTCATAAAGGGGTCACTCCTTTTCCTTTCCCATCTGCCGCAGCTGGCAGATGCCCTGGGTCATGGTGCCCATGGGGCAGAAACTGCACCAGGTCCGGGGACGGTAGAGCACCATGACGATGAGCCCGATGAGCAAAGAGGTGAGCATCATGCTGTAAAAGCCAAAGCTGAACTGGGCCACCCAGTTGGGGACGGAGCCGGCGGTGTAGGTCCAGCCCCAGGGTACCCGGAAGGTCCAGAACAGCTGGATGGCCTCCCGCAGAGAGGATGCCCCCGCCGCCACCAAATAGGTCTGGAACAGCATGTTGGCAAACATGGCCAGGAAAAAGACCAGAAAGCCGTACCGGAACCACCGGGAGGACAGCCAGCGGGGGGCGGGCTTGTTCCGGCTGCAGCCGGACTTGCCCAGCTTGGCAAACAGCTGACCCCGGCCGCAGAGGTTGTTGCAGAAGTATTTGTTGCCTCCAAAGCCGGCCAGAGCCAAAGGCAGCAGGAAATCGATCATCCCCAGCCAGGCGAAGAGGATATTGAAAAAGCCCAGGGCGAAATAGATGATCGCCCAGATCCACAAATAATCGTACCAGTGTTTTTTCATTCGGCTTTTTCCTCCCGTGCCACCAGGGCGATGCAGTCGGCCGGGCATTCCCGGGCG
The DNA here is from genome assembly GCA_019115305.1 of Candidatus Anaerofilum excrementigallinarum. Taxonomy (GTDB): domain Bacteria; phylum Bacillota; class Clostridia; order Oscillospirales; family Ruminococcaceae; genus Anaerofilum; species Anaerofilum excrementigallinarum. The sequence continues at coordinate 4,025 of DXDW01000008.1, forward strand.
CAGCGGCCACAGCCTACGCAGCGGGCCTCATCCACTCGGGCGTGGCAGCCTTTCCAGACAAAGATGGCCCCCAGAGGGCAGACCTTGACACAGGCCCCGCAGGACACGCAGCGGCTGCGGTCAGGCCGGGCCAGACGTTTTGACGCCATGCAATATGCTCTCCTTTCCGGGGCGATGCCGTGGGCACCGCCGGTATCTGCTGCTGAGTATACCATTTCGCCGCCGATTTGTATGTGACCAACTCACATTTGAGCCAGCCGGCGGAGCTTTTCGGTGTCCACCAGGGCGATCTGCCCCCGTTCCAAGGTCACCATGCCCTCCTGGACAAAGTATTTCAGCACCTTGCTCACCACTTCCCGGGCACTGCCGATATACCGGGCAATCTCCTCCTGGGTAAGGCGGAGCACCGGGCCGGTGCGCTGGAATTCCTCCCACAAAAAGATGGCCACCCGCCGATCGGCGGCCAGAAACAAGATCTGCTGCACCCGCCACATCACCTCGGAAAAGCGGTGGGTTGCGGTTTTGTAGAGATACAATTCGGCTTCGGGCCGCCGCTGCAGAACCGGGGCCAGGGCAGCTGAGGGCAAAGTGAGCAGCCGGGTGTCCTCCACCGCCTCCACAAACACGTCAAATACCAGACTGTCCAGCAGGCAGGAACTGGACATGACGCAGACCTGCCCGGCGTAGACCCTGTACAGTGTGACCTGCCGGCCTTCTTCCGAGAGGATATAGACTCGCAGCTGTCCCTCACACACCAGCTGCAGCCCCCGGCAGCCCTGGCGGGGCCGATGGGTGACGTCTCCCCGGGGCACAGTCTGTTCCCGGCAGCTTTGGACAAGCTGGGTCTGTTCTTCCTCTGTCAGCTGCTGCCAGAAGGGAAGGGCCTGGGCCCACAGTCGGCTAGTCTCCTCCATTTGCAAACACTCCTTTATCACATTGCCATTATAGCCCAAATCCCGTTGCCGCACAATCCGGCCCCGGCGTATAATCCCGCTGCCGCCGTGGCATAGTATGGGCAGATATGTCCGCGGGACAAAAAGGGGGATGGAGATGGTAAAAAAGAAAAAAGGCTGGCCGGTGCTGGCGGCGGGAGCGGCCATGCTGCTGTTTTCGGGGGTCCCCTCGGCCTGGGGCGTGTTCCGCAAACCGGCGGCAGAGGAATACGGCTTTGGAGATAGCCAGAGCGCCTTTGTGCTCAACCTGACCGTGGCGGCTTTTGGGGTGGGCTGCGTGCTGGGCGGGCTTCTCCAGGACAAAAAAGGTCCCCGGGCAGCCTGTTTGATCGGCAGCGGTCTGCTGGCGGCGGGATTCTGCGCAGCGGCGGCCTGTCCCGCCGGGGCCATGTGGCTGTTTTATCTGGGGTTCTGCCTGCCGGCGGGACTGGGCTGCGCGTTTTTGTATCCGGCGGTGATGAGCTGCGTGCAGCAGTGGTATGCCGACAAAAAAGGATTGGCCACCGGCGCCGCCGGGGTAGGGTTTGGCCTTTCGGGCCTGGCTCTCACCCTTATTGTCCGCTGGACCAGCGGAATGTGGGGCATCCGGGGCAGCTTCTGGTGCCTGGCGGCGCTGACGGCGATTGTCTGCGGCGGGGGAAGCCTGGTGATGACTTTGCCCCCCGCGGGGCCGAAAGGAGAAAAAGCGGGCCTCGCGCCCCGGCAGGTGCTGGTCAGCCGGGATTACCGGTGGCTGACGGCGGCGGTGGCTTTGGCTACCCCCGCGGTGCTGCTGTTCAGTCCCCGGATCGTGGAAATGGGCCAGCAGCGGGGCCTGGAGCAGAATGCGGCCATCTGGGCGGTGGCCCTGGGAGCTGCCTGCAACGCTGCGGGCCGGCTGGCCTGTCCTGCGGTGAGCGACCGGCTGGGCCGCCGGCGCACCGCCCGGCTGCTGCTGTGGGGACTGGCGGGACTGTCGGTGGCTTTCGCCTTTGCCCGGGGATGGTGGTTTCTGGCGGGATACGGGGCCCTCTGCTTTTTTTATTCGGGCCAGGCGGCGCTGCTGCCCAGTTTTGTAACCGACCTCTTCGGTCCGGGCTGGGCGGGGGTGAACTATGGCCTGACGGCGCTGGGTATGACGGCGGGCAGTCTGGCTTTTCCTTTGGCTCTGGAGCTGGCCGGGGGAGACTGGCCCCGGCATCTCACCGCGGCGTTAGCGGCGGCGGCAGGGGCCTTTTGCTATCGCCGTCTGCCGGAAAAAGAGAAGCATTGACATGGCGAAAGCTGCGGATTTCCATGTAAAATTTGCGTAAAATCCGGGCCGCCTGTCCGGGCTATTGCGCTTTTTGGGGCGAAAGGGTATGATGGACTCGATAAAAAATACAATGTCGGTCCCTCTGGCCGGCATCCTGGGGAAGAAGGTATCGTATGGAACAAACTGTCTCATCCAGGCCCATGTTCACCGGCAAAGACCTGCTGCGGCTGATTCTGCCGCTGATGGTGGAGCAGATGCTGGTGGTAATGGTGGGTATGGTGGATACCATCATGGTGGCCACCGTGGGCGAAACTGCCGTGTCGGGCATTTCCCTGGTGGACTCGGTAAACGTGCTGCTGATCCAGGTATTCGCGGCGCTGGCCACCGGCGGCGCCGTGGTAGCCAGCCAGTTTCTGGGGCGTCGGGATGCGCCCAGCGCCTGCGCCGCCGCCAAGCAGCTGCTGTGGGCCAGCGGACTGCTGGCCGTGGTGATCGGGCTGCTGGCTCTGGTGGGCAACCGGCTGATTTTGCGGCTGGTATTTGGTCAGGTGGAACAGGAAGTGATGGACAACGCCGTTACATATTTCTGGCTCTCGGCCCTGTCCTATCCCTTTATCGCCATCTATAATGCCGGGGCGGCGCTGTTCCGCAGTATGGGCAACAGCAAGGTGTCCATGCTGATCTCGCTGCTGGTGAACTGCATCAACATCGCCGGCAATGCCATTCTGATCTATATTTTCCAGTGGGGTGTGGCCGGCGCCGGCGCCGCCACTCTGGTAAGCCGTGCAGTGGCTGCCATGGTGATTATCGTATTGCTGCATTACCGCAGCAATCCCATCTATCTGGATGACTTCTGGCACTACCGTCCCAGCAAGCCTCTGCTGGGCAGCATCCTCAAGGTGGGCATCCCCAACGGCATTGAAAACGGCATGTTCCAGGTGGGCAAGCTGCTGGTGGCTGGCCTGATCTCTTCCTTCGGCACTGCTGCCATCGCTGCCAACGCCATCTGCAACAACCTGGGCTCCATCAGCAATATCCCCGGCGCCGCCATCGGCCTGGGGCTGGTCACCGTAGTGGGCCAGTGTATGGGCGCGCGGGACCACAAGCAGGCCCGGCGGTATACCCGGGTGCTGGTGGGGATTGCCTATCTGGTTATGGCGGTGTCCAATCTGGCGGTATTTTTGCTGGGCAAACAGCTCATCGCCTATTACAATGTCAGCGCCGAAGCCTCCGCCATGGCCTGGGAGGTGCTGGTGACCTATTGTGTGGCCTGCGTCATCATCTGGCCCGCCTCCTTCACCGTTCCCAATGCCCTGCGGGCGGCGGGAGACGCCAAGTTTACCATGGGGATTTCCATGTTCTCCATGTGGATCTTCCGCATCGGCTTTTCCTATGTGCTGGGCAGCTGGATGCAGATGGGTCTGGCCGGTGTCTGGCTGGCTATGGAGATCGACTGGGTGGTGCGCGCCGCCTTTTTCCTGCTTCGCTTCCGGGGCCATCGCTGGGAGCAGGCCCGGGTCATCGAATGATTTTACCTCTTGGTCTGAGTCGCCGCTTTTGCGGCGGCTCTTTTTTGTTTTGGGAGGTTGACAACGGCCCTCTAATCTGTTAGAGTTAAAGCAGGAAAAGAACTCTAAGCTATTAGAGCGGAAAAGGAGGAAAACGGCATGGAGACCCCCAAGGTGTTTGAGAGCGAATACCGGTTCTGCCTGATTTTGTGGGAAAACGAGCCGGTGAAAAGCAGTGAATTGGTGAAGCTGTGCCAGCAGCAGCTGGGCTGGAAGCCCACCACCACCTATACGGTGATCAAGCGGCTGTCCCAGCGGGGAGTGCTGAAAAACGAAAACAGCACCGTCACCTCTTTGGTCAGCCAGGAGCAAATCCAGGCCGCCGAGATCGACGAGCTGGTGGAGAAAAAGTTTGGCGGCTCGCTGCCGGCCTTTGTGGCGGCCTTTGCCCGCAGCCACCGGCTGTCCCGCCAGGAGATCGACGAGGTGCAGCGGATGATCGATCAGTTCCGGGAGGAGGAGACAAAATGACCGACCTGTTCATTGAACTGCTGAACCGGAGCATCGCGGCGGGCTGGCTGGTGCTGGCTGTGCTGGCGGCGCGGCTGCTGCTGCGCCGGGCTCCCCGGTGGAGCCGGGTGCTGCTCTGGGGATTGGTGGCGGTGCGGCTGGTCTGTCCGGTGACGCTGGAAAGCATTTTCAGTCTGCTGCCCACCGGTCAGACCGTCAGCCCCGACATCGGCATGCAGCGCACTCCCGCCATCACCAGCGGGGTGACGGCCATTAACAATGCGGTCAATCCCGTATTGCAGCACTCCTTTGCGCCTCAGCCCGCCGCCAGCGCCAATCCGTTGCAGATCTGGCTGGCCCTGGCCGCTGTGATCTGGGCAGTGGGGGCGGCGGGGATGCTGCTCTATGCCCTTGTCAGCTGGCTGCGGCTGCGGCGCCGGCTGGCCACGGCGGTGCGGCTGCGGGACAACATCTTCCAAAGCGAGCGGATCGACACCCCCTTTGTGCTGGGGATGCTGTGGCCTCGGATCTATCTGCCCTTCCGGCTTTCCGAGGAACATCTGGACAGCGTCATTGCCCACGAGCAGGCCCACATCCGCCGGGGCGACCACTGGTGGAAGCCCCTGGGCTTTGTCCTGCTGGCGGTGTACTGGTTCCATCCGCTGCTGTGGCTGGCCTACTGGCTGTTCTGCCGGGACATCGAGGGCGCCTGCGACGAAAAGGTGATCCGGAATATGGATCCTGCCCGCCGGGCGGATTATTCCCAGGCGCTGCTGGCCTGCAGCGTGGGGCGGCATCCCCGGGGCCTGACACCCCTTGCCTTTGGGGAGACCGGGGTCAAGCAGCGCATCCAAGGGGTGCTGCACTACAAAAAGCCGGCCTTCTGGCTGGTGGTGCTGGCGGCGCTGGTCTGCGCCGGGGTGGCGGTGGCCTTTCTCACCGATCCGGTGGAACCGGTGCGCAATCCCTGGGTGCAGGAGTACGAGCCGGGGGCAGAGGGGATGGTAGGCCAGGTGGACAAGGCGGCCTTGGAGCAGGTGAGCCCGGATTTTGCCATCGGGGCCGACGCCTGGGGCCGGGCGGTGTTCAAGGAGCCCTACAAAGCCTTCGACACCTTTGTCAAGCTCTACGCCGAACCTCTGGAAAGAATACAAAAGGCTTTTGATCTGCCTGCCATCACCCGCCGGGAGTACAAGGACTATCTGCTCTACGGCTGGCAGCTGGAGACTGAGGACGAAGAGCAGCGGCAGCAGAACGCTTTTGTCACTACATTTTTGGACATCTACCAGAACAGCTTTGCCGACAGCGCCTTTGCCGAGGCCGACGCTGTACAGCCCACCGCCTCCGCGGGAAGCATGACCTGGCGGTATTCCGCGGCCATGAGCATCACTTCCTCGGCGGCCTGCTGCTTGGACTTTGAAATGGACTACACCCATATCCAGGCCAGCTGTGAGGGCGGGCGGCTGTGGAATCTGGAGGATATGGAGGGCGGTCAGCCCACCGGCAGCCAGCTGGAATTTGCGGCGGGACAGCCCCTTTGCTGGAGCCCTTTTTCTGGGCAGGGCGGCCAGACTGCGGGGCAGGCCACCGTGGAGTTCACCGTCTATAACGGCGAGGAGACGGTGGGCTCCGGGCGGCTGGAGTTTGTCCGCACCGGCGCCGACGACACCACCGGCACCGCCAGCTATACGGTGACCCTTGCCGAAGCCCAGGGGCTGTATCTGCTCCAGCGGGAGAGCAACACCGGCCTTGTTTTGACCACCGACAGCGGGACCGCCTCTCTCACCGAGGAAACCGCCGCGGCCTGTGTGCAGCAAACCCTGGACAGCCTGGTACTGCACAGTGACGGCAGTGTGTCCTTCACTTTGCCCGAGACCATTCCCCAGGGGGCAAGCAGCACCCGGCTGGTGCTTTCCCTCACGGCTTTCTATTCCGATGCCCCCGGCAGCTTCAATACCCAGGATCTGCTGGACTGGGCCGAGGACTGGCAGCCCGGGCAGCAGTATACCGGCCGGCTGGAAGGGGAAGGGGAACTCACCGACATCACCTTCTGGGCCGCCTTCGCCACCGAGGTGGAGCCCAATGTCAACGAGCTTTACTATTCCCAAAGCCGGGAGCTTTCCGCTCCTTTCACCTATGACCAGCCCACCACCTATACCCAGACGGATGTGACGGTAGATCGCCAGGGCCAAAACACCCGGCTGCTTTACACCCTGGACGGTGGCAAGCAAATGGCACTTTCGCTGGAACTGGGAGAGCAATACATTCTTTCTCCCCTCAACAGCTGGCAGGTGAATATTTTGCAGCAGGGCCAGCCGGTGGGCAGCATCTCTCTGTACAATGCCGGCGCCAGCGACAAAGCCACGCTGGAAACGGTGGACACGGCGGAAAATAAGCTGCCCATGCAGATATTCGCCACCGTGGCCCTCTCCAACCACGAGGGTTACGAGGACTACAACGTCTGCCGGGCCTGGGACACCGGCGCTGTGTCCACCGCCCGCTACTTCCAACAGGATCTGGAAAATGCCGAGGCTGCCGCCAGCGCTCCCTATCAGTACGAGGACTGTGTGCTGGGTTACGACTGGAATGTGGCCCCCTGCTTTGTGGAGATCCGGCTGGCGGATGGTCTCTTTACCGCCGATCAGCTGCAGCAGCTGGCCGAAAGCCTTTCCTTCTCTGCGTTTTAAAGGGGAACCCACCGGCTCCACCGGTGGGTTTTTCTGTAAGCAACTGTCAAAAGCCGCCGAAGGACGGCCCAAACAGGGCCTTGCCCATCCCCGACAACTCTGGTACACTGGTAGCATATACGAAAGGGAGGTTTTGCACCATGAGGGAACAGATTCTGGTGGTGGATGACGAGGCTGAAATAGCGGATCTGGTGGGGCTGTATCTGCAGAACGAGGGTTTTGCCGTCTGCAAATGCCATACCGCCGCCGAGGCGTTGGAAAGCCTTGCCCGGGAGCAGATCAGCCTGGCAGTGCTGGACGTGATGCTGCCGGATATGGACGGCTTTGCTCTTTGCCGGCAGATTCGGCAGAGCCATCTTTTTCCCATTCTCATGCTCACAGCCCGGGTGGAGGACATGGATAAGATCACCGGCCTTTCTTTGGGCGCCGACGATTATATGACCAAGCCCTTCAATCCTCTGGAACTGGTGGCCCGGGTGAAGGCGCTGCTGCGCCGGTACTACCGATACGACGGGCAGGAAAAGCCCGCCGGACAGGAAGAACTGCAGGTCCGGGGGCTGTATATCTCCCGCACCGGCCACAGGTGCAGCCTCAACGGCAAAGAGCTGTCTCTGACCCCCACCGAGTTTGGAATCCTGTGGTATCTCTGCGCCCGCCGGGGCCAGGTGGTGCCTTCGGAGGAGCTGTTTGAAGCGGTGTGGAAGGAAAAATACCTGGACAACAACAATACCGTCATGGTGCATATCGCCCGGCTGCGGGAAAAAATGCAGGAGCCGCCCCGCCGGCCCCAGTATATCAAAACGGTGTGGGGGGTAGGGTATACCATTGAATAAGAAAAAGGAAAGAGACCGCTCTTTGCGCAGCCAGCTCAGCCGGCAGGTGATCCAGCAATATCTTCTCACTGTCTGTGCGGGGGTCATTTTGCTGGCGGTATTTGTAGCCATATCCTGGCAGGCGGCCCACAGCGTGATCTGGCAGGACTGGGACCCGCGCTATCAGCTGCTGCATTGGGTCAAGGAGAATCTGCTGCTGGTCTGCAGCTTTATTCTGCTGGCAGCAGGTTTGATCACCGCCTGTCTGTTCATCGCCCGATCGCTGCGGTTTCTGGATGAGATCGTCGCCGCCTCCAAACAGCTGGCGGTCCCCGATGACAGAGAAATCCGGCTGCCCCGGGAACTGAAGGGGATACAGGACGAGATGAACCTGGCGCGGCAGCAGGCTCTGCGCAATGCCGCTTTGGCCCAGCAGGCCGAGCAGCGCAAAAACGACCTCATTGTCTACCTGGCCCACGACCTCAAAACTCCTCTTACCAGCGTGATCGGGTACCTCACCTTGCTGCAGGAAGCGCCGGAGCTGTCGGCCGATCTGCGGGCGCGGTATACCGGCATCGCCCTGGACAAGGCCCAGCGGCTGGAGGAGCTCATCAACGAGTTTTTTGACATCACCCGGTTCAATTTCACCAGTCTGGTGCTGGAGACCGAGCATGTCAGCCTCAGCCGGATGCTGGAACAGATCACCTGGGAATTCCGCCCCATCCTGGCCGAAAAACAGCTGGAATGGCAGCTGGATCTGGAGCCGGGGGTGGAGATGGTCTGTGACCCGGGCAAGCTGGAGCGGGTGTTTGACAACCTCATCCGCAACGCCGTGAATTACAGCTATCCCGGCACCGCCATCTGTCTGGAAATGCACAGCAGGGGAGAAATGGCCGAAATTCAGCTGACCAACCGGGGCCGGACCATTCCGCCCGAGAAGCTGGAACACATCTTCGAGCAGTTCTACCGGGTGGATTCCTCCCGGGGCAGCCGTACCGGCGGGGCTGGCCTGGGACTGGCCATTGCCCGGGAAATCGTGGAGCGCCACGGCGGAACCATTTCTGCCGCCAGCCAGGAGGAGACCATCCGCTTCGCGGTGCAGCTGCCCCTGGACCTTCATAAAATCGTAAGAAAATCGTGAGAAAAGGGTAAGCCCATCACAAGAAAATCCAAAAACAAAAAATGCTCTGTTCTGGTATCCTGTTTTCCAGACAGAGCATTTTTATTTGTAAAAGGATGATGGTATATGAATCGCTCCCGTTCCGCTTCTGCAGATGCCTCCCGCGCCCGGCGGACTGTTCGGCGTTCCCGCCGGCGCAGGAGAAGCCGCTTGTCCGGGCTTTTCTGCCTGGTGTGCCTTCTGCTGGCCGGAATCGCCGCCTACCGGCTGGCCGGCATCGCGGAAAGGGGAGAAAAGCCGATTGTTGTACAGCCGACACCCCAGCCTTTCCCAAGTCAATCGGCACCGTCCTCTGCTGCACCGCTGCCGGTGGAGACTCCTGCCGACGGGGAATGGTGCCTGGTCCTGGTAAATCAGAGCCATCCGCTGCCCGACGACTATACCTTGAATACGGTGACACTGGACAACGGCCAGCAGGTGGACGAGCGGATCTATCCCGTCCTGCAGGAAATGTTTGACGATATGCGTGCCCAGGGTGTGTATCCGGTGGTCGCTTCGGGCTATCGCACCCAGGCGGAACAGCAGCAGATCATGGAGGACAAGATCGCAGAATACCAAAACCAGGGCTATTCCCGTCAGGAGGCCGAAAATCTGGCCGAGGATTGGGTAGCCCTGCCCGGCACCAGCGAGCACCAGCTGGGCCTGGCAGTGGATATCAACGCCGACGGGGTGCATTCGGCGGGCTATGAGGTGTATGACTGGCTGCTGGAACACGCCTGGGAATATGGCTTCGTCAAGCGGTACCCCGAGGATAAAATCGAGATCACCGGCATCGCCAACGAGCCCTGGCATTACCGGTATGTGGGAAAAGCGGCGGCCCGGGAGATGACCGAGCAGGACCTTTGCCTGGAGGAATACCTGCAATGAGCCCGGGAAAAGGGGTCAGCGGATGGGCCGGCCGATTTTCTTATCCAGCCGCCACTGGGGAGCGGGGCCGTCATCGCCCCAATATTCGTCGATCCGGGCGATTTTGTCTTCTTTGATGGTAAAGAAAGAGGTCGCGTGGCAGGAAACGGTGCGGTCGGCGGAATACACATGCACCACCGTGATGATAAGATCGGAGATCGTTTCCGTTCGCTCTATGTCGCCCTGCCATTCTCCGGGATAGTCGCAGTTTGCCTGGATGAATTCCTCCAGATTGAAACATTCGTTGGTGTTGTGCCAGTACACAAGGGCGTCCGGGCGGAAAAAAGACCGCATCTTTCCGGGCTGTTGTGCAAGGGCGGATTTCCAATAGGCGGCTATATCCATGGCGTATACATCCTTTCGCTGCGTTTTTTTTTGCGGAGCCTGCGGAAAACAAAAAAAGCGAGTGTTCCTACATGCCGTAAGAACACTCGCTTTGGTGCGGATGAAGGGACTTGAACCCCCACGGTATTGCTACCACTAGAACCTGAATCTAGCGCGTCTGCCAATTCCGCCACATCCGCATATTTCCGTCGAGAAGTGTTCCCGACAGTTTTATATTATAGCATCTGTTTATGATTCTGTCAATTGCTTTTTTGCATTTTTCCGCACCAGACAACAAAAAATCCGCCGCGAAGGAAAATCCCTCGCGGCGGATTGGTGCGGAAGATGGGACTTGAACCCACACGTCATGGACACACGCACCTCAAACGTGCCTGTCTGCCGATTCCAGCACTTCCGCATAAAAGGCGGCTGTCTTGCAACCGCATGTGTTATTTTAGCATATTCCCTGCTGAAAGTCAAGGGTTTTGGAGCAGTGCCTGCTGCAGCGCCGCAAAATCCTCCAAGGTCAGCTGCTCCGGGCGCACCAGGGGGGAAAGCCCCGCCTGCTCCAGCGCCGCCGTCACTTTGGCCTTGGGCATACCCAGGGCTGCGGCGATGGAATTGGCCGCCGCCTTGCGCCGCTGGCCGAAGGCGCCCCGGATCAGCCGGAACAGCCCGGCCTCGTCGGGGGTATCCACCGCCGGCTTGTCCCGCAGCTCCAGCCGGATCACCGCGCTGGTCACCTTGGGAGGCGGATAAAAGCTGCCCGGCTGCACCGTAAACAGCAGCTGGGGCTTGGCGTAGTAGTGCACCGCGTAGCTGATGGCGCCGGCGGCCCGGGTGCCGGGGGCGGCGGTGATGCGCTCGGCGG
>DXDW01000063.1 GCA_019115305.1 Candidatus Anaerofilum excrementigallinarum
CACCAATGTGTGGGCCTGGAAGCATCCCCACCACGACGGCACCGTCACCTATACCCGGGTTCTGGGCGATGTGGTGTTCAACGATGTGGACTTTGGCTATGTGCCCGAAAAGATCGTGCTGCACAACATCAAGCTGTACGCTACTCCCGGCCAGAAGATCGCCTTTGTAGGCTCCACCGGCGCCGGCAAGACCACCATCACCAACCTCATCAACCGGTTCTACGATATCCAGGACGGCAAGATCCGTTACGACGGCATCAACATCAATAAGATCAAAAAAGCCGACCTGCGCCGCAGTCTGGGCATCGTGCTGCAGGATACCCACCTGTTCACCGGTACTGTAATGGAGAATATCCGCTACGGCCGTATGGAAGCCACCGACGAGGAGTGCATTGCCGCAGCCGTTCTGGCCAACGCTGACGGCTTTATCCGCCGGCTGCCCGACGGCTACAACACCATGCTGCACGGCGACGGCGCCAACCTGAGCCAGGGCCAGCGGCAGCTGCTTGCCATTGCCCGGGCCGCGGTGGCCGATCCTCCTGTCCTGATTCTGGACGAAGCCACCTCCTCCATCGATACCCGCACCGAAGCGCTGGTGCAGCAGGGCATGGACGGTCTGATGTACGGCCGCACCACCTTTGTGATCGCCCACCGGCTGAGCACCGTGCGCAACTCCGACTGCATCATGGTTCTGGAGCAGGGCCGCATCATCGAGCGCGGTACCCACGACGAGCTGCTGGCGGAAAAAGGCCGCTATTATCAGCTCTATACCGGCAACAAGGCCGAAAAAACACAAGCAGCGGCACAGTAATCCCCTGCCGCCCGCGCCCGCCCTTTTGGCGGGCGTTTTTTGTTGGATGAAATCAGGGCGGCGGGTAAATTTTCTTTTTTTTCACACACATTCATGGTATACTGGAGCAGTCCGGCGCCCGAAGGGGCGCTGTCCGGTTTATCTTTCATCACAACAAAAGGAGTTTTTTGCCCATGAAACGCTTGTTTGCTTTGCTGGCTGCCGGCTGTGTGGCCCTTGCACTGGTTGGCTGCGGCCAGAGCCAGTCTCAGTCGCAGGTTCAGTCCTCCTCTTCTGGCACTGCTTCTTCCGGGGCCGATTCCTCGGAAACCACTTCTTCCTCCGACGCTGCGTCCTCCGAACTGCTCTCCGGCGTGTACGAAGCCGAGATCACCGTAAAGGATTACGGCACCATCAAGGTGGAGCTGGACGCCGACACCGCGCCCATCACCGTGACCAACTTTGTGCAGCTGGCCCGGGACGGCTTTTACGATGGTCTTACCTTCCACCGCATCATTGACGGCTTTATGATCCAGGGCGGCGATCCCAACGGCAACGGAACCGGCGGTTCGGACACCAAGATCAAGGGTGAATTTTCCTCCAACGGGGTGGAGAACGATATCTCCCATGTCCGGGGTGTTATCTCCATGGCCCGCTCCTCTGCCAAGGACAGCGCCAGCTCCCAGTTCTTTATCGTGCAGCAGGATTCCACCTATCTGGACGGCGATTACGCAGCCTTTGGCCATGTGACCGAGGGCATGGATATCGTGGATGCCATCTGCGCCGATGTGCCGGTGGAGGATTCCAACGGTACGGTGCTGGCGGAAAACCAGCCGGTGATCGAATCGGTTACCATTCTGGAGGAATAATATTTCTCAGAAAAACAAAGGCGGCGGCGCCCACAGCAAGCGCCGCCGCTTTTCAGTTTTCCTCCGTCCGCCAGGGCCGCAGCTGAATCCCCTTGCCTGCCGGAGGCTGCAGGTCCGCCGGCAGATCCACCAGAATGGCGTCGGCCCCGATGGTGAGAATATTTCCCCAGCCGATCCGCACATCCTTTTCCCTTCCCAGCAGCCCAAACAGCCGGGGCCGGCCCCAGAGGATCAGCTTCTGCACCAGGGCCTGGTGAGGGTCCCATTCCAGGTCGTCGGCGCGGCCGTAGTTCACGCCGGTCTTTATGTCCACCACATCCTTTTGGCTAAGTTCCCGCAGGGTCATGGCGAGGCCTCCTTTTCTGTGTTCTCGCTGCAGTATATTGTCGGCGCCTGTCCTTTTATGCACCCTGCGTTTTGACAAGCCGGCCCAAACCTTTTATAATAAAGGAAATGATACCATCCATAAATGCCCCCAGGGCGTGGAAGGAGCTTTTATGTACAAGAATATTGTGTTTGATCTCGGCGGTGTGGTAGTGGGGTTTGATCCCCAGAATTACCTGGCCGACCGTTTTTACGACGAAGTGCTGGAAAAGGAGCTGTTTTCCCTCACCTTCGGCTCCAACGAATGGCGCCGTATGGATTCCGGGGAGCTTACCCGGGAGCAGGCCTATGCCAATATGCTGGAGGCGGCCCGCAAGGCAGGCCACCATTTTGAGGTACAGGCCATTCTGGACGACTGGACCAGCATGCTGCGCACCAAAACCTCGGTGGTGGCGGTGATGAAGGAGCTTCGCCGCCGCAAATACCGCCTGTTCTATCTGTCCAATATTTCCCGGGACGTGCTCACCATGGTGGAACAGCGCAGCTTCTGGCCCCTGTTTGAGGGGGGCGTTGCCAGCTGCGAGCTGCTGGTGAACAAGCCCTCCCCTGTCATCTTTGAAACGCTGCTGAAAAAGTACGATCTGGAGCGAGACGAAACCATCTTTATCGACGACTATCCCCTCAATGTAAAGGCCGCTTACGATTTGGGCATCACGGCTATCCAGTTCCAGGGGGCAGCCAACCTGGTGCAATCCCTTTCCAGTTACGGCGTGGAGCTGGCCGGGCCCAAAAAGTCCGCCGGGAAAAAGGCTCCGGCCAAAAAGGAAAAGCAGCCAAAAGCAAAACCCGAGGCATAAATCTTTCCAGATAACCTGCAGCCCGCCCTTTCCTGCAAAAGAAAAGGCGGGCTGCTTTTTGTCTACATTTCGGCGCGGATCTGCTGCAGGGCGTTTTTCTCCAGCCGGCTCACCTGGGCCTGACTGATGCCGATCTGCCGGGCTACCTCCACCTGGGTTTTTCCGGCGAAATACCGCAGGGACATGATGGCCCGTTCCCGGCTGGAAAGATGCTTCACCGTGTCCCGGAACTGGATCTGGCTGATCCAGTTTTCCTCGCCGCCGCCGGCGGGGATCTGGTCCATCACATACATGGAATCGCCGTTGTCGTTGTAGACCGGCTCGTAAAGGGAGACCGGGTCCACCACCGATTCCAGCGCCAGCGTCACCGTCTGCAGGGGCAGCTGCATCCGGTTGGCGATTTCCTGCATCCGGGGTTCCCGACCCAGCTGTTTTTGAAGCTGTTCCCGGGTCTGCATGGCCTTGCAGGCCAGGTCCCGCACCGAGCGGCTTACCCGCAGGGGATTGTTGTCCCGGAGAAACCGGCGGATCTCCCCCACGATCATGGGCACGCCGTAGGTGGAAAACCGCACACCCAGAGAAGGGTCGAAATGGTCGATGGCCTTGATAAGCCCGATACAGCCCACCTGAAACAGATCGTCGAGATTTTCTCCTCTGCCCGCGAATTTCTGCACCACGCTGAGCACCAGGCGCAGATTTCCGTTGATCATCTTCTGGCGGGCAGCCTTGTCCCCCGCCCGCGCCCGGCTGATCAGGTCGATCTTTTCTGCCTCCTTCAGCACCGGCAGCCGGGATGTGTTGATCCCGCAGATCTCCACCTTGTTGCCATACATACCCGATTTCCCCCTTGTTCCAGCAGGATTTTTCTGTTGAGAGCAGTATTTCCTGGCCGGAGGGCAAATATCCGGTTGGGCGGCTGGAAAGTTCTGTTGCACCTTCCGGTACGGCCGTGCATATGCTGCACCAGAAAGCGAAGGAATGAAGGAGGCGATATATATGCAAACGGGTATTGTGGTGTTTGCGGTGCTGCTGCTGTGCGCAGTGGGGCTTGGGGCGTTTTTCTGGAATCGGAGAAAGAAAAAGGAAAAGGTCGTATCCTGGAGCGGCGGCGATTTCACCGCAAAAACCGGGTTTACCTTTGTGCAGCTGCCCTGCAGCGACCGTCTGCGGGCTGTGGACAGCCAGGTGGTGGATGGCTTCATTGCCCAGCTGCGGTTTCGCACTGAGCAGGGCGGGATGGCCATTCTGCGGGCTGCCGTGGATGTGGGGCGGGAGATCAGCCGCCAGACCGGCAGACCCTATTCCACCGTGCACCGGTTCCAGCTGGGCGACACCGAGGTGACCTTTTATCACAACCACAGCGGCCCCCAGCTGGCGCTGTGGAGCCGGGACGGCTTCCGCTATTGCCTGTATCTGCCCAAGGCAGAGCCCACCCTTATGGGCGGCCTGCTGGGTTTGCTGGTGGAAAACACCCGCTGCCGGCTGTATGGCTGAAACAAGACGGCCCTTCGCTTGTTCCTATGCAGGAACCAGTGAAGGGCCGCCTTTGCATTTACACCATTTGTTCCAGCTGCTGGCGCAGCCGGCGGATGATTCGTTTTTCCAGCCGGGATATGTAGCTTTGGGATATGCCGATGGTGTCGGCCACCTCCTTTTGGGTGTGCTCCCGCTGCCCTTGCAGGCCAAAGCGCATGCACATGATCTGCCGCTCCCGGTCCGGCAATCCGTCCACCGCCTGGAGCAGGACCTGCCGTTCGGCATCCTGTTCCAGCTGGGCCCCCACCAGGTTTTGGTCGCTGCCCAGAATATCCGAAAGCAGCAGCTCGTTGCCGTCGGCGTCGGTGTTGAGAGGCTCGTCAATGCTGGCTTCCTGCCGGCGGTTGCTGCTTTTGCGCAGATACATGAGGATCTCGTTTTCGATGCAGCGGCTGGCATAGGTGGCCAGCTTGATCTTTTTTTCCGGCACGAAGGTGTTTACCGCCTTGATCAGCCCGATGGTGCCGATGGAGATCATATCCTCCACCGGCACGCCGCTGGACTCGAATTTTTTGGCAATATACACCACCAGCCGCAAATTGTGGGTGATGAGAAGATCCCGGCAGCTCTGTCTGCCCTGGGACAAGCCCTCAAAGACCCATTTTTCTTCCTCCGGCGTCAGGGGCGCCGGCAGAGTGTCGGGGCCGTTTATATAATAAATCCCGCCCCAGGGCTCCAGTATGCGCAGCAGCTGCTGCCAAAGGGCGGCGGTCCAGCGTTGCAAGGTAATCATTGCGTTTTCCTCCTTGTGTTGATCAGCCCATTTGTTCCAGCCAATCGGCCCCCACCAGGGCCGGCTGACCGCCGGGCTCAAAGGGTTCCCGGGTGATGCCTACGGTGGCGCGGGCGGCTTTGGCGGTGCGGCGGCCCTGGCGCAGCCGCAGATTTTTGGCCGAAAAGGCCGGCAGCAGGGTTGTGCCTGCCGCTGTCTGGCAGCTGATCAGCCGCAGCCCGGTCTGAGCGTCGGGCAGATCCCCCGCATAAAAGCCGCTGGCCGCCTGGCGTACCCGGGGCGGCAGCTGTTCCTCCGCCCCCTTCAGGCTCACCAGAACCACCCCCTGGCCGGTGAGAGGGTCTTTGACATGGCAGCCTGTATCCCCCAGAGCAAACAGAGAGATGCGGCGGTCCTCCATTTCCAGCTGCATCTCCACCGGCGCTGTCTGTACCGGCGTGAAGAGCAGCTCGACCAGCCGCATAAAAAGCCAGACCGCCAGCACCGACAGTACCAATACCGGCGGAGAGATGTCAAAGTAAACGGAAAGGTTGTTGGTCTCCACCCCGGCCACCCCGCCGAACCAGACAGCACACAGCACCATGCCGGCCAGCAGCAGATTGAGCAGAAAATACCACACGGCCCTTCGCAGCAGCGCCCGGGGGCCGGTGTGGGGAAAAGCTACGGCCGCAATGCACACCGATCCCCCCAGTTTGACCAGCAGCTGCATGGCCATTCCCATAGGCGGCGCCAACAAGGTAAGGGTGAAAAGAGCCGCCACCCCGCTGGCCGCAGCTAACCGCAGCGGGCTGGCGGTGCTGGAGGTGATACGGGCAGTGGCCCGCAGCAAAAACCAGGCCAGCAGCAGGTTTACCCCCAGCAGCACATCCACATACACAACCGTTTTCATGGCCTCGCCTCCCTGCATTGCCTTTAGTGTAGCGCACCGCTCACAAAAATGCTGTCAAAACCAAGGGAAAAGTTCCTGATAAGTGTAAAGTTATAAACCATTACAGATAAAACGAATTTCAAAAAATACAGGAAATATCGCGATTTTTGCGAAAGTCGGCATAAAAAGAAACGCAGCACGAATGTAAAGTTTTTGACTTTACATAAAAAATCCCCGCAAGGCGGGCCAAAAGCGCGCCTTG
>DXDW01000009.1 GCA_019115305.1 Candidatus Anaerofilum excrementigallinarum
TTGCCACTTTTCACTCCGGCTGTTGTGGATTGGAGCGATCAGACTGAGAAACGAAAAAGGCAGGACGGCATGGCCTTTCAGCCATACCGTCCTGCGACAATTGAACTGCTTTCCTATTCTGATCGTTATCACACAGCGTCCTTTGGGTTGTGTTTGTCGTTGTATATCTCCTGTTCATCGTCCCCTGACCATCCGCAGGATACCCCGCAGATAATGGCCGTTGGCCATTTCCAAAAGGCCCTGCATCAGGCCGTCTTTCATGCCGCCGGAGATCTGCATACTGCGCAGGGGCGACTCCACCGAAGATGCCATCAGCATGCGGAACTGGGGATCGTCGTAATCGATTTTGCCGCCGCTGCCCTTGGCGATCACTCGTTCGGTAGCCTTATACATCAGTTTCATGACAAAGCTGTAATCGCGCATTTCTGCCACCGTGTTGTCCATGGTAAAACTGCCCTTTTCCAGACGCCGAGGGGTATAGCTTCGTCCCAGCATGTTTTCCCAATCCCGCCGATTCGGTTTTCCGTCACATCTTTCGTACCAGCTCCCCGCCTGCCACATGGGAGCTGTCAGTTCTTCGCCTTCTTTGTCCACGCTGACCTGCAGGCCGCCGACTCTCACCGTGTACCGTCCGCCTGGCACCCGCCAGCCATCCTGCCAGAGGGCAAAGGCACGCTCATCCAGGGCAAAGGTCACCGTCCGGCTCTCGCCGGGCTGCAAAAACACTTTTTGGAAAGCTTTCAGTTCCCGCACCGGGCGATGCAGTCCCCCGGCAGGCGGTGTGATGTACAGCTGCACCACCTCAGATCCCGCCCGTGCCCCGGTATTTTGCACCGTCACACAGACGGTATCACCTGAAACGGTCAGGTCGGAATAGGCAAAGCTGGTGTAGCTCAGGCCAAAGCCAAAGGGCCACCGCACCGGTACCCCCGCTTTTTCGTAGAAGCGATACCCCACATAGATGCCCTCCTCATACAGGGCGTCCTTGGTTTTGCCGTAGATTTCCGACGAGGGCACATCGCCGTAGGTGAAAGGCCAGCTTTCCGCCAGCCTGCCGCCGGGTTCGGCCCGGCCGTAGAGCAGGTCGGCAATGGCTTCGCCCCCTGCCTGGCCGGGCAGCCCCATATAGAGGATGGCCTTGACCTTGTCGGCCCAGGGGCACTCCACCGCGCAGCCGCACAGCAGCACCACAACCGTGTTGGGGTTTGCCTCTACTACGGCCTCGATCATGCGAAGGTGTCCTTCGGGCATCTTCATGTCCGCCCGGTCGAACCCCTCCGACTCAAAGCGGCCCGGCAGACCCGCAAACACCACCGCCGCCGCCCCGCCCCGGGCAGCCTCGGCCGCTTCCAGAAGCATGGCCTGGGTGGTTTCGCCCCGGTCGTCGCAGCCGGGGGCATAGACCGCGCCGGACAAAAAGTCCAGCGGCTGGCTCAGCTGCAAGGGGTTGATGTGGCTGGAGCCCGCTCCCTGGTAGCGCATCTCTTTTGCCATAGCCCCCACAACGGCGATTTTTGTATTTTCGTCCAGAGGAAGAAGTCCGCTTTCGTTTTTCAGCAGAACGGCCCCGGCCTCTGCCGCCTGGCAGGCAAGGACATGATGGGCCTGATAGTCACAGGAGCAGGGCTCCTTCTGCTTTTCCGCCGCCCCCAGCACCAGCTCCAGCACCCGCCTGGCGGAATCGTTCACCGCGCTTTCCGGCAGCGCACCGGACTGCACGGCTTTCTGTACCTCTTTTTCCATGTAACCGCTGCCGCCGGGCATACTCAGGTCACACCCTGCCCGGAACCCTTCGATTCGGTCGTTCATGGCGCCCCAGTCGGTGATCACCATGCCCTCAAAGCCCCATTCCCGGCGCAAAATGCCGGTGAGCAGCTGTTCATGGTCGCTGCAATGGGTACCGTTGAGTTTGGGATAGGCACACATCACCGTGGCAGGCTTTCCCTCCCGGACGGCGATCTCGAAAGCGGTGAGATACAGCTCCCGCAAGGTGCGCTCGTCCAGGATACTGTCCGAGGTGAAGCGGCAAAACTCCTGGGAGTTGGCCGCGAAGTGCTTGAGACTGGCAGCCACGCCCCGGCTCTGCATCCCGCGGATAAAGCCCGCCGCCAATTTGCCTGCCAGAAGCGGGTCCTCGCTGAAATACTCAAAGTTTCGCCCGCACAGGGGGTTGCGTTTCAGATTCGCCCCGGGGCCCAATACCAGCCCCACCCCTTGTTCTCCCGCTTCTTCGCCAATGGCCGCACCGATGCGCTCCAGCAGATCGGGGTCCCAGCTGGCGGCGGTGGTCACTTCGGCCGGAAAGCAGGTGGCCGGGCGGGACGCATTCACCCCCATCATATCCGCGGTGTTTTCCTGTTTGCGCAAACCGTGGGGCCCGTCGCACATAAACAGCGAGGGAACGCCGTATTTTTCGTATGCCTTGGTTTCCCAAAAGTTCTTGCCGGAACAGAGGGCGATCTTTTCTTCCAGCGACATCCGGCCCAAAATCTTTTCAATCCTGTCCATTGCAGTCCTCCAATCGGATGGGGTCAGCACAGCCGCGCAGCGTTCCCTCCATCGCTCGATCCAGACAGTCTTTTACCGTCTTCAAGTCCTTTTTCGCCTCGGGGATAGTGGGAATGATGAGCCATGTGTGGATCATCCCTTTGCGCAGATACAGCCTGCAGGGGTGTCCTTCCGCCTTCAGTTTCTCAAACAGCAGCAGGCTGTCGTCCCGCAGAACCTCCGAATCCGACGCCCACAGGCAGATGGGCGGACAGCCTGCAAAGCTGCCGTAGTAAGGCGCGGCAAGCGGATCGCGGACGGCAGCGCTGTCCTTTATGCCAAGGTACGTTTCCTGCACCTCCGTCCACAGGTCGTCCACCATTGCCTCCGTGCTCCGGTTTTCCAGGTAGCTGGGTAGGGTCTTGTCAAACTGGACGCAGGGCGAAAAGCAAAGGGCCGCCGCAGGCATGGGCAGACCGGCCTGTCTGATCTGCAGAAGAACCGACAGCACCAGATTCCCGCCGGCGCTTTCGCCCACAAGGACGATGTGCTCCGGGGCGTATTCTTTCAGCAGCGCCCGATAGGCCGCAAAGCAGTCCTGCGGGGCCGCCGGGAAGGGATATTCCGGTGCCAGACGATATTCCGGGGCTGCCACATTGTACCCCAGCTTTGCCGCCAGATATCCCGTAAACATCCGCCGGGTCTTTACGCTGCCCACCACAAATCCGCCGCCATGGAGATAGAGAATGATCCTGTCCGTGGGATTTTTGGGGTAGCGCAGCAGTTCCACCGTCACGCTGCCCGCCTGCACCCGTCGGATACGGACGGACCGAGGCGCAGAAGCAAAGCGGTTCTGTTTTTCCTCCTCGGCCCGCCGGGCGGGATAGTTCTGGTCCTGGCCGGAAACATACCGCCGTTTGCCCTTTTTGCAGAAGGTAAAGACCATGCTGTGTGTAATGCTCATGCTGTCATCCTCTCAAATCGGATAGTCGGCTGTGCCCGGCCCCTGCTCCCGGACCGAACCGTCCGGCAAAAGGACCTGTGCTGTGCAGTTGGCGGGGACGGTCACCGTGAAAATCCAGCCTCCGTCTGTTTTTTGCCAGCCGCTCTCCACCCGGCCATAGATGCTGTCATAGTCGGCTTTGGCCCGGGTGAAGTGCCCGCCGGGATGGGGCGCGATGGTAAAACGGTTCTCGCCCTTTACCTGAATACCGCACATGGTGTCGAACAGCCACTGGACCACCGCGCCCTTGGAATAGTGGTTCAGAGAAGCCACGCCGCCCTGGGCGGTCTTCCCCTCCCAGCTCTCCCAGATGGTGGTGGCCCCGTTTTTGGGCATGGACAGCCAGCCGGGGATCTCCTCATTCTCCAAAAGGCGGTAGGCGTATTCCATGTCCATCTCCCCCAGGACATACAGAATGAGGGGGGTAGACAGAAAGCCGGTGCCCAGCCGCCAGCGGTAGTTGTCCAGCGCCCGGAGCAGCCGCTTCTTGGCATAGGCGGTCTGCTTTTCGTCCAGCAGTTTCATGTACAAGGGGCGCACCAGCTTTGCCTGCCGGTCGGTGTCCAGGCTGTGCTTTTTGCTTTTCACCAGAGCCTGGTAGCCTGTGCGCACCTTTTGGGCCGTTTCGCGGTATTCCGCCGCGTCCTTCTCCCGGCCCAGCACGCCGGCGATTTCGTCCATGCGCTCCATGAGCAGCACGATATAGGCGGTGGTTTCCTCCGGATGGGGAGAAACAAAATCCGAGATGGCAAAGGCCTTCACATCCACCGGCTCCGCCCATTCGCCGTAGGACTGGCCGTAGTTGGAGATATATTTGCGGTATTTCCTCTCGATCCCCGTAGGGGCGCCGGTGAGGTAATGCTTGCCCAAAGTGCCGATCTTGTACTGGGCGAAACGCCTCATGGCGTCGTAGTTGTCCTCCAGAATTTTCTTGTCGCCGTACCGCTTGAAGATCTCCCAGGGGATGAACACTCCGGCATCGGACCAGCCCGGGGACCCGTCCATGGTGTTCATGTACCGGTCCACGCCCCCCACCGGAGCGATCTGGGTAAAGCATCCGTTTTTGTGCTGTGCGTCGCTCAGATCCCCCTCAAACTTCCGGGCCATGGCGGCATAGTCGAACAGATAGCTGGCGGTGGAGCAGAAGATCTGGGCGTCGCCGCTCCAGCCATGGCGCTCCCGGGTGGGGCAGTCGGTGGGCAGGTCGGCGTGGTTGTTTTAGGCGCTCCAGACGGTGTTTTCCACAAACTGATTCAGCAGCGGGTTGGAACTCTCGAAAAAGCCGGTGCGCTCCATGTGGGAATAGACCGCGATGGCGGTGAAATCTTCCGGCTTGAAAGGCACATCCGTCTCCACCAGGATATACTGAAAACCGAAGATGGCAAAGGTGGTCTTGTAGTGGTTTTCTCCCTCCCGGCAGGTATAGTCCACCTGCTGCAAAGGGGTGGTGACCTTTTTGTTGGAGCACTGGATGTTCTTCTGGGTAAATTCCCCTTTTTCGTCCAGCAATTCTCCAAATCGAAGAAAAATCCGCTGTCCTTCTCTTGCCTTCACGGTAAACCGGGCATAGCCGGCGATGTTCTGACCAAAATCCAGCACGGTTTTGCCGGAGGGGGTAGTGATGAGGCTGGGTTTCAGCTGCTCGTGCTCGGTCACCGGCACATTGTTGGCGGCGGTGGGCACCACGCTGTGGGAGGTGACTTTGGCCTTGCCCTTATAGCTGGGAATGCGCGCAGCCTCCACCACCTCGCCGTCCTTGTTGTCGGCAAAACGGATGGGGCCGTCATTGCTCCAGTCCCAGCTTCCGTCGGTGCCGATGGTTTCAATCTGCCCGTCAGCATGCAGAATCTCCAGCTGGGCCAGCAGCTTGGTCTGGGTCCCGTATTGGTTTTTCAGCCCCCAGGCCCCGCAGGAGCCGCGGTACCAGCCGTCGGCAAGCTGCACGGTCAGCTCGTTTTTCCCCGCTTGCAGCAGCCCGGTCACATCCCAGGTCTGGTACTGCACCTGCTTGCGGTAATCGGTGATGCCGGGGGCCAAAATCATATTCCCCACCCGGCCGCCGTTGAGTTTTGCCTCATACAGCCCGCAGGCGGTGATATAGAGGCGGGCTTTTTTCACATTGGAAAGGGAAAAGGTTTTGCGGAAACAGTCCACGGGATACCGCCGCTTTTTGTCCACCTTGTAATCGCCTGTGATCCAGGACGCCTGCCAGCGGTGGATGCCGGTCTCAAAAGAGGCCGTCCGCCAATCGCCGGGAATACCCTTTTCGTCCCAGAGGCGGATCTTCCACAGCACCTTTGTTTTCGGAGGCACCGGGCTGCCGCCCCATTCCGCCCGCATGGCGCTGCTTTGCACCTTGCCGCTGTCCCAGAGCAGTGCGCCCTCGTCGTCAGCGGCCAGAATCTGAAAGGCAGTCTGTCTTTGCCCCTGCTCGCAGTTCCAGAAAAGCCGCGGCCGGGGGATGTCGATGCCCACGGGTTCGGTCAGATATTCTGTTTTCATCCGAAATGCGTTCACGCGTATCTCCCCTCTCAGACTTTTTCATGGCGGGCCTTGATCTCGGCCTGCTTTTTGCCGATGTCCTTTTCCACGCTGAGGAAAACCAGCAGCCCCGTCAGGATTAGGCCGGTGAACACCTCCAGCCCCACAAAACCGAAGGTGATGATGTTCTGCACGGCGGCGGACTGGCTGACCGCCTGGGTCACGCCATCGACCATTTCCGGCGCCGCATAGCCCGCTCCCGCCAGCCAGCCGTTGAAAATACCGGTGCAGACTCCCACCATGGTCACAGCGATGATGTTGTACACCGACATGGCGATGCCGTCGCTGCGGAAGCCGGTTTTCCACTCCAGATGGTCCAGCACGTCGGCAAACAGGGCCATGAACACATAGGAGCAGGGCAGGCCGCCTATGTTCTTGATAAACTGTCCCACCAGAACCAGCACCATGCTGTGGGGGAACATCCAGCAGACGGCACTGCCGATGGCATACAGAATAAAGCCGATCAACGTCACATTCCGCTTGCCGAATTTCTTGGCCAGGGGCCACACGGCAAAAATGCCGATGCCCATGGGGATGCCGCCGATGGCGGATACCATGGTCTGGGTGATGCCGTCGTTGTAGCTGCCCAGCACATAGTTGCAGAAATAGGGCAGGCTGATGTTCTTGATGCTGCTGCCGGCGGTATAGATGAGGAAATAGGCATAGATCAGAAGCATGTATTTATCCGAAAAGATCGCCTTGAGCTGGGCGGCAAAGGGGATGGACTGCTCCCCGCCGGCCTGGGATTCTTCGGTCACCCGTTCCTTGGTGAAATAGTATTCCAGCAAGGTCAGAGGCAAAGCCAGAATGGAGAGGATACTCATAAGCAGCATCCATTTGCCCTTATCCACGCCGATCATGGGCATGACGACCATGGGGAACACCAGCGCCACCAGAATACCGCTCATCATAATGGTGGAAATCTGGTTGAACACCGAAAGGCCGCCCCGCTGGGTGGTGTCCCGAATGGACAGCGGCACCATCAGATTGTGGCTCATGTTGAAGATGGTGTAGGCGAAGGAATAGAACAGGTTATAGGAGATCATGACCCAAATCACCTGCACAGTCTCCGACCCGTTGGGAACAGTAAAAAGCAGAATCCCCGTGACAGCCAGCAGCGGCGCGCTCAGCAGCAGCCAGGGCCTGGCCTTACCCTGGGAAGTGCGGGTGCGGTCGATGACATACCCCATGATGACATTGGTGATGGCATCGATGATCTTGGAAATGATGGGAAAGACCACCAGAAATGCCCCGCCCCAGACCGTGGTCAGTTTGAGCACATCGGTATAATAGACATTCAGATAGGTTGCCAGCACCGCGTTGAGCAGCAGTGCCCCGGCCGGACCAAGGAGATAGCCCAGCCATTTTTCTCCCCGGGTCACGTCCGCTGACCTGACCCGGGAACGAAACACGTTCCGGTCCATGATTGTTCGCTTTGCCATGCAAGTCCCTCCTGTTTTTCTCCATAATTCAAATAGGCCAAAATATTGACCGCATTGTTATCTCTTACTGGCAGTATAGCACAACAGGACGCCCATATCTTGCATATTTGTAACCAGATATATATAATTGTAACCAATGAGGAGGCGACGCCATGGAGAACATCGACATTCGCTATCTATGCACCACCATCGGGAATCTGGCCGGCGTTCCCATCCGCATTTTTGAAGGGGACAGGCAGATATTCTATTACTCCATTCCCCAGCTTCCCCGGGA
>DXDW01000064.1 GCA_019115305.1 Candidatus Anaerofilum excrementigallinarum
GCAAAATCTCTTTTTCCCGTTTTTTGTGACCGAAAAAAGCGCTTTTCCCACCCCCGATTTCGGCTCTGCGCGGCGCCTTCAAGACCGCCGGACAGAGCATCTTTCGCAATTTTTTCGGGTTTTCTTTAAAAAAATGAAACATTTTATGCCGATAATGGGTCTAATAGTAGTATAATACTGCAAGATGCCCGCAATTTCGGGCTATCATTTTGCAGCAACTTGGAACGGAGGACCCACCCATGCTGAAACTGTTCATCGCCCTGGCAGCTTTTCTGCTGCTGAGCGGCTGCAGCGCAAAATCGGATCTAGATCTGCCCTCAGTGGAGCAATTCTGCCAGCAGCTCCGGCAGGAATATCCCTGTGTGGACAAAATCTCCATCCGGGAATGGCCCTGGGGTGTGGATTGCTCTTTGACTTTGCAGGACGCCGACGAGGCCGACGCCCAGCAGCTACTGGAACTGTGCCAGGAATTTCTGGCCGGCCATGAATTTCTGGAAGAATACGTTCCCTCCCCTGTCCAGGAAGAGCAAATGCCCGACCTCTCGGTGCTCATCGACATCGACGGCGACGGGGTGACCGATCTGGAATCCTCCGCCCGCTTTCTTTTAGAGGGAGAGGAAGAACCGGACTTTTACCGCACCTGGACCGATCCCAGCGAACCGGAAAGCAGTTCTTCCGCCTCATAACAACAAAAAGCCGCGCCCTTCCGGACCATCCGGAAAGACGCGGCTTATTTTTTGTGCAGATTTATTCCGCCCCGGCCAAAGTGGCAGCCATGACAGCCTTGATGGTGTGCATGCGGTTTTCCGCCTCGTCAAACACCACCGACTGGCTGCTCTCGAACACCTCGTCGGTGACCTCCAGGCCGTCTTTGAGCCCATAGGTCTGGCCGATCTTCTGGCCGATGCCGGTGTTCATGTCGTGGAAGGCGGGCAGGCAGTGCATGAAGATCGCCTGGGGACCGGCCAGTTCCATCACCTTTTTGTTCACCTGGTAGGGCAGCAGGTCTTTGATGCGCTGCTGCCAGGCCTCGGCGGGCTCGCCCATGGATACCCAGATGTCGGTGTAGATCACATCTGCACCGGCGGCGGCTTCCTCCACGCTCTCGGTGAAGGTCAGTTTGGCTCCGCTGACGGCAGCCAGCTGCTGACACTGGTCGATGAGCTCCTGGCTGGGGAAATAGGCCTTGGGGGCGCAGGCGGTGAAATCCACTCCCAGTTTGGCGCAGCCTACCAGTAAAGAGTTGCCCATATTGAAGCGGGCGTCGCCGAAATAGACCATCTTGATGCCCTTGAGCTTTCCGAAATGCTCCCGGATGGTGAGCATATCCGCCAGGATCTGGGTGGGATGGAACTCGTCGGTGAGGCCGTTCCAGACCGGCACTCCGGCGTATTCAGCCAGCTGCTCCACGGTGGATTGGGCAAAACCCCGGTACTCAATGCCGTCGTACATCCGGCCCAGCACACGGGCGGTGTCCGCCACGCTCTCCTTGGCGCCCATCTGGGAACCGGCGGGGTCCAGATAGGTCACGCCCATGCCCAGATCCCGGGCCGCCACCTCGAAGGCGCAGCGGGTGCGGGTACTGGTTTTTTCAAAAAGAAGAGCGATATTTTTGCCCTGGCAGAGAGGATGAGGCTGGCCGGCCTTTTTTTCGGCCTTCAGCCGGGCCGACAGATTCAGCAGCCCCTCGATCTCGGCGGGGGTGAAATCCAACAGCTTGAGAAAGCTTTTTCCTTGCAGGTTCATGGGTAGTTTCCTCCTATATATAAAAGGGACGGCGGTTCAGTCGACCCGGGCACAGACTTGTTTCAGGATCTCCACCCCGTCCTGCAGCTGCTGGTCGGGGATATTGAGGGCCGGCAGCAGCCGCACCTTATCCTTGGCGGTGAGCACCAGCACCCCGGCCCTGAGACATTCGGCAGCCACCTTGGCCGCCGGGCGGGTTGTTTTGACGCCCAGCATCAGGCCCATACCGGTGACCGATTCCACCCCCGGCGCGCCTTCCAGGGCGCCGCGCACCAGATTGCCTTTGGCCCGTACCCGGCTGAGCATCTGCTCGTCCAGACGGTTCAGGATGCTGATGGCGCCGGCGCAGCAGACGGGATTGCCGCCAAAGGTGGAGCCGTGATCGCCGGGGACAAAAACGTCGGCGACTTTTTCGCCCAGCAAAGTGGCCCCCAGGGGCAGACCGCCGCCCAGGCCTTTGGCCGTGGTGATGATGTCGGGCTGGATGCCGTAGTGCATATAGCCGTACAGCCTGCCGGTGCGGCCGTTGCCGGTCTGCACCTCGTCCACGATCACCAGAGCCCCGTGGTCGGCAGCCAGGGCCGCGGCCTTTTGCAGATACTCCTTATCCAGCACATTGACGCCGCCCTCGCCCTGGACCACCTCCATCATCACCGCGGCGCAGCGGTGATTTTTCAGCAGCGCGGCCAGCTGGTCCAGATCGCCGGGCTTGGCATAGACAAAGCCCTTGGGCAGAGGCTGGTAATCCCGGTGGAAAACATCCTGGCCGGTGGCCGCCAGAGTGGCCAAAGTACGGCCATGGAAGCTGCCCTGCAAAGTGACGATGGTGGAATACTCCGCGCCCAGCTCAGCCGCGGCATATTTCCGGGCCGCTTTGATGGCGCACTCGTTGGCTTCGGCGCCGGAATTGGAGAAAAACACCTTTTTCATACCGGTGCGCTGGCAGAGCATCTCGGCCAGATGGGCGCAGGGGCCGGTGTAGTAGAGGTTGGAGGTGTGCTGCAGCCGCCCCAGCTGGGCGGTGACCGCCTTCTGCCACTCCTTGTCGGCAATGCCGAAGGTATTCACGGCGATGCCGCTTCCCAGATCGATATACCGGCGTCCGCTCTCGTCCCACAGAATGGAACCTTCTCCTTCCACCAGCCGCACCGGAAACCGGGCGTAGGTGTGGGCGATATAGGTATCGTCCAGCTGCATGATCTCGCTCATTGGGCTTCGCCCTCCTTCTGTGTATCCACAAACATGGTTCCGATGCCCTCGTCGGTGAGGGTCTCGATGAGAATGGCGTGGGGAATGCGGCCGTCGATGATGAACACCTTGTTCACACCCTGGCGCAGAGCCTCGGCGCAGCACTCCGCCTTGGGCAGCATGCCGCCGCTGATGATCCCCTCCCGGGCCAGAGCCGGGGCTTCTTCCAGGCGAATCAGCGGGATCAGGGTATCGGGGTCGTCCTTATCCCGGAGAATGCCCGGGGTGTCGGTCATGGAGATGAGGCTCTCGGCCTTCAGCTCTCCGGCGATGCGGGCGGCGGCGGTGTCGGCGTTGATGTTGTAGACATTGCCCTCGCTGTCGCAGCCCACGGTGGAAACCACGGGAATATAGCCTTTTTCCAGCAGATCCAGCACCGGCTGGACGTTCACCTTGGTGATCTGCCCCACAAAGCCCAGCCGTTCGTCCTTGACGGCGGCCTCGATCATATGGCCGTCCATGCCGGACAGGCCCACGGCCTTGCCGCCCCGGTTCTGCAGCAGATTGACCAGATCCTTGTTGATCTTGCCGGCCAGCACCATCTGCACCACCTCGGCGGTCTCCTTATCGGTGACCCGCAGGCCGTCCACAAACTGGCTCTCCTTGCCCATTTTGTTCAGCAGGCGGGTGATCTCCGGCCCGCCGCCGTGGACCAGCACCACCCGCACCCCGATGAGGGAGAGCAGCACGATGTCCCGCATGACGGAATCCTTCAGCTGCTCGTTGAGCATGGCGCTGCCGCCGTATTTCACAACCAGAATCTTGCCGGCATACCGCTGGATATAGGGCAGCGCGTGCACCAGAATCCGCGCCCGGTCGGCATTGGAAATTTTCATCACGATTCCTCCCCGCTCTTTCTCGCTCCGCTGTCAGGTGCGGTAATCCCCGTTGATGCGCACATAATCATAGGTGAGGTCGCAGCCCCAGGCCGCCGAAGCCGCCGTGCCCTGGTGCAGATCCACCAGCACCTCGATCTCCTTTTCCAGCAGGATCTTTTTGGCTTCTTCCTCGCTGAAATCCACACCCGCGCCGTTTTCGCAGACGGTGATGGTGCCTGCAGGAGAGCGGAAGGCCACCTCGATCTTGTCCACGTCGATGTTGGCTCCGCTGTAACCCAAGGCGCAGAGCACCCGGCCCCAGTTGGCATCGGCGCCGAAGATGGCCGCTTTGAACAGAGAGGAGCAGACCACGCTCTTGGCCGCCAGCTTGGCGTCGGCCAGAGTGGGAGCGCCGGCGACCTTGCATTCCAGCAGCCGGGTGGCGCCCTCGCCGTCGGCGGCGATCTGACGGCAGAGACAGATGGTGACGGTGTTCAGCGCCTTCATAAAGGCGGCGAAGTCCTCCCCTTCCGCCGCGATCTCGGCGTTGCCGGCCTGGCCGTTGGCCAGAACCACCACCATATCGTTGGTGGAGGTGTCCCCGTCGATGCTCAGCATATTAAAGGTCTCGGCCACATCGCCCCGCAGGGCCTTCTGCAGCATTTCGGCGCTGATGGCGCAGTCGGTGGTCAGGAACACCAGCATGGTGGCCATGTTGGGATGGATCATGCCGGAACCCTTGGCGATGCCCCCCAGCCGGCAGGTGACTCCGCCCACGGTGAACTCCACCGCCGCCTGCTTGACGGCGGTATCGGTGGTCATGATGGCCTGGGCGGCGGACTCACTGTGGCAGTCCAGCCCGGCGGCCAGGGGCGGAATGCCCGCGGCGATGGGGGCAATGTCCAGCTTCTGGCCGATGACGCCGGTGGAGGCCACCAGCACCTCTTCGGGCTGAATGCCCAGCTGGGCGGCGGTGAGCTCGCACATCTGGTTGGCGATCTCGATGCCGTTGGCGTTGCAGGTGTTGGCGTTGCCGCTGTTGCAGATGACAGCCCGGGCCATGCCGTCGGCCAGATGTGCCTTGGTCACCCGCAGAGGCGCGCCCTTCACCAGATTGGTGGTGTACACCGCCGCGCCTTTGGCGGGAGTCTGGCTGAAGATCAGGGCCAGGTCCTTTTTCTCCTTATTCTTGCGGATGCCGCAGTGAACGCCATTGGCCACAAAGCCTTTGGCGGCGCAGACGCCGCCTTCGATCTGTTTCATATATCTTCCGATTCCTTTCCCTCGTTTACTTTCTTTCCCCTCAGAGCTGTCTCATCACAGCTCCAGGCCCTCGGTCTCCTCAAATCCAAGGGCCAGATTCATGCACTGGACCGCAGCGCCCGAAGCGCCCTTGCCCAGATTGTCGTACCGGGCCACCAGCAGCATCCGCTGGTCGTTGCCGGACACCGAGATCTCCATGGAATCCCGGCCGGTGTAGGCCCCTGCCGACAAAAAGCCGGATTCATCCCCCACCTCTGTATAGCGGATCACAGGACCGGCGTATACCTCTTTATACAGCGCCTTCACCTGCTCCATTCCCGCGCCGCCGTTCAGCTGGCTGGCGAACAGGGGCACCGTGACCTCCATGCCGCTGTAAAAATCCCCCACAATGGGGCTGAACACCGGCGGCTGGTCCAGGCCGGTGATGGCGGCCATTTCGGGCAGATGCTTGTGGCTCTGGCCCAGGCCATACTGCCGGGGCGCGTCCAGCAGGGGGCTGCGGTCGGCGGCCTCGTACTGGGCGATCATGGATTTTCCCCCGCCGCTGTATCCGGTGAGGGAGCAGCAATAGAGCTGCGCCTTCGGCGGCAGAAGCCCCGCCTGCACCAGCGGGGCCACCAGGGCGATAAAGCCGCTGGCGTGACAGCCGGGCACTGCGATGCGCTTTGCCTGGCAGATGGCCTGCCGCCTGCCCAGTTCCGGCATACCGTAGACCCAGCCCGGGGCGGTGCGGTGGGCGGTGGAGGCGTCCAGCAGCACACAGCCGCTGCCCTCGGCCAGCTGTACCGCCTGGCGGGCGGCGTCGTCGGGCAGGCAGAGGAATGCGGC
Organism: Candidatus Anaerofilum excrementigallinarum; assembly: GCA_019115305.1. GTDB lineage: Bacteria > Bacillota > Clostridia > Oscillospirales > Ruminococcaceae > Anaerofilum > Anaerofilum excrementigallinarum. Next base: position 5,904 of record DXDW01000064.1, read on the forward strand.
GTCGGCCTGCTGGAAGGCCTGACGGCGGGCGTCGGGGTCCTTGCGCAGTTCCTCGGGCAGTTCGATCAGCTGAATGCCTTCCCGGCCCGCCAGCCGCTGGCGGATGCGCAGGCCGGTGGTGCCGGCGCTGCCGTCGATAAAGATCTGTTTGCTCATTTCAAAAACTCCTTGACATAGGCCAGCTGGGCCAGAACGGAGGCCTGGGCCGGTCCGCCCTGGGAAGCCCGCTTTTCCACACAGGTTTTCAGGTCGATGGCCTGGTAGAGGTCTTCCTCAAACAGGGGCGAAAAGCTCTGGTAGTCGGCCAGGGGCAGCTGCTCCAGCACCGTGTCCTTGGCGATGCAGAGGGCCACCAGTTGACCGGTGATCTTGTAGGCGGTGCGGAAGGGCATTCCCTTTTTCACCAGATAGTCTGCCAGGTCGGTGGCGTTGATAAAGCCCTTTTGGGCGGCGGAGAGCATGTTCTCCTTTTTCACGGTCATGGTAGCCACCATGGGAGCGAAGATGCCCAGGCAATCCTTGACAGTGTCCACCGCGTCGAATACCGCTTCCTTGTCCTCCTGCATATCCTTGTTGTAGGCCAGGGGCAGACCCTTAAGCACCGTGAGCATGGCTACCAGATCGCCGTAGACCCGGCCGGTCTTGCCCCGGACCAGTTCGGCCATGTCGGGGTTCTTTTTCTGGGGCATGATGCTGGAGCCGGTGGTATAGCCGTCGTCCAGCTCCACAAATTTGAATTCCCAGCTGGACCAGAGGACGATCTCCTCGGCAAAGCGGGAGAGATGGACCATGACCAGCGAGAGGGCTGCCAGCAGTTCCACGCAGAAGTCCCGGTCGGAGACGCCGTCCATGCTGTTGAAGCAGGGGCGGGCAAAACCCAGCTGCAAAGCGGTGAATTCCCGGTCGGTGTCGTAGGTGGTGCCGGCCAGTGCGCAGCTGCCCAGAGGGCTCTCGTTCATCCGGGCGGCGGCGTCCTGCAGCCGTCCGATATCCCGCATAAACATCATGGCATAGGCCAGAAGATGGTGGGCAAAGGTCACCGGCTGGGCCCGCTGCAGGTGAGTGTACCCCGGCAGGATGGTGTCCACATTGGCCTCGGCCTGGCCGGTCACCGCGGCGATGAGCTGCCGCAGCAGCTCTGCCAGCTGATCCACCTCCTGGCGCAGGTAGAGCCGCAGGTCCACGGCCACCTGGTCGTTGCGGCTGCGGGCGGTGTGCAGCCGGCGGCCGGCATCCCCGATGCGGGCGGTGAGCTCGGCCTCCACAAACATGTGGATGTCCTCGGCGGTGGGGTCGATGGCCAGCTTGCCGCTGTCCAGATCCGCCAGGATACCCCCGAGCCCTTCGGCGATGGCCTGCTGGTCTTCGGCCGAAAGGATGCCCTGTTTGGTCAGCATGGCCGCATGGGCCAGGCTACCCTGGATATCCTGGGGATACATCCGGCTGTCGAACCGGATAGAAGAATTGAACTCATCGGCGATCTGCTCCGGCCCTTTGGCCGCGCGCCCTGCCCACATCTTTTCCATATGTATGCGCCCGGGCGGGCGCTTCCCTCCTCAAATGCAAATCTCAGTCTTTGTTTTTGGCTTCCAGTTTGGCCTTCATCTTGGCCTGGACCTTGATGGGCAGGCCGAATAGGTTGATGAAGCCGGCGGAATCGGCCTGGTTGTAAACCTCGTCCTCGTCAAAGGTGGCGATCTCAGGATCGTACAGGGAATATTCGCTCCAGACGCCGGCGTTGATGATATTGCCTTTGTACAGCTTCAGCTTGACGGTGCCGGTGCAGTTCTCCATCAGCACATCCACAAAGGCGGACAGGGCCTCGCGCAGGGGGGTGTACCACTGGCCGTTGTAGACCAGATCGGCAAAGGTGATGGCCAGTTCCTGCTTTTTGTGGGCGGCGTATTTGTCCAGGCAGAGGGTCTCCAGCACCTGCAGCGCCTTGTAGAGGATGGCGCCGCCGGGAGTCTCGTAGACGCCGCGGCACTTCATACCCACCAGCCGGTTCTCCACGATGTCCAGCAGGCCCACGCCGTTGGCGCCGCCCAGCTCGTTGAGCTTGAGGATGATCTCCTTGGCGGTCATCTTCTGGCCGTCCAGCGCCACAGGCACGCCCTTTTCAAAGTCCAGGGTGATGTAGGTGGGAGCGTCGGGAGCCTGCATGGGGGAGACGCTCATCTCCAGGAAGCCTTCCTTTTCGTAGGTGGGCTCGTTGCCGGGATCTTCCAGGTCCAGGCCTTCGTGGCTGAGATGCCAGAGGTTTTTGTCCTTGGAATAGTTGGTTTCCCGGGTGATCTTCAGGGGGATGTTGTGGGCCTCGGCGTAGGCGATCTCCTCCTCACGGGATTTGATGCTCCACTCCCGCCAGGGGGCGATGATGGGCATATCCGGGGCGAAGGCCTTGATGGCCAGCTCGAACCGCACCTGATCGTTGCCCTTGCCGGTGCAGCCGTGGCAGATGGCGTCGGCGCCCTCGGCCTTGGCGATCTCCACCAGCCGCTTGGCGATCAGGGGACGGGCGAAGCTGGTGCCCAGCATGTACTGCTCGTACATGGCCCCGGCCTTGACGGTGGGAATGATGAAGTCGTTGACGAACTCCTCGGTGAGGTCCTCGATGTACAGCTTAGAAGCGCCGGTCTTGATGGCCTTCTCCTCCAGGCCGTCCAGCTCGGTGCCCTGGCCCACATCACCGGACACCGCGATGACTTCGCAGTTGTTGTAGTTTTCCTTCAGCCAGGGAATGATGATGGAAGTATCCAGTCCGCCGGAATAAGCCAATACCACTTTTTTGATCTTCGATTTATCCATGATCCACTCTCTCCTTATCCTCTGCGCTCAAAGCGCTGTGTTGTTTGGGAATGGATACATAATACAGCATCGTGAATAAATAATCAATAGTTTTTTATAAATATTCGTATTTTTTTGAATTTTTGGCGTTTCGCAGAAATAATATGCATATACTCCCTGTGGATTTCGTCACATTTCAGCTGTCCGGGGATTTCTGAAAGCGAAATTGCATGCATAAACAGCAGTCAAACGGCGCATAGTAACACCAGCAAAAGGCCTTCGGGCCCGGCGCTTACAAAACATCACCATTGTTGCAGGAGGGAAAACCATGAGCAAGCATCATGCCAAGAACGAGATTCCCAACCAGAACAACCAGAACAGCCAGAACAGCCGCACCACGCCCCAGCCCCACCATCCTCTGGGGCAGCCCCGACGGGAAAACGGGATGACCAAACAGGCCGGCGAGCTCTACCACGACCAGCTGCCCGGCGACGACTGGATGCCCAGCCTCTACTTCGATCAGTCGGTGGGCTGCAACCCCGAGGACGCCGACTACGACTATTTCGACGACACCCATTCCATGTAAATCTCCCCTCCGCCCCTCTTGCGGGCGGAGTTTTTTCTTTTTAACAAGGTTTATCTGCCGCAGTTTCCTTTTGGCAGTTGCTCCCGGGGCAAAACTTCTTATATAATATATAAGGAAAAGACAGATTCCAATCTCACCCAAAGGAGGGGCCGCCATGTCCAACGCCCATGTCTACGGAAACGACCTCCCCAGCCAGACTTTGTACCGGGGTTTTCTGCTGCTCTCGGCGCTGATGATGGGGCTTTGTCTCACCGCCCCCAGCCCCGGCGCCTTGGCGGACGGGTTCTGGAAGATCCTCACCAGCCAGGCCGGGCTGATCACCGATTCCATCCTCATCGGCGGGCTGGGAGCCGCTTTTTTCAACGCCGGGCTGGTGCTGCTCTACTGCACCTTGCTGGTACGGCGGCTGGGGCTTCCCTTCACCGGCATCACGGTGGCCTGTCTGTTCTTGATGGCTGGGTTCTCCCTATTCGGCAAAGACATCTTCAATATCCAGCCCTTTCTGCTGGGAGGCTGGCTCTACGCCAAATACAAAAAGGAGCCTTTTTCCAAATACATCTACACCACCCTTTTCGGCACCACTTTGTCCCCTGCCGCCAGCGAGGTATACAGCATCTTTTCCGGCGGCCTGGCTTTGGCTCTGATGCTGCTGGTGGGAGTGGGCATCGGATTTATCCTGCCGGCGGTGGCCGCCTGGACTGTGCGGGTGCACCAGGGATACAATTTATATAATGTAGGCTTTGCGGCGGGGCTGATCGGCCTTATGTTCGCCTCGGTGTGCAAGAGCTTCGGCTACGAATTCACCACCTGGCTGCACTGGAGCGAGGGCAACAACCGGCTGCTGGCCCCCTGGCTGGCGGGAATTTTTCTCAGCATCCTGGCGGTGGGCATCAAAAACACCCCCTCTTTCCAGGCCTATTTCCAGCTGCGCCGCCATTCCGGCCGGCTGATCACCGATTTTGTGGTGCTGGACGGCCTGGGTCCCGCTTTGGTCAATATGGGCATCATGGGCCTGATCGGCCTGGTGTATCTGCTGGCCATCGGCAGCTGGCTCAACGGCCCCACCATCGGCGGGCTGTTCACCATCTGCGGTTTTGCCGCCTTCGGCAAGCATCCCTGGAACTGCCTGCCGGTGATGGCCGGGGTGGTCGTCTCCGCCTGTTTCACCGTCTACGGCCTGCAGGAGCCCAGCATGGTGCTGGCCGCCCTGTTCTGCACCGGCCTGGCCCCCATCGCCGGCCAGTTCGGCTGGAAATGGGGTGTAGTGGCCGGAATGCTCCACGCTTCGGTGGTGCTCAACGTGGGCTTTCTTCAGGGATGGCTCAACCTCTACAACAACGGCTTCTCGGCGGGCCTGGTCTGCATCGTGCTGGTTCCTCTCATTGAAGCTGTGCAAACTTCCCTGCCCCGGGAGACAGAACAAAGGAGATCTGTATGGAAAAACTTCTGGCCACGGGCCAAAAAGTAAATCACATTCTAGACGAGATGTACATCGCCCTGTTTCTGGCCGGCGCCCAGGAGATTCAAAGCCGCATCTGCCGCCGGGAGGAAGGGGTGGAGATCACCCTCACATCCGACTACGATCCCACCCGGCGCCAGCGGCTGGAAAGCCTGGCCCGCTGTCTGGAAAACGCCCGCCATGCCCCCGCTCTGGAGGAAACCTACTGGGGACTGGTGGGAGGGGACGCCGCCGCCGAGGAAAGCGAGCTGCTGCTCACCGGCCAGCTGCTGGATGCGGCCCAGGTGCGGCTGCTGGAGGACTCGGTGGAGCTGCAGCTCTTTAAAAAGTA
>DXDW01000065.1 GCA_019115305.1 Candidatus Anaerofilum excrementigallinarum
GGCGTTTCCCTGGTGGAAACGCCCTTTTGCATTGTATAAATTTCAGCGGGTCTGGTCCGCGTCGGCGCCCTGGGGCAGCAGAATACGGTCCTCGCACATTTTGATCACCCGGAACAGGCTGGTGGAATACATGGGAGCCTCCCGGGAGAGAGATTCGCTGGTCATGAAGAAGATCTCGGTATCCTTCATTCCCTCTCCGGCGGCGGTGTTCTCCCCGGCCAGCATGGCCTGGATGTTGGCCTCGGCCTGGAGCATGGCGGCGCTGGTATAGCCGCTGCTCACCACCTCCGAAACCCGGAACAGATTTTTGGAGTTGCGGCTGTTGGAGGAATAGAGCATCCGGAACATCCGGTAGACGGCCAGCATCAGGTAGCTGCTCACCTCGTTCATCAGCCCCTCGTGGCGGCTGGCGATGAGCTTGTCGTAGAGCACATTGATGGAATTGGTGATGAATTTTTTCTTCATCACCGCCATCACGCTGCCCCGGTATTTGCTGTCGCTGCGGGTCTCGGAATCCAGCAGGTCCTCCACATTCAGGGTCAGGCCGTTGCGGTCGGTGCTGCGCCCCAGAAGATAATCGCAGGACACCTCGTAGTAATCGGCGACCCGCACCACAAAGTCCAGACCGCATTCCCGAATGCCCTTTTCATAATGAGACAAAAGCGCCTGGGATACACCCAGATCGGCTGCAGCCTGTTTTTGTGTGATGCCGCGCTCTTTGCGCAGCAGGGTAATCACGCGACTAAAGTCGGAGGTCATAGCGGCTTTTCTCCTTTTCCGTGTTTCCGAACGTCCGATTCTTCCGAAGGGGATAATTACATATCGTAAATTATATATCAGCAAAAACCCTTTGTAAATACAAAAGTCGACAAGATTATCCCGGATTTTTTTGTAAAAAATGCAGATAAACCGTTTTTTCCACAAGATATTGTGGCAAAATGACGAAGATTCTCCCCAAATATGGTGTTTACAACCGACGCCTTTTGGGATAAAATTTTATAAAGCGTGTAAAAAAGGCTCCGTACAGGGCTGAAAAAGCGCCAAAAGGCGCGTTTTTTCGGTGTCGGCGGGCCTTTTCGCGGCATCCTGACGAAAAAGGAGCTTCTCCATGAAAAACTACACCCTGTATCTCATCCGTCACGGCATCACCGCCGCCAATCTCAACGGTCTGTATGCCGGCGGCGGCACCGACCTGCCCCTATGCCCCGAGGGCCGGGCGGATCTGGAACAGCTGAAGCGGCAGTTTGTCTATCCCAAGGTGGACACCATTTTCCTCTCCCCCATGGCCCGGGCCCAGCAGACCGCCGAGATCCTGTTCCCCGGCGCGGGCAAACGGCTGGTGATCGACGATCTGCGGGAAAACCACTTCGGCGAATTTGAAGGCCGCACCATCCAGGAGCTCAAGACCGACCCGCATTTTCAGCTTTGGATGGATCCCGCCAAAAAATACCAGCCCGTGGGGGGAGAATCGGCCCAGGATTTCCACCAGCGGTGCGCCCGCACCTTTTTGCGGATGTTCGAGTACATGATGAAGGCCGGCATCGACAAGGCGGCCTGTGTCACCCACGGCGGGGTGATCATGAGCATGCTGGCCCAGCAGGCTCTGCCCCGCCGCCGTCCCGAGGACTGGATGGCCGACCCCGGCTGCGGCTACCAGCTGCAGACCAGCGCCGCCATGTGGATGCGGGACGGTCTGGCCGAAGCGGTGCGCATTTTGCCCTTCGGCTATATGGACCCGCCCGAAGAGGACGAGCAGGCCGAAGAAGAATAAGGCAGACAAAAGCGCGGCTTTTCCCTATTGAAAAGGGAAAAGCCGCGCTGTTTTTTTGCAGCGAAACCGCTCTCAGGCCGCCGGCGCAGCAGCGGGCGCCGATTCCGGAACAGCCGTTGCTTCCGGAACAGCAGTGGGCGCCGGGGTGGCGGTGGGGGCCGGAGTGGGAGAGGCCGTAGGGGCCGGGGTGGCCGTGGGAGAAGGAACCGGCGGGTCCACGGGGCTGCCGTCCAGCATGGCGGCGCCCTCCACGGTCAGGCTCTCACCGGCGGTGCCGCTGAGCATGCCGATGTAGCTGGTGCCGGCCTTGACCGACAGGACCTTGCCCTCCTGATCCCGCAGCACCAGAGACTTTTCGGGATCGCCTTTTTCCCAGGTGATGGGCTGCATCTGCCCGCCGGAGATCCACCAGCCCTTGCCGCCCGACAGATTGAAGTCGGTATGTACGCCGTCGGGCTTGAGGTAGCTCTCGCACCGCAGCAGCACCACATTGTCGAAGGCCAGCTGCTGGTTGTTGTTGGCGTCGACATGGGGCTGGCCGCCATAGCTGGTTTTCAGGTATTTGCCGCTGGCGGCGTCGTAGCTGAAGCCGGACTGGGCCACATAGGAATACTGCAGCTGGATCTGGGTGGCCGGCTGGCCGGCGGGCTTGGCATCCGCCGCAAAGTCAAACAGCATATGCATCTCGCCGTCGGGGGAAATGCCCCGCAGGTTCATGCCGTTGACCACCGCGTCCCCGTGGGTGTACCAGCAGTGTTCCCGGCCGATCCGCTTGCCGTCGGCGGTGCGGACCAGAGCGCGGTCCTTGTCGAAATCAAAGGTGTTGACACCTACGTTGAGGCCGTCCACCGTGGTCCACTGGTAATAGTTGAGGAAATTCTTCGCAAAGGTGCTGGCGCCGATGTGCACCGGCACTGCGTTGAGGGGCATGCACAGCTGCAAAAACAGATCCCGCACACTGCGCACCGGGCCGGTTTTGGGCACCGAAGCGGTGTTGTTGTACAGGCACAGCAGCCGGGTGACGCCCCCTTCGGTCACCGCTTCCACAATGACCTGGGCCCCGCTCACGCCCCACTGGGGATAGGCCTCGGCGGTGTTGTCCACCAGCACAGCCACCGGCCGGGGCGCCTGGGACACCTCGCCGGGCAGATCCAGACCGGTGAGGGGCCAGACCTCGGTCTGGGCCTGGGCCTGGATAATGGGCTGCGTCTCGGGGGCGGGGGTGCTGCCGGCGGAGGCGGAGCTGTCGCCCGACGAAGCCGGGCTGCCGCCGCAGCCTGCCAGCACAGCCAGGCAGAGAGCCGCGGCGAGAATTTTGTGTGGTTTGATCATAGCGTTCTCCTGTATATCACCGGCAGCCGGGGAGAGAGTCCCCAGGAAAGGGGGACTCAGCCCTGGGCGGAAGAGGAGGCCTGCTCCTCAGTCTGGCCGGGTTCTTCAAAGTTGATGGCCTCGTCGATGTCCACCACGGCCACATAGCTGGTGCCGCAGTTGATCTGAACGGGGGTCTCAGTGCCGTCGGCAGAGACGATGCGCAGCACATCCAGGTCGGTGCCCTTCAGCCAGCGCACTTCCTCGAAGCGGCCGCCGTTGTAGTAGTAGCCCACACCGCCGTCGCCGTAGGCAACATACTGCAGGTCCTTGGCCTCGTGGCCGGGATAGGTGTGGATGTCGGTGAACAGAACCAGCACATTGTCAAAGGACAGCTGCACGCCGTTGTTCTCGTCCACGGTGGGAGAATAGCTGCCGGAGGCATACTGACTCATCATATACTTGCCGCTGGCCGCATCATAATTCATGCGGGTGCGGTAGCTGGCGGAATGGTAGATGGTGACCTCGGAAGCCTCGCCGCCGGTGAGGGTGCGGGCGGACTCATCATAAGGCACGAAATCGAAGATGGCGCTGTTGTAGCTGCGCCGGTCGTCGATGCCCTTATTGGACACGGTGGCGGCAATGCGCTCGCCGCTGGTGTAGGCGGTGTGCTCCAGGGGATAGCCCTGGTTCAGACGGTTCTGATCACGCCAGAACAGGTTGGAATCCTTGTTGTCGTCCAGGTTCCACTCGCTGTAATCGTAGTCGGCGATGTACTGCTTCTGCACCGAGCTTTCGCCGATGTGGACATACAGGGGCTGGAAGGGCAGCACCATGCGGAAGAACTGGTCGCGGGCCGAACGGATGGGGCCCACGGTGGGGATGCTGTTGTAGTCGTCGTAGAGGGCCATAAAGCGGGTGATACCGCCCTCCACCTTGATCTCATACAGCACCTTGGCGTCGGACAGACCGCGCTGGGGCCGGCAGCCCACGATGTTGTTCACCATGATGGCGGTGATGCGCTGGCCTTCGGGATAGCTTTCGTCCTTTTCCAGGCCGGTGAGAGGATTGGGGGAATAGGGATCGGGTTCCGGCGTGGGGCTGGGGGTGGGCTCGGTTACTGCCGCGCTGTTCTCTCCGCCGGCGGAACTGGCGGGCTTGCTCCCGCATCCCGCAAACAGGCCCGCGAACATCAGGCAGGCCAGTGCCGCTGCTGCAAATCGTTTCATAAGCATCTTCTCCAAATCAACGAATTTTCGGCGCCGGCAATCTGCCCTTCGCCGCATTTGTACT
>DXDW01000066.1 GCA_019115305.1 Candidatus Anaerofilum excrementigallinarum
GAATCTGAAGAAAGCTAGAGAAAAGGACAATGACGCCGATCATTTAGGTAAGCCCTTTGGGGGCAAAATGGTGTCGCAACAACCGCCTTTAAATGCGGGGCCGCCTTAAAAAAGTGGTTCTGTTTCAGAAAACGGTAGCCTAGGGTTTCCGGACGAAGCAGGTTCCGGAACGAAATAGTAGGCCGATGAAAAGGGCGAAGCGGGAATCGACGCTGACGAGAAAGGCGCGATATTTCCCGGAAAGCGAATTATCCTCTACAGTTTGAGGAAACGATAGAATCCAAGGATATTGTTCGAAGCAAACCCCTGCAAGATATCGCATTTCTGAATAACTGCCTAAAAGAACGGTTTTGAAAGGTGTTTACACCAATGTATTGAGTTAGCTTGATACGGCTTTACAACTGAATAGTTCTGCGGGCCCCCGGTATTCTAGATGCCGGGGGCCCGTTCTTTGTCTTTTCGCCGGTTTGCGCTTGACGAAAAAGAAAAAGCGCATTATCATAAAAAACGATTCTTTTACAGCAAAGGAGCGCGGAATCATGAGCGCCATGTATGACCAGATCCAGGCGCTGTGCCGCCAAAACGCCACCAATATCACCGCCATGTGCCGGGCACTGGGGATTCCCCGCAGCGTACTGTCCGAGCTTCGCAGCGGCCGCACCAAGGCGCTTTCGGTACACAACCTGAAAAAAATCGCCGAATATTTCGATGTACCGGTGGATTCCCTTTCCCGCGCCGCCCAGCCCGCGGCTCTGGCGGTTTTTCCGCCGCCGGAGGACTATTTCACCTCTCTGTATATGGAGGCCCGGGAACTCAACGAAGAAAACCGGCGCAAGCTGCTGGACCTGGCTCACATTCTGCTTTTGGCCCAGCGGCAGCAAACAGGAGCCGTTCAAACGGCCCGCCAGGAGGAAGTGCAATGAATCCCCTTCACGACGTACAGCTGTATCTTTTGGATATGGACGGCACCTTTTATCTGGGCGACCATCTGCTGCCCGGCGCTCTGGAATTTCTGGACAAGGTGCGGGCCAGCGGACGGCGCTTTTGCTTTCTGACCAACAATTCCTCCAAAAGCCGCGGGGCCTATCTGGACAAGCTGGCCGCCCTGGGAGCCCGGGTTTCGGAGCAGGAGATGTTCACCTCGGGGGACGCGACCCTGGAGTATCTGGAAATGGCTGGCATCAGCAAAGATATTCTGCTTATCGGCACCCCCAGTCTGGAGGCGCAGTTTGCCGCCGCCGGTTACCGGCTGGACTCCCCTGCTCCCCAGGCCGTGGTACTGGGCTTTGACACTACCATCACCTACCAGAAGCTCACCGCCCTCTGCGACGCCGTGCGGGCGGGGCTGCCCTATATCGCCACCCATCCCGACTTCAACTGCCCGGTGCCGGGGGGCTTTATCCCCGACATCGGGGCGGTGATCGCCTTTGTGCGGGCCGCCACCGGCCGGGATCCCGACCTGGTGGTGGGAAAACCCAACGCCATGATCGCCCAGGCAGCGGCCCGCCGGGCCGGATTGCCGGTGGAGCAGCTGTGCATGGTGGGGGACCGACTGTATACCGACATTGCCCTGGGGCAGAACTGCCCGGTAAAAACCGCCCTGGTGCTGTGCGGCGAAACCACCCCCGACCAGGCAGCCCAGAGCGATATCCGCTCCACCGTAACGGCCCAAAACCTGGCGGAACTGCTGGAGTATCTGGACTGAACTTCCCCTTTCCTGCCCCGCCGAAAAAAAGAGCAAAGAAAAATCGCAAATTGGCTTGACAACCGAAAGAAGTTGTGGTATCATTTCTCTTGCGTTATTCAAGAGATTGCGCACCACTATGGAGAGGTGTCCGAGTGGTTTAAGGAGCCGGTCTTGAAAACCGGTGACCCGTCAGGGCCGTGGGTTCGAATCCCACCCTCTCCGCCAACACCTTCCTAAAAACAGAATAGTTTTTACTATCACTTTGCTCTGGAGAAGTACTCAAGAGGTCGAAGAGGCGCCCCTGCTAAGGGCGTAGGTCGGGTAACCGGCGCGAGGGTTCAAATCCCTCCTTCTCCGCCAAAACCGCAGCACAATCGTGCTGCGGTTTTTTGTTTTGCCCGGCTCCGCTTGCCAAAGGCTTTTGCGGTGGAGTACAATAGATTTCGGCGCCTTTCGGAGCGCGATCCTCTTTTGTGCAAGGATTTGATTGATATGAAAAAGATTTTATTTGTCTGTTTGGGCAATATCTGCCGCAGCCCCATGGCGGAATTTGTGATGAAGGACCTGGTGCGCCGGGCCGGCCTGGAAGACCAGTTCCAGATCGCCTCCGCCGCCACCAGCCGGGAGGAGGAGGGCAACCCCGTCTATCCCCCTGCCCGGCGCAAACTGGCCGAGCACGGCATCTCCTGCGCCGGCAAAACCGCCCGTCCCCTCTGCCGGGCCGACTACGACCAATACGACCTGCTCATCGGCATGGACAACGCCAATCTGCGCTCCATGGAGCGCATCTGCGGCGGCGACAGCCAGGGCAAGATGCACCTTTTGCTGGAATACGCCGGCCGCCCCGGCCAGGTGGCCGATCCCTGGTACACCGGGGACTTTGAAGCCACCTGGCGGGACGTGCTGGAGGGCTGCCAGGGGCTGCTGGACAGCCTGCAGAACAGCTGACGGGGCGAAATCATGGAACAAAAAGCATATGCGGTACTGAAATCCGTTTTCGGCTACGATGCTCTGCGCAGCGGCCAGCAGCCCTTGGTGGAGGCGGTGCTGGACGGCCGGGACGCCTTGGGCATCATGCCCACCGGGGCGGGCAAATCCCTCTGTTTCCAGCTGCCGGCCCTCTGCCTGCCGGGCATCACGCTGGTGGTCTCCCCTCTTATCTCTCTGATGCGGGACCAGGTGATGAGCCTGGTACAGCAGGGTGTGGCCGCCGCCTATCTCAACTCCTCCCTCACCCCCGGCCAGTACGCTAAGGCCACCGCCAACCTCCAGGCGGGAAAATACAAGATCGTCTATGTGGCCCCCGAGCGGCTGCTCACCGACCGGTTTCTCTGGGCGCTGGAAGGACTGGACATCTCCTTTGTGGCGGTGGACGAGGCCCACTGTGTTTCCCAGTGGGGCCAGGATTTCCGCCCCGCCTATCTGCAGATCGCCGATTTCATCGACCGGCTGCCCCACCGGCCGCCGGTGGCGGCCTTCACCGCCACCGCCACCCCCAAGGTGCGCCAGGACATCCTCCAGCTGCTCCGCCTGCACCAGCCCGAAACGGTGGTAACCGGCTTCGACCGGCCCAATCTGCGGCTGCGGGTGCTCCAGCCCCAAAACAAAAACCAGGCCCTGCTGGAGCTGCTGGAACAGTTTGAAGGCCAGAGCGGCATTATCTACTGCTCCACCCGCAAGCAGGTGGAACAGGTCCACGCCCTGCTGGTGCAGAAGGGATTTTCCGCCGCCCGCTACCATGCCGGTCTGGAGGACGCCGAGCGCCACGCCGCCCAGGAGGATTTTCTCTTTGACCGCGCCCAGGTGATCGTGGCCACCAACGCCTTCGGCATGGGCATCGACAAATCCGACACCCGCTTTGTGATCCACTACAACATGCCCTTGGACCTGGAAAGCTACTACCAGGAAGCCGGCCGGGCGGGGCGGGACGGAGAGCCCGCCGAATGTGTGCTGCTGTACAGCGGCCAGGATGTGCGGCTGGGGCAATTTCTCATTGAAAAAAGCGCCGAAGCCCATGAAGACGAGGAGGACCCCGAGACCGCTGCCCAGCTCAAGGCCCGGGCCGAGGACCGGCTGCGCCGCATGACCTGGTACTGCCACAGCCGCCGCTGTCTGCGGGCCGAACTGCTGGGGTATTTCGGCCAGAAGGCCGCCCCTGTCTGCGGCAACTGCAGTGTCTGTCTGGGAGAGGGCAGCGCCGTCCGCGCCGCCGACGCCCCCCGTCCGGCGCGCCAGCCCGCCCCCCGCAAGGCCATGGCCGAAGGCCCGGCGGACGAGGCCCTGTTCCAGAAGCTCCGCACGGTCCGTGCCGAGCTGGCCCGCCGCCAGGGTGTGCCCGCCTTTGTGGTATTCACCGACGCCACTTTGCGCCAGATGTCCATTCTGGCCCCCACCGACCGGGCCGGGCTGCTCCAGGTGAGCGGCGTGGGCGAGGAAAAAGCCCGCCGCTACGGCGAGGAAATGCTCCAGGCCATCCGGGAATACCGGCAGGAGCATCCCTGACTTTGCTGTATAAGGAGGAATCTCTATGTCCAAGCACCAGGCCGCCTGGCAAAAGGACGGCTTTTCCCTGCGCCCCTTCGCCAAGGGAGAGGGAGAAAAATACTATCTCGACTGCTTTTCCCATCCCGACCCCGAAGCCGACCGCCTCACCGGCTCTGCCGCATCCTTTCCCCGCCAGGCGGTCATCGACCACTACGAAAGGGCGGCGGAGGACCCCGACCGGTACGATTTTGTTCTTGTCGCCCCCGACGGCACCTTTGCCGGGGAGGCGGTGATCAACGAGATGGACTGGGATGCCCGGTGCGCCAACTTCCGCATCGCCCTGTTCTCCCCCCGCTGGCGGGACCGGGGGCTGGGCAGCTGGGCTGCCGCCTGTGTCCGGGATTTCGCCTTTGGGGTGCTGGGGCTGCACCGGCTGGAGCTGGACGTGTTTTCCTTTAATCCCCGGGCCCGGCGGGTATACGAAAAGCTGGGCTTCCAGGTGGAAGGGGTGCGCCGCCAGGCCATCCCCGACGGCGACGGCTGGGGAGACGACATCCTCATGGCCATGCTGGAAGAGGAATGGCGGCAGCTGCCCCGCACATCCCTGTGAATTTTTTCTTTACAAATGCCGCTGCCGGGGTGTATGCTTTAGTGTAATAAACCAATAAAGTTTCGGGCGGAGTTCCGCCTGTCAAAGGGGGAGAATGTATATGTACGCACAAGATATGGTCATGCTGGGCAGCCAGCGGTCGGTGATCCGGGAACTGTTCGAGTACGGCAACCAGCGCGCCGCCCAGGTAGGCCGGGAAAACGTCTTTGATTTCAGCCTGGGCAACCCCAGTGTGCCCTCGCCCGGCTGGGTAAACGAGAGTATCCGCCAGCTGCTGGACACCCAGTCCTCCCTGCAGCTCCACGGCTACACCAGCGCCCCCGGCGACCTTACAGCCCGGCAGGCGGTGGCCGCCGACCTCAACCGCCGGTTCGGCACCAACTATACCGGGGCGGAGCTCTACCTCACCGCCGGCGCTGCGGCGGCCCTCTGCGCTTGTTTCCGGGCCCTGGCCGAGCCGGGTGACGAGTTTGTGGCCATCGCCCCCTATTTCCCCGAATACCGCTGCTTTGTGGAGCAGGGAGCCGGGGCCAAACTGCGGGTGGCCGAGGCCGACACCGAAACCTTCCAGATCAACTTTGAAAGCCTGGCGGGCTGTCTGAACCCGCACACCAAGGCGGTGATCGTCAACAGCCCCAACAACCCCTCCGGCGCGGTGTACACCGCCGAAACGGTGCAGAAGCTGGCGGATATGCTGCGCAGCGCCAGCGAGGAGTACGGCCATCCCATCTATCTGATCTCGGATGAGCCCTACCGGGAGATCGTCTACGACGGCCCCGCCCCCTTCCTGCCCGCCTATTACGACAACACCCTGGTCTGCTATTCCTGGTCCAAGAGTTTGTCTCTGCCCGGCGAGCGCATCGGCTATGTGCTGGTGCCCCCCCAGGTCACCGACGCCCAGCTGGCCTATGCCGCCGTCTGCGGCGCGGGCCGGTCTTTGGGCTATGTCAACGCCCCCAGCCTGTTCCAGCGGGTGGTGGCCCTGGCCAATGGCCGGGTGGGCGACATCGACGCCTACCGCCGCAATCGGGACCTGCTCTGCCAGGGACTGGCCGACGCCGGCTACAAATTCGCTTTGCCCCAGGGGGCCTTTTACCTGTTCCCGGCGGTGCCGGGAGGGGACGGCGAAGCCTTCAGCCGCCGGGCCATGGAGCTGGACCTGCTGGTGGTGCCGGGCGAGGGCTTCGGCTGTCCGGGCCATGTGCGCATCTCCTACTGCGTGGCCGAGGACACCATCCGCCGGGCCCTTCCCCTGTTCGCCAAACTCATGGAAGAATACAAAGCCCAGGGCCTTGCCTGATCCGTTCTTCATAAAAAACCGCTTACCGTGCCCAAACAGCACGATAGGCGGTTTTTGCGTCTGCAGTCCTTACAGCCAACTCTGGTAGCCCATACGGATCAGATTGTCGCGGGAAATACGCAGGGATTCCCATATATCCCGGTCATAAGTTTCGTCCTGCTCAATGAGAAAGTATTCGCGGCGGCTCTCCAAACCTGCCTGGATAATGGCGGGCATATCCAAACTCCCTTCGCCCACCTCGGCATACTGCTCAATGGTTCCAAACACCTGGTTGAACTGCTGCGGCGGTACGGAAGACATGTCCGGCACCAGTCCAATGCGGTAATCTTTCAGGTGCAGCAGCCGTATCCGTCCCGCAAAGCTGCGGATATAGGCAGCAGGTTCCACGCCGCCCCGCCACATCCAATGGCTGTCCAGTTCAAAACCCATGCACTGAGTGCGCTCCCGCATATGGGTCAGGATGGGCTTGCCCTGCCAACGGAAAAATTCCATATTATGGGCGTGATAATACAGGTCGATGCCGTGGTGTTTCAGGCGGCGGGCATATTCCTCGCAGATATCTGTCATCTCCAGCATCCTCTGCGGAGTTGCCGCATAGGACATAGGCAGCATACCAATGCGCAGAATGGAGCAATCCACAGCGCGGCAGTCATCGATGATTTTTTCCAGGTCATCGCGCAGTGTATCGCCGGGATATTTGTATTTGCCCGAAATATCCTCCAGACCACAGGACATGGCCGCCACCTGCACTCCCAACTCCCGCTGGGCCCGGGCAAGGGCCTGTACATTTTCCTTGGTCATTGCAATCTGGGAGACCTCCACCGCACCAAAACCCAAATCCGCCAGCTTTTCCAGAGCTGCGTAGATGCCGTACTGCTGGATATCCTGCTTGAGCATCATCATCTGTACGCCAATCTTGCCTTGCTTCATCCTATACCATCCTTTCTTGTCCCACAGGGCATTTGTATGCTATCATTATAAAAACAATATTTTTCGGCAT
>DXDW01000010.1 GCA_019115305.1 Candidatus Anaerofilum excrementigallinarum
GTTTAATATAATAATAACAGAGGTTTTCGGGGAAATAAATAGCATTTTATTGATTGTAGGTGAAGAAAATTGATTTTTGATCCCTGCCAGTTCTGCGCCGTGACCGACACCTGGGACACCACCCTTGACCAGCCGGTGCGGCTGGAGGGCGACGGGGTCTGGGTGGGGCTGGTGTCCTCGGGGCGGTGCGCCTTCAGCGAGGACTCCAGCGCGGCTCTGGCCGGCCCGGGCACCTTGCTCACCGGGCGCAGCGGCACCTTGCTGGTGCCGGTGGAGCCGGTGCATCTGCTGGCGCTGCACATCACCGGCCAGGCGGCCGACGCCTGCGCCGCAGGGCTGGAAAAGGCCCTGTTTGTGGGCTGCGACGCCTTCCCCTCCATCGCCGAGCTCATCGGCATGCTCTGCTCCGACTCGGTGCAGCTGCCCGCCGCCCGCACTGCCTCGGCGGCCTTCCGCATCCTCTGCACTTTGTCCCAGGCCGACGTCTCCTCCCCGGCCCTGCCTCCCCTGGTGGCCGAGGCCATCGCGGCCATCCGCCAGCATTACGGCGAGCTGTACGGGGTGGAGGAGCTCAGCGAGAGCCTGGGGGTGAGCAAATGTCACCTGGTGCGGGCCTTTTCGGCGGCCATGGGCATGCCGCCGGGGCAGTATCTCACCCAGGTGCGGCTGGAGGCGGCCAAACAGCTGCTGATGCACCGGGAATATCCCCTGGAAGTGGTGGCCAGTCTCTGCGGCTTTTCGGGGGCCAACTATCTGTGCCGGGTATTCCGCCGGCACACCGGCCAGACCCCTGCCCAGTGGCGGGCCGCCAATCTGGCCGCGGAAGGCTCCGACCGTCCCCTGGCAGGCGAGGCCGAACTATATATATAATGTATGGTTGCACAAATGTCCGGTTTGGCTCTGTTTTTTGCACTTTCTTCCCCAACCGTGTTTTTCCTTTGCAAACGGGTGACGGCTGCTGTATAGTAGAGGTAAGAGAAACGGACGCCTGCCTTGCGGCGCCCCTACCAGAACAAGAGAACAGGAGAGATTTGCAATGAAAGTAATCGTTACCAACAGTTACGACGAATCCTGCAAAGTTGTAGCGGAAATGATCCGCGACGTAGTCAACCAGAAGCCCGCCTGCAAGCTGGGCCTGGCCACCGGCGGCACCCCGGTGCCCATCTACAAAAAGCTCATCGAGATGAACAAGGCCGGCGAGGTCGACTTCTCTCAGGTGCACACCGTCAATCTGGACGAGTACTGCGGCATCCCCGGCACCCATGACCAGAGCTACCGCTACTTCATGGACACCAACCTGTTCAACCACATCAACATCGACAAGGCCAACACCTACGTGGCTCAGGGCATGGGCGACTTTGAGGCCAACGCCCGCGAGCTGGAAGCCAAGGTCCGCGAGGGCGGCGTAGCCGACCTGCAGCTGCTGGGCATCGGCAACAACGGTCACATTGCCTTCAACGAGGCCAGCGACCATCTGGTGGCTGTGGCTCACATCGAGACCCTCACCGAGAGCACCATCACCGCCAACGCCCGCTTCTTCGAGAAGAAGGAAGATGTTCCTACCAAGGCCATCACCATGGGCATGGGCGACATCCTGGCTGCCAAGTGCGTTGTGCTGGTTGCCACCGGTCTGGCCAAGGTTCCCGCCATCAAGGGCTTGATCATGGACGACGTCATCACCACCCAGAACCCCAGCACCATGCTGAAGATGCATGAGAACGCCATTGTCGTCATCGACAAGGAGCTGGCCAACGCCGTGGGCTACAAGGGCTGAGCTTCGGCGCCGTACATTCTCTGACATCTACAAGGAAACGGCAAGCCGAAAGGCATTGCCGTTTCTTTTTTTATCTGTGTGGAAAGAGGTGTGTTTTTGATGAAATTTTGCATTCTGACAGATATACACAACAATGTAATCGCACTGGAAGCAATTCTGCAGGCTGTACACACAGAGCATTTTGACGGATACCTGTGTGCTGGAGATATCATTGGTATCGGGCCCTATCCCGAACAAACTGTCCGGCGTATGATGGCGCTTCCCAATCTTGCTGCCGTGCAGGGAAACCATGACAGATACCTCACCGTCGGCATGCCGTCTTATTTCCCAAATCCGGAAGGCATGGACTACACGGAAATGCAGCATCATTGTTGGGAACACAGACAGCTTTCCGAAACCACCGCGGCCTTTCTGAAGAGTCTTCCCCTGCGCCGCGATCTCTGCGTATACGGAAAGACCATTGCTGTGATGCACTATTGCATGGACAAAAACGGACAGTATATCAATTACACACCTCACCCTTCGCCGGAGCAGTTGGCTGAAATGTTTTCCGATATAGACGCAGATATTATTGTATACGGGCACGACCATGCTCCAACCATATTGCATCATCAGGAAAAATGGTATATAAACAGTGGTTCTCTGGGATGTCCCGGTATGGAAAAGAACATCGCACGGGCCGCTGTATTGAAGATTTTACCGGACGGATCGACAGATGTGCATTGTCTCGCCGTACCGTACGACGCACAAAGTGTAACCGCTGAAATCTCCCGTCTGCAATACCCTGCTTTTGAGCAGATCCAGCGTTTCTTTTTTGGGCTTTCCTGATGGTGCTCGCATAAAAAATGCCAGCGGATCAAAAACGATCCGCTGGCATTTTTATATTTTCTGTTCTGCGGGCGCTTCCTCCTGCTCGCCGCGGGTGAATTTCAGCGCCAGCCACACCGCCGCCAGACCGGCCGCCAGCTTGGCCACCAGAAAGGCCGTCACCTGCTGTCCGGTGGCCACTGCGGCCACAAAGGCCAGCTGGCCTCCCAGACAGAAAGCGCCGCTCACCGTGAAGGCGGCATTCATCACCTTGCCCCGCACGTCCATGCGGCTATAAAGGGGAAGCATGGAAATGCTGTTGGCCAGGCTGGCCAGCAGCCCCACCACGGCGTACTCGTTTACCCGCAGGGCCCGGCCCGCCCGCTGCAGCAGCCTGCCGGCGCGGTGCATCAGCAGATTGGCCGCCACCAGGGAGCCGCAGACCACCGCCGTGATGCGGAACACCACCATCAGCACCTCGGTGACCAGCGCCGGGTCCACCACCGCCCAGCGGGGCACAAACACCCCGGCGGTGACCACACACAGCAGCAAAATGCCCGCCGCCCGCACCAGCTGGCCCAGGATACTCATGGCCCGCAGACAGCCCCGGGGCGCAAAGCGCAGCCCGGCGCAAAGGCCCAGACAGATGATACAGACCGGCCAGAGCCCGCCCCACAGCTGGGCCGGGCCCATGCCCAGCACCAATCCGCCGGCCAGCAGGCCCAACGGCAGAGAAATAATGCCCCACAGCACCCCCTGCATAAAGCCCTGCACCTCGTGGGCAGGCAGGCTGCCCAAGGAGATGGGCAGAGCAAAACTGACCAGAGTGCCCAAGGTGGAGGTGACCAGCACAGCGCTGTAAGCCCCCAGCTGGCTGTCCCGGGCCAGCTGCACCGCCAGGGTATAGCCGCCCATATCGGGAGCCAGCAGTGCCCCCGCCAGCAGAGAGGGATCGAAGGGCAGCTGCGCCAAAGCCTCCCCCGGGGTGCCGCCGCCCAGCAGGGCCGTGGCCGCGCAGTAGATACCCGCCATGGACAGGCAGAGCGGCCCCATGGAGGCCAGGCCCTGGTCAAAGGCCGGCGCAACCCCCATGACTCCGTTGAACAGCTTGTCCAACGCCCCCAGCAGGGCAAAACAGAGCAGAGCAGCGATCAGAATATTCATACCATTTCCTCCCCCGCGGCTTTGGGCCGCTTTGCCTCCGGTCAGAAAGAAAAAGGGGCCTGCCGCCGGCACAGGCGACAGGCCCCGCCCTTACAGGCGAAAGCTTGCGTTTCAGTCCACCGGCTTCATGGTCGGGAACAGCAGCACGTCCCGGATAGAAGCAGAGTCGGTGAGCAGCATCACCAGCCGGTCCAGACCGAAGCCCAGGCCGCCGGTGGGGGCAAGGCCGTACTCCAGAGCGGTGACATAGTCATAGTCCACCTGGCAGGTATCATTGGGGTTCTGGGCCTTGCGGGCGGCTACCTGGCGCTCGAAGCGCTCCTTCTGGTCGATGGGGTCGTTGAGCTCGCTGAAGGCGTTGCCGAACTCGGTGGCGTTGATGAAATACTCAAACCGCTCGGTGAAGGCAGGCTCGTCGGCCTTGCGCTTGGCCAGAGGGCTGTTTTCCACGGGGTAGTCGTAGATGAAGGTGGGCTGGATCAGGTTCTCCTCCACAAAGGCGTCGAACAGCTCCACCAGCACGGCGCCCTTGGTGGCGTCGGCGGGGACCTCCACATGCTTTTCGGCAGCGGCGGCACGGGCGTCGGCGTCGGTGGCCCAGCTGTAATAGTCGCAGCCGGAGTACTTCTTCACGGCTTCCACCATGGTCATCCGCTCCCAGTGGTCCATGTCGATCATCTGGCCCTGGTAGGGGATGGTCATGCTGCCGCAGATGTTGCGGGCCAGCTGCTTGTACAGGTCTTCCACCAGGTCCATCATGCCCTTGTAGTCGGTGTAGGCCTGGTACAGCTCGATGGAGGTGAACTCGGGGTTGTGCTTGGTGTCCATGCCCTCGTTGCGGAAGATGCGGCCCACCTCGTACACCTTGTCAAAGCCGCCCACGATGAGACGCTTCAGGTTCAGCTCGGTCTCGATGCGCAGGTACATGTCCATGTCCAGGGTGTTGTGATGGGTGACGAAAGGCCGGGCGGAAGCGCCGATCTCCAGAGGCAGCAGGATGGGGGTGTCCACCTCCACAAAGCCACGGGAATCCAAGAAGTCCCGGATCTGGCGCAGGATCTGGCTGCGCTTGACGAAGGTGTCCTTCACCTCGGGGTTGACGATGAGATCGATATACCGCTGGCGGTAACGGATCTCCTGGTCCTTGAGGCCGTGGAACTTCTCGGGCAGGGGCAGCAGGCTCTTGCTGAGCAGGATGATCTCGCTGACCTTGACGCTGATCTCCCCCATCTTGGTGCGGAAGACCTCGCCCTTGACGCCGATGATGTCGCCGATGTCCATCTTCTTGAAGGCGGCGTACTCCTCGTCCCCCACCAGATCCCGGCGGACATACAGCTGGATGTGGCCGCTGTTGTCCCGCAGGTCGGTGAAGCTGGCCTTGCCCATCACCCGCTTGCTCATCATGCGGCCGGCGATGCAGACGGCGTCACCGGTCTCCTGCTCGGGCTCCAGATGGGCGTATTTCTCCTTGATCTGTCCGGCGTAGTCGGACACAGGGTAGCTGGTGAGCTGGAAGGGGTCTTTGCCGGCGGCCTGCAGGTCGGCCAGCTTCTGGCGGCGCACCGCTACCAGCTGGTTGTATTCCTGGGCAGTCTGCTGGGGCGCCTGGTTGGTGGCTTGGTTCTTTTCCATAGATTTCCTTTCCTCCGCTTTGCAGGTTGATGGATAAAAATAATCCGCCGGGGGCGGTTTGCTTGTTGTCGGTGCGCGGTCCGGGCCGCACATACATAGTATAGTATAGCATATTTCCCGCCCAGGTGTCAGATGGCTTTTTGACAAAATCCGTCAAAAAAAGGCCGGCGGTTTTTATCGCTTTCGCAACAAAACCGCCGGCCTCGCCGGAGGATGGCGTGGATAACGCTGTTACAGGGTGAAATGATAGAACCGCAGCAGGTCCATGTAGTCCCGGCTGGCAAATTCCACCGTCTTTTCGTCCAGCCGCAGGGCGCCGGGATAGATCGATGCGCTCTGGGCCTTGGCGTGGGTGGTAAACCGCACCTGGGTGACAAACTCCTCGGGCATGGGCACCTGACAGCCCTCTCCCTTCTGGGCTACGGCCCGCTCCATGCCCCGGCGGATGTTTTCCGCCGCGATCTCGGGATGGATGCTGGTGCTGGAGCCGCCGGTGCCCCGGCTCACCGCCACGGTGGTGATGCCCGGCACCAGTTCCTTGGCCAGCTCACACAGGGCCTGGTCACCCGACAAAAAGATCACCGGAATCCCCAGCATACCGGCGGCGTAGGCGTGGATATGGAACTCCCCCGCCCGCTTGCCGTTGATCCGCACCTCGTCCACGGTGACGGTGTTCATGGTGTGGGCCAGGGGATTGCCGTCCCCGCCGCCGGGGCTGTGATAGCCCACAAAGGCCAGCGCGTCAAAGCCGTCCTGCAGGCCGCTGACCATGCTGAATCCGTCTCCGGTCCAGCCCCGGTTCAGCTCCACCCCTTCGGGCAAAGTGCCGGGCAGGATGTTGCGGGCGTTGTCGTGGGCGTCCTTTACCCGGATGGCACCGGCCCCGGCGGCCAGCGCACCCCGGCAGGCGGCGTTGACTTCCCGGGTCATCTGGCCCCGGGCATATTCGTAATCGTCCTTGCCCCGCTCGGTCTCGGGCCAGGCGCAGACGCCGCAGCAGCCCTCGATATCGGCGGAAATAAACAGCTTCATTGGTATTCCTCCTTTTTATTGAGCCGACAGCAGAATGCGGTCGTTGTCCAGCTGCTTGCCTGCGCCCACCTTGAACCGGTCCAGCAGATCCTGCACCGTCAGCCCGCTGCGCTCCTGGCCTGCCACGTCCAGCACAATGCGGCCGGCGTCCATCATCAGCGTGCGGTTGCCCAGCTCCAGGCTGGAGGCCAGATTGTGGGTGATCATCAGGCAGGTGATCTGCTTTTGTTCCACGATCTCTTTGGTCAGGTTCAGCACCTTTTCGGCGGTGCCGGGGTCCAGAGCGGCGGTGTGCTCGTCCAGCAAAAGCAGCTTGGGGGTGACCATGGTGGCCATGAGCAAGGTCAGAGCCTGGCGCTGGCCTCCCGACAGCAGCCCCACCGGCTGCTTCATCCGGTCTTCCAGACCCAGTCCCAGCCGGGCCAATTGAGCCCGGAACCACTCCCGGTCGGTGCGGGTGATGCGGGAAAAACCCATGCCTTTCTTGGCGGTGCGCAGATAGGCCAAAGACATGTTTTCCTCAATGGTCATGGAAGGGGCGGTGCCCTTCATGGGGTCCTGGAACAGCCGGCCGATCTCGCCGCTGCGCTTGTGCTCGGGCAGGAAGGTAACGTCCCGGCCGTCCAGCAGAATGCGTCCGCTGTCGGCGATGAAGCTGCCGGCAATGGCGTTGAACAGAGTGGATTTGCCCGCCCCGTTGGAGCCCAGAATGGTGATGAAATCCCCCTTGTGCACCTCCAGATTCAAATCGCAGAGGGCCTGCTTCTGGTTGACGGTGCCGGGGTTGAAGGTTTTGGAGATATGTTCCAGGGTCAGCATGATTTTTTCGCCTCCCGTTTGCGCCGGGCAAATGCCAGGGCGGATTTGAGAGCCGGCAGCGAGATGGTGACGCCCACAATCACCGCCGACACCAGCTTGAGGTTGCTGGCGCCCAGGTTGGCGCCCAGGGCAAAGGCCATGATGATGCGGTATAGGATGGAACCAACCATGACCCCGGCCACACACCGGGCCACGCCGCCCCGGCCCACGATCACCTCGCCGATGATGAGGCTGGCAAGCCCCACCACCACCATGCCGGTGCCCAGGTTGGAGTCGCTGAACTTCTGCTGCTGGGCCAGCAGACCGCCGGACAGGGAGATGATGGCGTTGGCCAGGCAGAGCCCCACCGTGGTGGTGAAGGCGGGATTGATGGAGGAGGCGGAGACCATGTCCTTGTTGTCGCCGGTGGCCCGGATGGACAGGCCCAGCTGGGTGCCCAGAAAGGCGGTGAGGCCGCCTCCCACCACCAGCACCACCGCCAGGGCCAGCGCCAGGGTACCGAACTGCTTGCCCAGCAGTCCCTCGGCCCAGGTGAACACGGTGTCGGCCTTGAGCAGGGGCAGATTCTGCCGTCCGCCCATGACCATGAGGTTGATGGAATACAGGCCCGTCATGGTGACGATACCGGCCAGAATGGGCTGCACCTTGCATTTGGTCTGCAAAAAGGCGGTGACGCCGCCGGCCATGGCCCCGGCCAGAATGGCCGCAGCCAGTCCCAGCACCGGATGGCCCAGCGTGGTGAGCATGGCCGAGGTGGCGGCCCCCAGAGTAAAGCTGCCGTCGGTGGTGAGGTCGGCCACATTCAGCACCCGGTAGCTCAGGTAAAGGCCCAGCGCCACCAGGCTGTAAATCAGCCCCTGTTCCACCGCGCCCAGCAGCGCAGTCATCGAGATCATATTGATTCTCCCCTTTTCCCCGTTTTCACGCCGCAAAGCGCCGGCGGGTCTTCCCCGCGCGGCGCCATGGACGGCCTATCAGTTGACGTAAGCGGAAACATCCACCCCGATGGCGGCGGCGGTCTCTTCATTGACCACCACGTTGACGTCGGTCATGGTCTGCACCGGCATGGTGGCGGGATCGGCGCCCTGAAGCACCTCCAGCACCATATCGGCGGTCTTTTCACCCAGATTGGTGTAGTTGACGCCGGCGGAAGCCAGACCGCCGTCCTTCACCATGCTGTCGGCCGACACATACACCGGGATCTTGGCCTCGTTGGCCACCTCGGCTACCACGCTCATGGCGGTGGCCACGGTGTTGTCGATGGGGATGAAGATGGCGTCGCATTTTTCCACCAGCGTCTGGGCAGCCTGCTGCACTTCGCTGGTATTGGTGACGGTGGCCTCGGTGTAGCTGCCGCCGTTAGCGTCCAGATAGGCCTTGGCGTCGGCGATGACCCCGGCGCTGCTGGGCTCGCTGGTGCAGTAGAGCAGGCCGAAGTTCTTGGCTTCGGGGGTGAGCTCGGCGGCCACTTCAAAGATCTTTTCCACCGGGATGCTGTCGCTGGTGCCGGTGACGTTGCCGCCGGGGGCGTCCAGGCTGTCCAGCTGCAGGTCGGTGACAGGATCGGTCACCGCCGAAAAGACGATGGGAATGTCCTCGGTGACGCCGGCGGCTCCGGCGGCGGCGGGGGTGGCGATGGCCACGATGAGGTCCACGCCCTCGCCCACAAACTTGTTGCAGATATTGGAGATATTGGTGGGATCGCCCTGGGCGTTCTGCACCTGGACATCCACGGTGATACCGGCGGCCTCGGCCTGGCTCTGCAGCCGCTGCTCCAGAGCGGTGCGGATCTCATCCAGGGAGGTGTGCTCCATATACTGGATCAGGCCAACGGTGTAGTCGGCCCCGCCGGCGCTGCCGCTGGCGGTCTGGCTGCCGGCGGCAGAACCGGACGAGCTGCCCGAACAGCCGGCCAGCATACCGGCGCATACAGCGGCGGAGAGCATCGCGGACAAGAGTTTGTGCATCTTTTTCATAGTGGTTCCTCCTCTTTGTGGGGCGGGACCAAAACAAAACGGCCCGCCCTGGTGATGTTTCATCACAAGGACAGGCCGGAATTTCTTTCCAAACACCTGCGGTGCCACCTTGTTTGCCGCGAAAGCCGCGGCCCCTCTGCGGGATGCCAACACATCCCTGCCCAATAACGGGAGCACCCGTCGCGGGATTTCGGCTTTGCGGCCATTCCCCCGCGCCCTCCACGGTCCATTTGTCCGCCCCGCTTTCTGCCCGTTTCCATCCTCCGGGCTCTCTGGAAGTGCGCTGTGCGGTTTTATCTCCGTTTCAATGGTTTACTGGTATTAAACACGATTTCGCCCCAATTGTCCATAGCCATCTTATACAAAATTTTCGCGAAAAGCAATTCTATTTTGTACTCATAGCCATGTTAGACAAGATTTTCGCATTGATCTTGTGCAAGCTGCGGGGATCAGTAGCCGTATCGGCGGCGTTTGACCAGCAGGAAAATCCCCGCCAGCACCACCGCCATGACCTCGGCCACCACGATGGACCACCAGATGCCCTGGATGCCCAGCAGCCGCGGCAGCAGCTGCACCGCCGCCACCTGGAACACCAAGGTGCGCAGAAAAGAGATGATGGCCGAGGTGACGCCGTCGTTGAGGGCGGTGAAGAAGCCGGACCCGAAGATGGCAAAGCCCATGAACAGAAAAGACAAGGCAAAGATGCGGAAGCCGTTCACCGTGAGCTCCAGCAGCCCGGCGTCGTAGCCCACAAACAGCCGGGCCAGCGGCACCGCCAACAGCTGGGCCGCCGCCACCATGAGCAGACCGAACAGGCCGATCATTCCCAGGCTTTTGTGCAGCAGGCCGTGGAGTTCGGCGCAGTTGCGGGCGCCGTCGTGGTAGCCCACAATGGGGGCGGTGCCGATGGAATAACCGATAAAGGCGGCGGAAAAGACCATGCTCACATACAGCATCACCCCATAGGCGGCCACACCGTCCTCCCCGGCGTAGGCCAGCAGCTGGATGTTGTACAGCATACCCACCAGATTCATGGAAACATTGCTCATAAACTCCGAGGAGCCGTTGACGCAGGCCTGCAGAATGGCCCGCAGGTCCATGCTGGTTTTCTGCAGCCGCAAAATGCTGCTGTTTTTGCGGAAAAAGTAAAACAGCGGCACCACGCCTCCCACCACCTGGCTCATGGCGGTGGCCACCGCCGCTCCGGCCAGCTTATAGGGCCCGGGCAGCAGCATCACCAGCACGGCGTCCAGCACCATGTTGGTAAGGCCGGAGGAGACGGTCACCGCCAGGCCCAGATGGGGCTTTTCGGCGGTGACGAAAAAGCTCTGGAACAGCAGCTGGCAGACGTAAAAAGGCAGCGCCACCAGAATAATGCGGGCATACACCACGCAGTTTTCCAGCAACTCCCCCTGGGCCCCCAGCAAAATGGAAATGGGGCGGATAAAGATAAAGCCCAGCACCGCGATGATCACGCCCAGCCCGAAGGCCACATAGACAAAGAGGGAAAAATACCGGTTGGCCCGCTCACTGTCTCCCTCGCCGAAGGCCTTGGCCACAATGGCGGTGCCGCCGGTGCCGAACATAAAGCCCACGGTGGCCACGATCATGAGAAAGGGAATGATGAGGTTCACCGCCGCAAAGGGGGTCTTGCCCGCAAAATTGGAGACAAAAAAGCCATCCACCACCCCGTAGATGGAGGTGAACACCATCATGACGATGGAAGGCAGGGTAAACCGGATGAGTCTTTTGTAGGTGAAATGATCGGACAGCTGAATTTTCATGGTCTCCTCCCAAACCAGTCCAGGGCAAACCGGCCCACAGCCGGCGCCAGATCTTTGATATTCCAGTCGGTGGTATTTACGATGAGATGGTAGGCGTCCCGCCGGCCCCACTCCGAGCCGGACAGCAGCATCCGGGTCTGGGCCCGCACCCGGTCCACCTGCTTCATTTTTCGCAGCAGCTCTTTGGGGGAGAGATTTTCTCCCTCCGGCGCCCGTCCCTGGCAGCGCTCCAGCTTTGCCTGGGTATCGGCGCAGACAAACAGCTTGAAGGGCTGCCGGCTTTCCAGCAGCACGTCGGCGTTGCGGCCCACGATGACGCAGTCCTTGCCCAGAGCCGCGATCTGCTCGATGACCTTTTTCTGCTCCAGCAGCAGCCGCACGTCCCCGGCCTGCAGCCGCGCCGCCGAGTGCAGCGTGGTGCGGAAGCTGACCGAAAAGTTCTGCCAGCCGTGGTTGCTGAGGGCATTTTCCACATAGCCCTCCTCCAGGCCGCTGCCCTTGGCAACGGCGGCGATGATCTCGCTGTCGTAGTAGTCAAAGCCGGTCTCGTCGGCCAGCCGCTTGCCCAGTTCCCGGCCGCCGCTGCCGAACTCCCGGCTGATGGTGATGATCCGCATACAGCATGCTCCCCTTTCCTTACAGCTCTTCCAGCGTCTGCCGGAATGCCTCGTTGTATTTGGCCATCAAACGGATGTGCTCGTCCATCTCCTCATCGCTCCAGCTTGCAAACAGGGCGCACTCGGCCCGGTAGAGCCGGCCGGCGGTGCGGTCCACATATTCCTTGCCTTCTTCGGTTAGGATCACCCGCTTGCCCCGGCCACTGCCGGATTCCACCCGCAGCACCCCCTGTTCCTCCAGCCGGCGCAGAGCCGAGTTCACCGTCTGCTTGCTGATGCCCGATTCCTTGTACACACAGCTCAGGGGGCAGTCCTCCTCCCCGTGGTCGTAGATGGTGTAGAGCACCCGCATGGTGCTGTCGGCAATGCCCATCCGCAGGGACGCCTGGTGGTACAGCCACTCGATCTCGGCGGTGAGATAGTTGATTCGATGCAGTTTTTCCGATGTCTTTTCCATGGTTTCCCTCCCGACAAGTACGAAATCGTACTTTCTTCAGCAGAGAGTATAGTACGAAATCGTACTTTTGTCAACAGGTGAGCTGCTTTTTGTATCCGGGGCCCTCAAAAGGCAGGGTTGCGGCGGCAAGGGTGGGCCAAATATCTCAAAAGTTTAAAATTCTGTATATTCTATGGTGATTTGCCGGCGTTTGCTGTATAATATTGTTTGATACGCGCGGCATACCAGCGCCGCGGGAATGGAGGATACAATTTTGAAAAAGCAAATCTGCAAGGCGGTTTCCCTGGCAGCCTGCCTGGGCATCGCCGTTTCTCTGGCCGGCTGCAGCGCGGCCGCTGACCCCAAAGCCGACGGCGCGTTTGTGTCGGTGGGCGGCACCCCCGTCTCCTACGACGAATTCCGCTACTACTTCCTCAGCACCAAGGACATGATGAGCCAGTCGTCCGACAGCGATTCCAGCGCCACCAACCTGGACCTGCCCAGCCTGCTGACCCAGGTGGAGAGCAACCTGCAGAACGACCACGGCCTGGACGCCTGGGCCTCCTCTGTGGGCGTGGAGCTCACCGACGAGGACAAGGCCGAGCTGGACTCCTTCACCGAGTATATGGTCCAGATGGCCGGCGGCGAGGACGCCTTTGCCGACTGGCTGGGCGGCATCTACTGCACCCCCGACCTCTACCGCAGCCTGAACGAAAAGCAGATTCTGCAGCAGAAGGCTCTGGAAAAGTGGTTCAACGACAACTACGCCCAGTCGGTGGTGGACTCCTTCGAGGGCAACACCGACTATGTCCATGTGCAGCATGTGCTGATCGCCTTTGAGGACACCGCCGAGGGCGCCGACCACTCCGCCGAACTGGCCACCGCCAACGAGGTGTACCAGAAGGCCGTCGCCGGCGAGGATTTCGAGAGCCTGATCGAGGAGTACAACGAGGACCCCGGCCAGGCCAATGACATGCACGGCTATATGTTCACCGCCGATGACAGCTATGTGCAGGAGTTCAAGGACGCTTCCTTTGCTCTGGAAGAGGGCGGCATCAGCGAGCCGGTGGAAACCAGCTACGGCTACCACATCATCAAGCGCCTGCCCATCGACCTGGACTATGTCCGGGAGAACGCCATGAACCTGGCTCCCGAGGATGTTCTCACCCAGGCCCAGGAGGCCCTGCAGGCCGATCTGGACAGCCGCATCGCCGAGATGACCATCACCCAGGGCGACTGCTACGACAAGCTGACCATCGACTACTTCGACGACACCATCCCCACCCCCTCCCCTGCGCCTTCCTCTGACAGCGCCAGCGCCTCCCAGCCTGACAGCGCTGCCCAGTCGGACAGCACCGCCGCTTCGGATGACAGCGCCGCAGCCGACGCCTCCTCCGCCAGCAGCGCCGAATAATTTTCTGTCTGCACCGCCCCCGGTTCCCACCAGGACCGGGGGCTTTGTCATGCCAAAAAAGGCACAAAAAACTCCCCCAGGGGCACAGAGCCCTTTGGGGGAGTTTTTTCGTATGGAATGCCGTATCAGAAATACTGGCGGATCTGGAAGTCGTGCTTTTGCACCTGGCCCTCCACCAGCTCGCCCTTTTCGTTCCAGGACACGGGAATGGCGGTGTTGCGGGTGAGCCGCAGCATCTCGTCCAGCCGCTTTTTGTCCTCGTCGGTGTAGAGGATGTAGGACACGCCCTCCTTGCCGGCCCGGCCGGTGCGGCCGATGCGGTGGGTATAGTACTCGTTGGAGGGGGGCAGATCGTAGTTGAACACCGCGTCCACGTCCTCCACGTCGATGCCCCGGGCGGCCACGTCGGTGGCCACCAGCACCGCCAGCTTGCCTTCCCGGAAGCTGGCCATGATCTTGTTGCGGTCGGCCTGGGAGAGGTCGCCGTGGAGGCAGTCCACCACAAAGCCGCAGCGGGCCAGCTGGTTGGTGAGCATGGCGGTGGTGTAGCGGGTGTTGCAGAACACCATCACCCGCTTGTAGTCCTTTTTGATGATAAGGTCGGTGAGGTCGGCCAGCTTGTTGCGGCCGGTGGTGTGCAGCTGGTACTGGGTGATCTTGGGGGCGCTGGCCTTGACAGGCTGCACCGTGATCTCCTCGGCGTCCCGCTGGTAGAGCCAGCCGATGTCCATGACCTCCCGGCTGATGGTGGCGCTGAACATGGCCAGGGTCTTGCGGGCCTTCATGCTGTCGATGATCTTGCGCACATCCTTGTAAAAGCCCATGTCCAGCATCTCGTCGGCCTCGTCCAGCACCACGGTGGTGACGTGGCGGATGTCGATGGTGCGGTGCTGCATGTGGTCCATAAGGCGGCCGGGAGTGGCCACCACGATCTGGCAGCCCTTTTTCAGCTGCTCGGTCTGCCGGGCCATGTTGGCGCCGCCGTAGACGCAGGCGATGCGCACATCGGGCAGAAAATGGGCCAGGTCCCGCAGGTCCTGGGCGATCTGCTGGGCCAGCTCCCGGGTGGGGGCCAGAATCACCGCCTGGGGCCAGGCGGCGGTGCGGTCCAGCTTTTCGATCACCGGGATGCCAAAGGCACAGGTCTTGCCGGTGCCGGTGGGGGCCTTGGCGATGATGTCCTTGCCGGCCTGCATCACGGGGATGGCCTTTTCCTGCACCTCGGTCATCTGGGTGAAGCCCATCCGCTCCACCGCCTGCAGGATTTCGGGCAATGTATTCAGATCCTGATAAAGCATAGGGATACTCTCCTGTTTTGGAAGGCCGGCAGCCGGGCTGCGGCCGGAATGATTCACAGATACACACCCCGCCCAAAGGGGCGGACAGCTGGATATATCATACCATATTCTGCCATAAAATGCAAAAAAGCCCGGCAGACAGCTGGCTGTCTGCCGGGCAGGCTGGATCTTTTAGTCTTTGCAGCCCAGCTTGCTTTTCAAAATGCCGCTGGCTTTAAAGCCGGGAATCGCTGTGGGCTCGAGCTGGGAGGACACCTTGGTCTTGGGATTGGTGAAGGATTTGGTTTTGCGGGCCCGCATCTCAAAGCGTCCGAATCCCGCGATGGTCACCTTCTCTCCCTGCTTCAGGCTCTCGGCAATGCTGTCGAACAAACCGTTCATCACCAGCTCCACCTGTGCCTCGGGCAGCCCCGTGTCGTGCGAAACCTTTGTAATAAGCTGAGACCTGGTCATACATCGACCCTCCTGATTTTCTTGTATTTGTTCCGGGTCAGCTCTCCCGTTCCGGGTGGTTTTAGGGCCGGAACGGGAATATGTTCCTTGTTCGGTACATACATCGAAACCCCTTAGGAAACATTCCCTTCTTTGCCTTTTATTATAGCCTTTTATGAAAAAAGATGCAACTATACTACATATTTTTCGGGCACAAAATCTGCTTTTTTCACACTTTGTGAAATGCGGCTTTTGCAAAAAGAACGACTATGCGAGAATTTGCGATTCAATGTCCTGTTTTTCGCCCATAAGCCCCCCTAAAATGGCATTGCGCCGGGAGGCAGATCCGGGTCTGTATGCCCTTTTTTGCCCTCTTTTTTCCGGCCTTGGCCCCGGGAAATGGGAAAAGGGAAAAATCCATGGAAAAAGCATAAAAAATCACATAGTGTCGCAATAAAGCCGAAAAGCGGCCGGTACCCCCCCCCCAGAGGAAACCGGCCGCCGCTGTTTTGGCTGTGGCTTACAGCTTGGAAATATCGATGAGACCCACGTCCTTGATGGTGCGGCCGCTCTTGAGGCAGGCCAGCAGCACCCGGGCGGTGTCGATGGCGGTGAGGCAGGGGATGGAGAGCTCCACCGCCTTGCGGCGCAGTTTTACGCTGTCCAGGCTGGGCAGACGGCCCTTGGAAGAGGTGGACAGCACATAGTCCACCAGGCCGCTTTCCAGCAGGTCCAGAATGTTGGGGCCTTCCTCGCTGATCTTGCGCACCTCGTTGCAGGCCACCATGTTCCGGGCCAGGTATCCGGCGGTGCCGGCGGTGGCATACAGCTTGTAGCCCAGCTGCTTGAACTGGTAGGCGATCTCCACCAGCTCGGGCTTGTCGGCGTCCTTCACGGTGAGCAGCACGCATTTGCACTGCTTGGGATCGGGATGGCGCATCTTGTAGCCGGCGGCAATGAGGCCCTTGAGCATGGCGTCCTCAAAGTTGTGGCCGATGCCCAGCACCTCGCCGGTGGACTTCATCTCGGGTCCCAGCTGGGTGTCCACGTTGTGCAGCTTTTCAAAGCTGAACACAGGCACCTTCACGGCGCAGATGTCGCCGGAGGGATGCAGACCGGTGCCGTAGCCCATGTCGGCCAGCTTTTCGCCCAGCAGGCAGCGCACGGCCAGCTCTACCACCGGCACGCCGGTGACCTTGCTGATGTAGGGCACGGTACGGGAGGAACGGGGGTTCACCTCGATGACGAACACCTTGCCGTCGTGGACCACATACTGGATGTTCACCAGGCCCACCACCTTCAGCTCCCGGGAGAGACGGCCGGTATAATCCACCAGCACCTCCTGAATGCGCTGGCTCAGGGTCTGGGGCGGATACACCGAGATGGAGTCGCCGGAATGGATGCCGGCCCGCTCGATGTGCTCCATGATGCCGGGGATGAGGAACTCCTCCCCGTCGCAGATGGCGTCCACTTCACACTCCACGCCGGTGAGGTACTTGTCCACCAGCACGGGGTTCTCCAGCTCATGGCTGGTGATGATAGCCATATACTCCCGCACGTCGGCAGGGTTGTAGGCGATGATCATGTTCTGGCCGCCCAGCACATAGCTGGGACGCAGCAGCACGGGATAGCCCAGCCGCTCGGCCACTGCCAGGGCCTCGTCGCAGGTGTAGACGGTGTCGCCGGCGGGACGGGGGATGCCGCACCGCTCCAGCAGGGCGTCGAACCGCTCCCGGTCCTCGGCCTCGTCGATGGCGTCGGCGCTGGTGCCCAGGATCTTCACGCCCATCTTCTCCAGAGCTTTGGTCAGCTTGATGGCCGTCTGGCCGCCGAACTGCACCACGCAGGCCCAGGGCTTTTCGGTGTGGATGATGTGGGCCACGCTCTCGGGGTTCAGGGGATCGAAGTACAGACGGTCGCCGGTGTCGAAGTCGGTGGAGACGGTCTCGGGGTTGTTGTTGACCAGAATGGTCTCACAGCCGTGCTTTTTCAGGGTCCATACGCAGTGCACGCTGCAGTAGTCGAACTCGATGCCCTGGCCGATGCGGATGGGGCCGGAACCGAATACCATCACCTTTTTCTTGTCGGAGGGGTGCTCCTCGATGAACAGGGCTGCCTCGTTCTCCTCGTCAAAGCTGGAGTAGAAATAGGGGGTGCGGGCGGCGAACTCGGCGGCGCAGGTGTCTACCATCTTGTAGCTGGCGTGGAGCTCCACGGGGATCTCCTTGCCGGTGAGCCGGGTGATGGTCTTGTCCAGGAAGCCGTACTGCTTGGCGGCGCGGTAGCTCTCCTCGGTGAGCTCACCCCGGGCCAGGGCGTTTTCCATGTCGGCCAGATGCTGCATCTTGGCCAGGAACCACTTGTCGATCTTGGTGATGTCGTAGATCACATCCCAGGACACGCCCCGCTTGAGGGCCTCGTAGACCACAAAGGCGCGCTCGGAATCGCAGCGGTGCAGCTTTTCCACGATCTCCTCGTCGGTGTCGGTGGCCAGAGTGGGCAGAGTCAAAGTCTCCAGGCCCAGCTCGATGGAGGAGACAGCCTTCATCATGGCGGACTCAAAGCTGGTGCCGATGGCCATTACCTCACCGGTGGCCATCATCTGGGTGCCCAGGTCCTTTTTGGCGTAGACGAATTTATCGAAGGGCCATTTGGGGTATTTTACCACCACATAGTCCAGAGCCGGCTCGAAGCAGGCGCAGGTCTCGCCGGTGACCTCGTTGGTCAGCTCGTCCAGGCTGTAGCCGATGGCGATTTTGGCCGCCACCTTGGCGATGGGATAGCCGGTGGCCTTGGAAGCCAGGGCCGAAGAACGGGACACACGGGGGTTGACCTCGATGACCGCGTACTCGAAGGAATCGGGCTTGAGGGCAAACTGGCAGTTGCAGCCGCCTTCGATGCCCAGCTCGGTGATGATGTCCAGAGCCGCGGTGCGCAGCATCTGGTACTCGTGGTCGGAAAGGGTCTGGCTGGGGGCCACCACGATGGAGTCGCCGGTGTGAACGCCCACGGGGTCCAGGTTTTCCATGTTACAGACGGTGATCACGTTGCCCTTGGCGTCACGCATCACCTCGTATTCGATCTCTTTCCAGCCGGCGATGCACTTTTCGATGAGCACCTGGTGGATGGGAGAAAGGCGCAGGCCGTTGGTGCCGATCTCATGCAGCTCGGCCTCGTCGGCACAGATGCCGCCGCCGGTGCCGCCCATGGTGAAGGCGGGGCGGACGATGACGGGATAACCGATCTCCTTGGCAAAGGCCAGAGCGTCGTCCAAATCCTCTACCACCTTGCTGGGGATGCAGGGCTGGCCCAGCTTCTCCATGGTGTCCTTGAACAGCTGCCGGTCCTCGGCCCGGTCGATGGTCTCGGGGCGGGCGCCCAGCAGACGCACACCGGCCTTTTCCAGATAGCCGCTGCGGGCCAGCTCCATGGCCAGGTTCAGGCCGGTCTGGCCGCCCAGGTTGGGCAGGATGGAGTCGGGATGCTCGATCTCGATCACCCGCTCCACCACCTCGGCGGTGAGGGGCTCCACATAGACGCGGTCGGCGATCTCGGGGTCGCTCATGATGGTCGCGGGGTTGGAGTTGATCAGCACAACCTCGATGCCCTCGCTCTTCAGAGCCCGGCAGGCCTGGGTGCCGGAATAGTCGAACTCGGCCGCCTGGCCGATGATGATGGGCCCGGAGCCGATCACCAGAACTTTTTTAATGGAAGGATCTTTTGGCATCGCGCTCACTCCCCTTTCTTCTGTGCCATACGGCGGATGAATTCGTCAAACAGGTACTCCGCGTCCCGGGGGCCGCCGCTGGCCTCGGGGTGGAACTGGACGGTGAAGCAGTTCCAGGCGGTGTAGGCCACGCCCTCGCAGGTGCCGTCGTTGGCGTTCACATGGCTCACCTTGCCCATCTCGGCGGGCAGAGTGTCCCCCAGAACGGCATAGCCGTGGTTCTGGCTGGTGATGAGGGTGCGGTCGTGGGCCAGGTCGGTGACAGGCTGGTTGGCGCCGCGGTGGCCGAATTTCAGCTTACCGGTGGAAGCGCCGGCGGCCAGAGCCGACAGCTGGTGGCCCAGGCAGATGCCGAACACCGGCAGGCCCAGGGCCATGATGGAGCGCAGATTCTCGATGATCTGCACATTTTCGGCGGGGTCGCCGGGGCCGTTGGACAGCATCACGCCGTCCACGTCCATGGCCTTGATCTCCTCGGCGGTGGCAAAGGCGGGCAGCACGGTGACCTCACAGCCCCGCTTTACCAGACAGCGGACGATGTTGTTCTTGCAGCCGAAGTCCAGCAGGGCGACCTTGTACTTTTCGCCCTTGCCGTGGACGGTGGGCTCGGAGCAGGTCACGGCCTTGACGGCGTCCACAATGGAGTAGCTGCGGATCTGAGCCAGCAGCTCTTCCCGCTTTTCCTCGGAATATTCGGTGGTGATGGCGCCGTTCATAACGCCGTGGCTGCGCAGGATGCGGGTGAGCCGGCGGGTGTCGATGCCCTCGATGCCCACGATGTTCTGTTCCTTCAAAAATGCATCCAGCGTCTTTTCACACCGGAAATTGCTGGGGTACTGGCAGCTTTCCCGCACGATGTATCCCTTGGCCCAGATCCGGTCGCTCTCCTTGTCCTGGCTGTTCATGCCGTAGTTGCCGATGAGCGGGTAGGTCTGGGTGATCAGCTGACCGTAATAGCTGGGGTCGGTGAGGGTCTCTTCAAACCCCACCATGCCGGTGGCAAACACCACCTCGCCAACGGTGGTGCCGGCTACGCCCAGGCTTTTGCCCTCAAACAGGGTGCCGTCGGCCAGCAGCAGATACGCCTTCATACTTACGAATCCCTCTTTTCTCTCTTGGTGTCTGGTGCTCACAGGGTCTGCTTGGCCTGCTCTTTCATCTTGCGGCTGCCCAGGTGGATCAGGGGCAGCTTGCCCTCGGCGCAGATGGGGCACTCCTCAGGCAGGTAGTTGGGCAGGTCCAGCTTGGCCGCGCTGGCCAGGATGGGAATGGGAGAGGGGGCGTCGGCCTTGGTGCGGTCCACCACGCAGGTGATGCCCAGGCAGATGCCGCCGGCCTCCTCGATGACACGCTTGGTCTCCAGGCTGGAGATACCGGTGGTGACCACGTCCTCGGCGATGATGCACTTTTCGCCGGGCTGGATGGCAAAGCGCTTCAGGGTCATCACATTGTCCACCCGCTCGGTGAAGATGGCCCGCTTGCCCAGCTGCCGGGCCAGCTCATAGGCGTAGACGATGCCGCCCATAGCCGGGCCGACGATGACGTCCACATCGGTGTCCTTCAGCTGCTCGGCCACCCGCTCCATCACCTCGGCGCACTTGTCGGGGTACTGCTGCAGGTAGGCCATCTGGCAGTAGGCGGAGGAATGACGGCCGGAGGAAAGTAGGAAATGGCCCTCCAGGAAGGCGTCGCACTCTTTCAATACTTCAATGGGATCACGCATGGTTGTATCCTCCTTGTATAGTTATATATGTTATATACAAATTGTTGTATCGCACTTACAGGCAGCAGCCCCGGATCTCATCCAGGGTCTTGACGCCGTTTTTGTCCATCCAGGCGGCGATCTCGTCGGTGATGCGCTGGCAGGCCTTGGGATCGGCAAAGTTGGCGGTGCCCACCTGCACGGCCACAGCGCCGGCCATGATGAACTCCAAAGCGTCCCGGCCGGTGGCGATGCCGCCCAGACCGATGACGGGGATGTTCACCGTCTTGCAGACCTGGTGCACCATGCGCAGAGCGATGGGACGGATGGCGGGGCCGGACAGACCGGCGTAGACGTTGGCAAACACCGGGCGGCGCTTTTCCAGGTCGATGGCCATGGCCTGGAAGGTGTTCACCAGGCTCAGGGCATCGGCGCCGGCGTCGGCGCAGGCGGCGGCCATCTCAGGAATGCTCTCGGCGTTGGGGCTCATCTTGACGATGAGGGGCTTTTTGCAGACTGCCCGCACCCGGCTGACCACCTCGTGGGCGCTGTCGGCCTTGACGCCGTAGGCGATGCCCCCGTGCTTGACGTTGGGGCAGGAGATGTTCAGCTCGATGAAGTCCACGGGGGTGTCGCCCAGCAGCTGCGCGCCCTCCTCGTAGTCCTCGATGGCGCCGCCGCCCAGGTTGGCGAAGATGGCGGTGCCCAGAGTCTGCATCTCGGGCAGCTCGTTTTCAATGAAGTGCCGCACGCCGGGATTCTGCAGGCCGATGGAGTTGATGAGGCCGCTGGGGGTCTCCCACAGACGCTCGCCCTGGTTGCCGGGCTTGCCGTTGAGGGTGAGACCCTTGCTGCAGACGCCGCCCAGACGGCTGCAGTCGATCATGTCGGCGTATTCCACGCCGTAGCCGAAGGTGCCGGAGGCGCCGATCACCGGGCCGTTGAGGGTCTTGCCCAGCAGATTTACCCGCAGATCAGCCATATGCGTCCTCTCCTTTCAGCACAGGGCCCTGCTTGCAGACGCTGATAGCCCCTTTGTTCTTGGTGTGGCAGGTGCAGCCCAGGCAGGCCCCGATGCCGCAGGCCATCTTGTTTTCCAGGCTCACCAGAATCTCGGTGCCCTTTTCCAGGGAGAGCTTGGTGGCGGCCTTCATCATGGGGGTGGGGCCGCAGCAGCAGATCACGTCGTAATCGGCGGGATCGTACAGCTCGGTGACCAGGCCATGGTGGCCGAAATTGCCGCTGTCGGTGGCCACTTCCACCTTGGCGCAGTAGGGGGCGAAGGCCTCCAGCCGGTAGGGCATATCCCGGAACCCGCAGAACAGGTCGGGCTTTTGGCCGGCCGCTGCCAGCTCCTTGGCCAGCTGCAGCAGGGGGGCGGTACCGATGCCGCCGCCCACCAGGGCGATCTTTTTGCCCAGCAGCTGATCCACCGGCCAGCCGTTGCCCGCCGGGCCGGTGAGATTGAGGGTGTCCCCGGGCAGCAGAGCCGCCAGCTTGTGGGTGCCCTCTCCCCGCACTTCATACAGGAAGGAGACCACTCCGGTGTCGGGGGACCACTCGTGGACGCTGATGGGGCGGGAGAGCAGCGGGGCTTCGTCCTGCCGCCAGCAGCGCAGCATATAGAACTGGCCGGCCTTGGGGGCGTGGGCCATGTCTTCCCATTTTACATCCAGCAGACGGATGGTGTCGCTTACCGCCCGGTGGCTCAGTACCTTGCAATCACAGTTTTGCGCACGCATCGGCAATGGCCTCCCTCATGGCAACACATTCGTTGTAGGCGGCCTCGTCAAAGGCTACGCCGGGCTGTTTCTTGCGGGCCAGCAGCACGCCGCGGCTGGAGTTGACCACGCCGCCGTTGCCCTTGGTGAGATACTGGGCAATGTCGGGGGCGGTGCCGCCCTGGGCGCCGTAGCCGGGGATCAGGAAGAAGCTGTCCTTGTAGCGGGCGCGGATCTCGGCTGCCTCCTCGATATGGGTGCCGCCGATGACCAGACCCAGGCTGGAGTAGCCCCGCTCGCCCATGTAGCCCTTGCCCAGGGCGTTGAGCTTGTCGCCCACCATGTCGTAGACGTGGCGGCCGTCGGCCAGCTTCTCGTATTCAAAGTCTTTGGCGCCGGGGTTGGAGGTGCGCACCAGCACAAACAGGCCCTTGCCCTGCTTTTCCACAAAGGGCAGGTAGGGCTGGATGGAATCCAGGCCCATGTAGGGAGCCAAAGTGATGTAGTCGGCCTCGAAGTCGCCCTCGAAGTGGGCGCGGGCGTACATCTCGGCGGTTTTGGCGATGTCGCCCCGCTTGATGTCGGCGATCACGGGGATGCCGGCCTCGCGCACCATGCGCAGGGTCTCGGCGTAGGCGCGCATGCCGTCCAGGCCCAGAGTCTCGTAATAGGCGATCTGCACCTTGTAGCAGCCGGCGGCAGACTTGGTGGCTTCCAGAATGGCCTTGTTGAACCGCACGATGTTCTCACCGGCGGTGAGCTCGGATTTCACAAACTCCTCGGGCAGGTAGCTGAAATCGGTGTCCAGCCCCACGCAGACAGGGCCGCGGGCGGCAACAGCGTCATACAGTTTGTCCATATTGGTCATTGCAGATTCCTCCGTCGTTTGGTGTTGATGCAGCCGGTTTTCCCCGCTGCCAGATTCGTTCAAAGGGCACAACTTGCCTATCATGCTTTAGTATAGCATATTTTGCGCATTTTCGCACCCGGTCAGGGGCGATTGTAGGTGATTTTTCCGCCCATCACCGTCATCCACACCCGGCCAAACAGCTCGGCGCCGGCGAAGGGGGTGTTGCGGCTTTTGCTGTGGAAGGTTTCGGGGTCCACCACAAAGGGCTCGTCCAGCTCCACCAAAGTGAAATCGGCGTCCCAGCCGGGCAGCAGCCGGCCTTTGCTCTGCAGGCCCAGGATGCAGGCGGGATAGTAGCTCATCAGGTCGCTGAGCACCGACAGGGGCAGACCCTCCTGCAGGCAGAGCTTGGTGTAGCAGACCGAAAAGGCGGTCTCGCTGCCCACCATGCCGGCCATGCCATTGGCCTTGTCCTCGGCGGAATGGGGGGCGTGGTCGGTGGCGATGGCGTCCACCAGGCCTGCCTTGATGGCCGCCACCAGGGCGTCCACATCCTCTTTCTGGCGGATGGGGGGATTCACCTTGTAGTCGGTGTCGTGGAACCACAGGTGGTGGGGGGTCACCTCGCAGGTGACGTTGGCCCCCTTCTGCTTGGCCTCGCCGATGGCCAGCATGGCCTCCTTGGTGCTCACATGGCACATGTGCAGCCGGGTGCCGTAGTACTCGCAGAGGTGCAGGTTGCGCACCGTCTCGATGTTTTCGGCCAGACGGTAGTCCCAGGGGGAGATATCCATGTCCTCGGCATGGCTCATGAGGGTGATGCCTTTTTCGGCGCAGATGGCGAAGGCCTTGGCCATCACCTCGTTGCTCTGCACGCCCTTGCCGTCCTCGGTGATAAACTTGATGTCATCGGGCAGGTCCAGCAGCCGCTGGACGCTTTTGCCGTCGAAGTTCTCGGTGATGCTCACGGTCTGGTTGGCGCCGCACAGCCCCACCCGGCGTGCCTCGTCCATCACCCAGCGGGCCTGCTCGGCGCTGGAGCAGACGGGCTTGGTGTTGGGCATCAGGTTGACGAAGGTGTAGCCGCCGGCGGCCGCCGCGGCGGAACCGGTGGAGATGTCCTCCTTATATTCAAAGCCCGGGGTACGCCAGTGGCAGTGCAGGTCCACAAAGCCGGGCAAAATGGTGCGTCCGGCGGCGTCGATGGTCTCGGGGTCCTGGATGGGCAGGTTCTGGCCCATGGCCCGGATCTTGCCCTCGTACACCCACACATCCGCGGGGGTGCCGTCGGCCAGCAGCGCGTTTTTGATCAGCATGGGGCAAGCCTCCTTTTATTCCTCAATATGGGCGGTGTAGTCGCAGTACAGGCAGCGGTACTCGTTGGGGGCGATCTCCAGCATCTGCTGGGGCTCGTTTTCCAGGTTGCAGATGCAGCGGGGGTTCTTGCAGCGGTATTTGGTGGGGACAAGGCGGGTCTGCTTGGGCTGGTAGCCAACCTCCAGCAGCTTGAGGATCAGAGCCATGCGGATGAACATACCGTAGCGGGCCTGGCGGAAGTAGCGGGCCCGGGGATCGTAGTCCACCTCACGGCTGATCTCCTTCACCCGGGGCAGGGGGTGCATGACGATCATGTCGTCCTTGGCCAGCTTCATCTTCTCGGCGTCCAGGACGTAGTAGTCCTTGAGGCGCTCGTACTCGGACTCGTCCGAGAACCGCTCCCGCTGGATGCGGGTCATATACAGCACATCGCAGTCGGCGATGGCATCCTCGATCTTGTCCACCTCGGTGAAGGGCACCTTATTTTCCTGAAGGAACTCCCGCAGATACCGGGGCAGCCGCAGCTCTTCGGGGCTGATGAGCACAAACTCCACATTTTCGTAGCGGCTCATGGCCTGGATCAGGCTGTGGACCGTGCGGCCGAACTTCAGGTCACCGCAGATGGCCACCTTCAGGTCGCTGGTGCGGCCGAACACCGTGTGCATGGTGTACAGGTCGGTGAGGGTCTGGGTGGGGTGGTTATGGCCGCCGTCACCGGCGTTGATCACCGGGATGTCGCTGTACAGGCTGGCCACCTTGGGAGCGCCCTCGTAGGGGTGCCGCATGACGATGATGTCGGCGTAGGCACTGAGCATCCGGGCGGTGTCGGCCACGGTTTCTCCCTTGGTCACGCTGGAGGAGCCGGGGTCGGAGAAGCCCACCACGCGGCCGCCCAGGCGGTTCATAGCCGAGGCAAAGGACAGCCGGGTGCGGGTGCTGGGCTCGTAGAACAAGGTGCCCATCAGCTTGCCCGCGCAGGCATTGACATACAGCTCGGGGCGATTTTTGATGTCGTCGGCCAGAACGAACAGCTCCTCGATTTCCTTCACGCTCAGGTCCTGAGGCTCGATGAGAGAATGGGTTTTCAGCATAACGCACACTCCTTTTTCGCTGGCAGCGGGTCTGGGCCGGTGACTTTTGGGCAAAAAAAAACTTTTCCCCAGGGGAAAAGTCAAAACGCCAAAAGCGGGGCGGCCAGCCCCTGCATAAACACAACCATGGGAAAGGGAGCAGACAGCGTATACCGTTTTTTCATCTGTGCGCGCCCCTTTCCTCAATAAATTTCAAATTATTTTATCATGCGCCGCCCGGCTTGTCAATCCGAACTTTTTCGCTCCCATGCGCTCTTTTCCGTGCAGGCTGCACAAATGGCTTTTTTCACAGCTTTTTTACCAGCACCAGACAGGGGTTCCATTCGTCCCAGAGAGTGGGAAAAACTTCCAGCCGGCAAAAACCCATGGCCTCGTAAAAGGCCACGGTGCGGTCGTATTCGGGGTAGTGGCCCTGGTCCACGGTCTTCACCTGGGCATAGACAAAGCCCCGCTGCCGGGCTCCGGCCTCAAACAGCTCTTCCAGCCGCCGGCCCACACCCCGCCGGTGGAGCCGGGGGGCCACCCCCATGACATACAGTTCGGCGGTATGGGCACTGCTGGGCCGCAGGGCGATAAAACCAACCGGCCGCCCGGCGGCAAAGGCGGCCCACACCGGCAGCCCGGCGCAGGTGCGGATGTACTCCTCCCGGCTGTCGGCCAGGCCGAACCAGTCGGGCAGCTGCTCCAGAATGGCCCGGGCGATCTTCTCTTTTTCCTCGGGGCTTTCCAGTTCCCGGTATTGGATGGCCAGCCGGGGACCGGCGGCGGGTCTCTGCATCATTCTGTTTCTCCTTTTTCTATAGGAAGGCCGGGGGCTGCGGCCCAGCTTTCCACCTGGGCCAAAGAGGCCCGGTGCACCGGTCGGCGTCCGGTGACGGGATGGGGCGGCTGCCAGCAGTCCACCCAGGCCAGCTGTCCGCTGCCGTAGAGCAGCGCCGTGCCCCGGCGGGCTCCCGCGGGGCGGGGGTATTTCTGTTCCAGCCGCAGCCGGCATCCCTTGAGGGCCTTGTCCGGCCGCTGGAGGCACCGGGGCAGCCGTCCGCCGCTTTCAAAGGCCAGCCGGTCCAGGCAGAGGGCGTCCCGCAGCTTTTCCGGCTCCACCCCCGGCAGGTTCTGGGCCGCCGTCTGCACCAAGGCGGTGTAGTCGTCCAGGCTCATGCCCGGGGCGGCGGGGCTTTGGGCCAGCGCTTCAAACAGCACAAAGGGCCGCCAGCCGGTGGCGGTCAGCAGGTATTCCACCGTAAAAAGGAACCGGCCGGAATTGTACAGCCGCTCCACCGCGTCTTCCACGCCCCGCAAGTCGTCCAGCTGTCCGGCGGTGATCCAGGGGGTGTCGATGACCTCATAAGGGGGCTCGGGGCGGTACCGGCAGGGGTATTCGTCGGGATATTCCCGCATATCCGCCCCGGGCAGCAGCTTGAGAAAGCCCAATTGCAGCATCTGGGGGCGCAGAGAAAAGGCGGTGTCGAAGCTGCGGCCGAAGGTGTCGTAATCCTCCAAAGGCAGACCGGCGATGAGGTCGATGTGCAGGTGCAGATTCCCCCTTTTCGCCAGCAGCCGGATGTTTTGGGCCAGTTTGCGGCAGTCGGTGCGGCGGTGGATGGCCGCCAGAGTGGGCTCGTGGAAGCTCTGCAGACCGATCTCCAGCTGCACCGCCCCGTCAGGGAAGGCGCTCAGCAGTTCCAGCTGCCGGGGGGTGAGGATGTCCCCGGCGATCTCAAAGTGCAGCCGCACCCCGGCGGGGATGCCCCGGCCGTATTCCGCCAGCATCCACGCCCAGAGGGCTTCGGCCCGGGCGGGGGAGGCGTTGAAGGTGCGGTCGACGAATTTGATGGTCCTGGCCCCGCTGGCGGCCAGCAGCAAAATGCGGTTTTTGGCCTCCT
Organism: Candidatus Anaerofilum excrementigallinarum; assembly: GCA_019115305.1. Lineage (GTDB taxonomy): Bacteria > Bacillota > Clostridia > Oscillospirales > Ruminococcaceae > Anaerofilum > Anaerofilum excrementigallinarum. Next base: position 27,477 of record DXDW01000010.1, read on the forward strand.
CCAGATCCAGCAGACGCACCGGGCCGCACCGCCCCGACAGGCAGAAGGCGCAGCGGTAGGGGCAGCCCCGGCTGGTTTCGATGTATGCGATGCGCCCGCCCAGAGCCTGCAGGCAGGCGTCGGTATAGGGAGAAGGGGCGGGGCCGGTGAGCACCGCGGGCTCGCTCTGGTATATGCCTTTTTCGTCCCGTCCGCACAGGCCCGGCAGCTCCCCCCGGCCGGGGCGTTTTCCCTCTTGCAGCATCCGGCAGAAGGCGGGCAGGCTCTCCTCCCCTTCCCCGGCCAGGATATAGTCGGCTTCGGGCAGAGCCTTTAGCATCTGGACGGCGCAGTAGCTCACCTCGGGGCCGCCCAGCAGGATGAGGCACTCCGGCCGCAGCTGCCGCAGCCGCCGCACCGCCGCAAAGGTGGCTTTCCGGTTCCAGATATACACCGAAAAACCCGCGGCGTCGGGGTCCAGGGCGGCCATGGCATCGGCCAGCTTTTCGGGGGGCTGGTTGATGGTGCCCTCCAGCACCCGGCAGTCGGTTTCCGGGGCCCGCTGCTCCACAGCGGCCGCCAGGCACCAGGGCGCCAAAGACGAGTGGACATATTTGGAATTGAATACCCCCAGGGCAAGTTTCACGGCCTTCGCCTCCTGTTCATTTCTATAGAGCATCCTACCCCAAAACAGGCCGGATTGTCAAACTTTCCGCGGCTTGACATCCCTTTCCTGTTGGGGGTAGAATTTAAATAGTATAGTTTTTTATTTTCTCTGCGGCGCCATATGCCACATATTTATAAAAGGAGATGCTGTCTATGTGCACCCCTTTCTCCAATCATCTCGGCCGGGAGATCCGCATGGTATCCAACCAGATCGCCCGCTATCTCGGCGCCATACCCGCCATCTGCCAGGGAGAAAGCCTGACGCCCATGCAGCGGATGTTCATCGGCGCCATCTACGACCGCACCATCCGGGACGGCCAGGACATGTTCCAGCGGGATCTGGAAAAGGTATTCAACATCCGCCGCTCCACCGTCACCGGCACCTTGCAGCTGATGGAAAAGCGGGGGCTGATCCTGCGCAGCCCGGTGGAGGGGGACGCCCGGCTCAAGGGGCTGCAGCTCACCGAGGCCGCCGTGCAGATCCACGACCAGATCGACCAGGGCATCGAGCATATGGAGCACAAGCTGCGCCAGGGTCTTTCGGACGAGGAGGTGGAGCAGTTCCACCGGATGCTGGACATCATCTCCCGCAACCTCAGCGAGCCCGACTGACCGCCCCCAAAAAAATTTTTAAAAAAATATAGATCACCTGCAATAAATCCTTTTGTTTGCGCATTACTTGATTGACAGGAGTTAAACGATATGGTGCTGATTCTCTCACTGGCGCAGCCGCAGCCCCTTTGCTGTGCCGAACAGCTGGAGCCGCTGCTGGCCGGGCTGGCGGCCGGAGACCGGGATTCTCTGGCCGAGTTGTACCGCCGCACCCGGGCGGCGGTATACGGGCTGGCCCTTTCCTACCTGAAAAACAGCCAGGATGCAGAGGACGTCACCCAGGACACCTTTGTGCGCGCCTGGGAAAAAGCGGCGCAGTACCAGCGGCAGGGCAAGCCCCTGCAGTGGCTGCTGGCCATCGCCCGCAACCTCTCGCTGATGAAGCTGCGCCAGAAGACACGCACCGCCGACCTGCCGGAAGAGGACTGGCTGGCCATTGCAGCCGACGCCCCGGCTCTGACGCCGGAGGAAAAGCATCTGCTGCACACCGCCCTGACCCAACTTTCGGAGGAGGAAAGCCGCATCGTGCTGCTCCACGCCGTCACCGGGCTCAAGCACCGGGAGATCGCCGCTTTGCTGGGCCTCCCCCTGCCCACGGCCCTGTCCAAGTATCACCGCGCATTGAAAAAGCTGAAAAAGCTGCTGGAAGGAGAGATGGCACCGTGAAAAACCAGGAACTGGAAGCCCGGCTGCGCACCGCGCTGGAACACGCTGCTCCCAACGACCTGCAGGGCGTTCTCTCCCGCTGCCAGCAACAGAAAGGAACTGTGATCTATATGAAGGAAAACGCACGCAGACGCTCCCCCGCCCTCCGCTGGGCTGTCGCCGCCTGCCTGGCGCTGTTTCTTATCGCCGGCGGTTTCGGCATCGGCTACCAGGTGCAGAACCTGTCGGTGGCCAGTGTTGTTTCGCTGGATGTCAACCCCTGTGTGGAACTTAAAGTAAACGCCAAGTCCCGTGTGCTGGAGGCAAACGCCGTCAACGAGGACGGCCAGATCATCCTCCAGGACATGGATCTGAAAAACACCGACCTCAACGTGGCGGTGAACGCCCTGGTGGGCGCGCTGCTGCGCAACGGCTATGTGGACGAACTGGCCAACTCGGTGCTGATCACCGTGGCCGACGACGACACCGCCCGGGCCCAGCAGCTGCAGACCTCCCTCTCCGACCAGGTAAACCAGGCTCTGGCCAACGCCCAGGTGGAAGGCTCGGTGCTGTCCCAGACCGTGGACGCCAACAGCCCCCTGCAGCAGAAGGCCGACGAATACGGCATCTCTCTGGGCAAAGCCACTCTGATCCAGGGCATTGTGGACCAGAACAGCCGCTACCGCTTTGAGGATCTGGTGGGGCTGACCGTGAACGAGCTGAACCTGCTGGCCTCCAGCCAGGCCGCCGCCCCTGCGGGGGTCACGGTGAGCGGCTCGGCCTCCAGCGGCTCCTACATCGGGCTGGACGCCGCCAAAGCGGCCGCCTACCAGCACGCCGGTATTGCCGCCGCCGATGTGACCTTTGAGGACGCCGAATTTGACTACGAAAACGGCCGGATGGTCTACGAGCTGGAATTCTACGCCGGCGGCCAGAAATACGAGTACGACGTGGACGCCGCCACCGGCGAGATCGTGAAATATTCCAGCAAGGCCGGCAGCGCCGGCACAGGCTCCGGCGCCGTGCAGACTCCCGCCCTCACAGCCGACCAGGCCCGGGATATCGCCCTGACCAACGCCGGGCTGGCTGTCGCCGATGTGTGGGATCTGTCGGTGGAGCTGAAACAGCAGAACGGCCAGCAGGTCTACGAGGTGGAATTTGACGCCGCCGGAGCCGAGTACGACTACTGGGTGAACGCCGAAACCGGCGAGATCCTGCGGTCGGACAACAAGACCGCCTCCGCTTCTTCCTCCTCCACCGGCACCGGCAGCATCACCGCCGACCAGGCCCGGGACATCGCCCTGACCAAAGCCGGACTGGCTGCCGCCGATGTGTGGGATCTGAAGGTGGAGCGGGAGCACGACCACGGCGTGAGCTACTACGAGGTGGAGTTTGAATCCTCCAAGGGCGAGTACAAATACGCCATCGACGCCTCCAACGGCGCGGTGCTGGGCTCGGAAGAGGACCTCCACGCCGCCGGCGGCACCACCGCTTCCCTCACCGCCGACCAGGCCCGGGATATTGCCTTGACCAACGCCGGGCTGGCCCTGGCCGATGTGTGGGATCTGGAGATCAGCCTGGACGAGGACGACGGCCGGCTGGTATACGATGTGGAATTTGAAGCCCGCGGCGGCGATTACGAGTACGAGATCGACGCCTCCAGCGGTTCCATCCTCAAGATCGGATGACACAAAATGCACAAAAAAGCCGCCTCTGTTCCAACCGGAACAGGGGCGACTTTTTGCATGGATATGGAGAAGGATTTATACGCAGAGCATCCGCACTCCGTGCTTGCCCTGCTTTTTCACCTCGTAGAGCAGCTTGTCGGCCCGCTCATAAAGGGCGCCGAAGGGTTGGTTCTGCCCTTCGCTGTACAGTACCCCCACGCTGAGGCTCAGCCGGCTTTTGGGGTAGTTTTCCTGGTTGTAGTCCCGGAACAGCTGGCAGAACTGCTCCACCCGGCGGAGGATAACCTCCCGGTCCTTGGCGTCGTAGAAATAGACGATGAACTCGTCGCCGCCGATGCGGGCCACAATGTCGCTGTGGCGGGTCTGGCGTTTGAGGATATCGGCCAGTTCCTGGAGAATCTGGTCGCCGCTGACATGGCCGTAGATGTCGTTGGCCTCCTTGAAATTGTCGATGTCGATCATGCAGAAGGCTCCCGGCCGCCCTTCCCGGGCGATGTGGTTCACCAGCTCGATGGCCTTGCGCCGGTTGTAGATGCCGGTGAGGGGGTCGTAGGCCGCCTCCCGCTCCAGCCGCTGCTGCTGGTGGATGGATTCGGAAATATCCATCACCACGCTGATAAATGCCTGGCGGCCGTCATAACCCGCGATCTCCTTGCCCTTGCCGCTTACCCACAGGTAATCCCCGTCCCGCTTTTGCATCCGGTAGCTGATCTCATAGCTGCCGCTGTGCTCCAGGCCGGCGTAGATGGCGTCCTTGACCATCTTCAGGTCATCGGGGTGGACGATATTGGCCAGCATACCGCCGGTGGCCCGAATAAAATCCTTGTAGCTGTAATCCAGATACCGCAGCAGCTCGTCGTTGATGAAATAAAGGGGCAGCCCCTTCTCCAGATACCCGCCCATAAGCCCGCCGGGCACCATGTCGGCCATGATGGCGGCCAGTTTTTTCTGGGCGTTGAGGTCGATCTTCTGCTGCTCGTGGAGGATGTAGTGCAAGGGGAAGAAATCCCTTTCGTCCCAGCGGGACCCTGCCACCGAAAAGTGCATCCCCGCAATGCACAGGGGCTGGCCGCAGAGCATCAGGGACAGCCGTGTCTCCACCCGGGTGCGATCGGTGTGGCCGGGCAGGCGCAGCTCCATCAATACCCCGGCAAACACGCCCCAGGCCTGCTGTCCCAGACTGACCTCCCGGTATTGGGTGACGGAATACCGCATTTCTTCCAGCTCGGAGTCACAGCGGTATTCCCGCCGCAGCAGCTCTTCCAGCTGGGCCCGGCTGCGGGTGGCCTGCTCCTGGTGGGGGCCAAATCCGCACACATGCTCGGCCATCAGCTCCATGGTGGCGTCCAGGTCGCGGACACAGAGATATTGCTTCAAAAATTCTTCCAGTATCCAGCGGGGAGTTCTTGGCTGTTCCATACGGTCTCCTTTCTGTTTTTTTGCAAGGGGAACGGCGATCAGCCGGCTTCGGCCGACGCGTCCAGCCGCTCGGCACGGCGAGCGCAGACCACCACCCGGTTTTCACCGTCGCCGGTACAGGTGCTGAGGGTGAGGATATGGTCCTCACCGGTGGGCTCCACCCCCATGTTGTAATACCGCAGGCCTATGGTGTTCTGCACAAACTCGTCGTAAGCTTGCCCGGGGCCAAAGCCGATGGTGTAGAGGGTGCTGTCCGGGGGCACCTGGCTGGCGCAGAACATCTCATACCGCCAGATCCCGTCCAGGGTGTAGACGATGATCTCCCCGCCGTTTTCGGTGTAAAAGTCCGGGTCCAGATATTTCAGCAGCCCGGCAAACATGCTGCCGTCCCGCATATTGTGGCCGTAGACGATGCTGTGCAGGTCCTCAAAGCCGGTGTTGTTGGCGTCCATAAACAGGCTGCCCGAGGCGTTGTAGCTGCCGTCGGGAAGGCGATGGAGATAGTAGGCGTTGTCGGGTCCCTTGAGCACCGGATAGCTCAGATCCAGCGAATCGATCTGAATCCAGCCGATGACGTCGGGATTCTGCCGGCGCATCCCCTCCAGATCCACCTGGAGCAGGGCGTTGCCCACATCGGCCTCGGCGGAAACCGGCGCGGTGAACTGGCTGGCTATATCCTTGTAGGTGTCCTGTCCCTTTTTATATTCCAGCAGCCGCTTTACCAACAGCACCGCCGCCACCAGCGCCACCAGCAGCAGCAGCCACCGGACCACATCCAGCGCCGAAATTTTTTTATGGCTTTTCGCCTTGCTCATCTTGCTCTCATCCTTTCCTCCCCTGCGGCTGTTTGGGCCGCGGCACTCTATTTTTATCATACAGAAAAAGAGTGTAAGTTTCTAGTACTATTTGAGAATATTTTCTATTTTGTCCATCCAAGACAAAAAAGCCCGGCCGAAGCCGGGCAAAAATTCCAAAAAAGATTCAGCTGTTGGGCTGCCAGCCCCCCTGCTGCAGCATTTCCAGGGCCGATTCTCCCACCATGACCACGCTGTGCTGGAAGGATACACCCCGCTCGGGGGTTTGGCGGTACTGGTCCATGATCCGGCTGCACACCGTTTCGCAGTCCTCCCGGTTGGCCCCCACCAGCAAAAGCAAAAACCGGTCCCGGTCGTACTGGGTGTAGGTGTCGCCCCGGCGCAGGCTGCGGCCGATGGCGGCGTCCAGCTTCTGGGCAGCGGCGGCGATTTTGGCGCTGTCCTCCAGCAAACCGCCCCGGGGGTCCACCAGCCAGCACATGGCCATATAAGCGCTCTGGCCGCTGCGCTCCAGCATCCGGCTGCAGATGCGGTAGACGTCGATAAAGCTGGGATAGCTGCACCGATAGGCGCCGCTGGAGGCCTCTTTTTCCTCCAGCTGCCCTGCCACCTGGTCCAGGGATTCCCCCGCCCCGGCAGCCATGGGCTGCAGCTGCCGCAGCCGCTGCACCATCCGCTCGCTGGGCCGAACGCCGAATTTTTCCGCCAGCACCCCGGCGGCTTCCTCAAACACCTGCTTGGCCTCGTCGTACCGCTGCAGCTGCATCAGGCAGTCCAGCCGCAGGTATTGCCATTCCTCGGTAAAATACCGCTGGGCCGCCCGGGTGACGATGGGCAGCAGCTTATCCCACTGCTCGGCCTGGGCCAGACGGCTGGCCAGCAGCCGCACGCAGGCGAAATATTCCTCCCGGCAGCGGGCCGCCACCACCGACACCCAGCCCGTACCGGACAGAGCCGGGAGAAATTCCCCGCGGTAGAGGGCCTCCGCCTGGAGCAGCTGGTCGGTGTCCCCGGCCTGGCCGGCCTGCAGCGCCTGCTCGAAATCCCGCACGTCCAGCCGCACCGGCAGCCGGCTGCGGAGATAGTAGCGCCCTTCCCGGTATTCGATGGAAACAATCTGATCCAGCCCGGCCTTTCGCAGCCGGCTGCGCAGATTGCTGACGGTTACTTTCAGATTGTTGCCCGGATCGGCCACGGGGCCGCTTTCGTAGAGGACCTCCCGCAGTGTATCCCGGCCGGCGCCGTCTTCGCCCTGGTACAGCAGAACCTGCATGGCCTGCAGCGCCTTGGTGTTGCTGGTGCGCTCCAGCCGGATCACCCGGCTGCCCTGCCGGAGCACAAAATCCCCCAGCATTCGCACCCAAAAGACTTCATCCTGTTGTTTCATCTTGCTTTAAAACCCCTCGCAGCAAACAGCACAAACTGTAAAGTTTTGGTCCTTTTGGCTACAAAAAAACAAACAGTAAGATCTGTTTGTTTTTATCATAGCATCCAGTCCTTGAAACAGTCAATGTTGGCCGGGGGGTTTGTTTTTTTTAAAACGGTGCAGTTCTTAACTGTCCTTTATTCCGGCAGTTGACCTTCCCCGACACCCAGCTTGGCCGCAAAGCCCGCGGGATCGGCGGCATAAAGGCGCTCCATGGAAGCATCGTAGCCCACCACCACGCCGGGCAAAGTCTGCCGGATGTAATCCAGCGCCTCCAGCACCTTGGCCTGCTTGCGCTGGGTCACGATATGTTTTTTGCCCTTGTCATCCCGCAGCACCAGGGCATAGCTCTTGCCCACAGGGATAAAGCCGGCATAGCGGTGGGTGGTGATCTGCTGATAGGCCCACACCAGGTCTCCGGCAGGCAGGACCCGCAGCTTGGAATTCTGGAAAAACAGCACCGCCAGCTGGTTGATCCACAGTCCTTTTTGGGCCAGGCCCTGCTGCCACTGCGCTTCCATTTCCTCCTGCCGCAGTTCGCCCTTTTCTGTGCAGAACCGGTCCAGCTCCCGCAGAGTGGCTCCCGACGCTGCCCGGATCACCAGCACGGCGCCCCACAGCACCAGCACCGCCCCCGCCGCAGCCAGGAATATCACCATGCCCGGCTGGCCGGCCTCCAGCAGACCGTCCTCCAGCATCCAGTAGCTCACCTCGTCGGCGGAAACTTCGCCGCCAAACATATCCTCGTAGTAGGCCACCAGGTCGGGGTCCTCCATAAGGGACAGACAGCCGGTGACCTGCAGGGGGACCGGAAGATCCGCCTCGCTGCCGCTTTCGATATAGGTCCAGGTCTCCTCATAAAGGCGCTCCGCCTCCTGGTAGCGGTCGGGGTCCAGCTGCAAAGCCATATACTGCGTCTGGTTGGCGTCCACCACATACATCTGGTGGGTGCTGCGCACGGCGCCGTTTTCCTCGGTGGTCTCTTCCGCAAACAGGCCATAGATGTAGGGAAGCGCGGCGGTGACATATTCCCCTTCCAGGTCGCCGCCCTGTTCCGTGACCTCAAACAGGTACCGGGGCCCCCGCACCAGCTGCCACAGGCTTTTGCCCGAAAAAGCCAGCAGCAGTCCGCCCAGCAGCCACAGCAGCAAGGCCATGCCCGCTGCACGCCGCACACTTTGACCAATGAGTTCCTTACGCATTGTGACACCTCTCCTTTTTCACCATTTTGCTCAGACCCCCTTTGCAGGGGTCATTTCAGCACCAGCCGATAGCTGCAGCCCTTTTCGGTGGGGGCAAAAGGCAGAAAGCCCGCCTTTTCAAAGCAGCGGCGGCTGGCGGGGTTCCAGCTGTATATCTCCTCCACAAACAGCGCGTCGTATCCCAGCTCCCGGCCCCGCTGCACCAGGCGCTTCACCACTTTTGTGCCAATTCCATGGCCGCGCATAGATTTTTCTCCCACCACAATGGGCATATCCTGCTGCCAGAAGGTCACATCCCCCACCGGGCGCCACACATTCTGTTCCAGCACCTCGATGAAATACAGTTCGCCCTTTTGGTTGAGGTACTCATACATCTGCCGCAGCCGCTCCGGGGTGTAGGGGTCGGTTTTTCCGTCCACCAGCAGCAAAGTGTCGGGGTCCTGGTACCAGTCCAGGGCGAAATCACATTCTCCCTCGTACCGGTGCAGCCGCAGACCCTCCTCCACCGGCAGAATCTCGGGCTGGTCAACGCCTTCAATGGGCATAGCGTTCTCCTCCTTTATGCTTTTTGTGCTTTTTATCGGTCAAAGGCCTGCCGCCGCCGGGTGCTGGTGATGAACATTTCCTCCAGCCCCGCCCGGTCGCCCTGGATGAGCTTTTCCTTCATGCCCTGCAAAGCGGCGGTGAACTGGTCGATCTCCTCGATGAGCACCTGGCGGTTTTCCAGAAACAGTTCGCTCCACATCCTTTCGTTGATGCGGGCAATGCGGGTGAGGTCCCGGAAGGAGTCGCCGGTGTACTCGGCCAGATGGGTGTTGTCGCTGGCGCACATGAGGCTCACGGCGATGGCATGGGTCAGCTGGCTCACATAGCCGATCATCCGGTCATGCTCGGCGCAGCTCAGCTGGCAGATGTGGGCAAAGCCCAGCTCCTCGGCCAGCACCCGGGCGAAGGCCAGCCCCGCCGGGGTGTTCTTTTCGGTGGGAGTGATGATGAAGTTGGCGGGAGCGAAGATGGCGTCGGTGGCATTCTGCACCCCGCTCACCTCCCGGCCCGCCATGGGATGGCTGGCGATGAACTCCACCCCTTCGGGCAGCATGGCCTGGATGGGCTCCACCACCCCGCACTTCACGCCGGACACATCGGTGAAGATCAGCCCCGGGCGGAACAGGTGCTTATACTGCTCCACCCATTTCACAAAGGCGGCGGGATAGAGGGCGAACACCATGCGGTCGGCTGCGGCCACCATCTCCTCGAAGTCCCGGCTGACCCCCTGGTCGATGATGCCCTTTTCCTTGGCATAGGCCAGGGCGTACTCGTCCCGGTCGATGGCCTGCACCTGCCAGCCTTTTTTGGAAAGTCCCATGGCATAGCTGCCCCCCAGCAGGCCCAGGCCCACGATCAATATTTTCTTCTGTTTACTCATCTGTGCGCACCACCTTTGCTCCCAGCTCTTCCAGCTGGTCAAAAAATCCCGGCCAGCTCTTGGCCACCGCCCCGGCGTCGGCCAAAGTCACCGGCACTCCCGCGGCCAGAGCCGCCACGGCGCAGGCCATCACCACCCGGTGGTCGTTGTGGCTGTCCACCGGCTGGGCGGGGGCCTGGAGCCGGCAGCCCTCGATTTCGATGGTGTCGGCGTCCAGCTGGCGCACCTGGCCGCCGAATTTGGCCAGCTCGGCGGCCATGGCCTCGATGCGGTCGCTCTCCTTGATGCGCAGCCGTCCCGCGTGCTCGATGCGGGTGGTGCCCTGGCAGAACAGAGCCAGCACCATGAGGATGGGACCCAGGTCGGGGCAGTCGGCCAGGTCGATGACGCAGCCCTGCAGCCGGGCCGGTTCAAAGCAGAGCCGCCCGGCTTCGTCCCAGTGGAAGCTGGCCCCGCACCGGGCCAGGATGTCCAGGATCACCCCGTCCCCCTGGGCGCTGCTGCGGGACAGCCCCGCCACCTGCACGCCCCCGGCAATGGCTCCCAGCACCGCCGGGAAGGCCGCGTTGCTCCAGTCGGCTTCCACCCGGAAATCGAAGGGCCGGTACCGCTGGCCGCCCTCCACCGAAAAGCTGGTCTCCCCTTCGCCTTCGCAGGGGTGGACCTGGACGCCGAAATCCGCCAGAGCCGCCAAAGTAAGGCCCACATAGCTGCGGCTCTCGAAGGGATGCTGCACCCGGATCACCGAATCTTCGTCGGCCAGGGGCAAAGCAAACAGCAGCCCCGAAATGAACTGGCTGCTCACGTCCCCCCGCAGGGTGTACTCCCCGCCGGGCAGAGGTCCCTGCAGCCAAATGCCGGTATCGTCCTGCTCAAACCGGGCCCCTTTCTGCCGGAACAGATCGGCGTAGATCTGCTGGGGCCGCTGGGGCAGCCGGCCATGGCCCAACAGCCGCACCTCGCCGCCGGTCTGGGCCAGGATGGGGGCCAGAAAGCGCAACGTGCTGCCGCTTTCGCCGCAGTCCACCGGACCATCGGGCAGCTTGGGCCAGCCGCAGCCGGTGATGATTGCCCCGCCTTCGATCTGCTTGACATGGGCGCCGAAATCCCGGGCGGCCTGCAAAGTGGCGCTCACGTCGGCAGACCACTGGAGATTCTCCACCCGGCTGGTGCCGTCGGCCAGAGCGGCGCAGAGCACCGCCCGGTGGGCCAGGCTTTTGGAGGGCGGGGCCTGGGCGACGCCCCGGGCCGCCCCGCTGAGGGTGACGTTCATGGAAAATTCCCCTTCCTTATTATAAAAAAACAGGGGCCGCCGCCCGCCCAGACAGCGGGGCGGCAGCCCTCCGATACTATGCTTTCTTTTACAGGTCGCGGCCCACCACACGGGCGATGGTGCGGCCCTTTTCAATGACATCCTTGAACCGGGCGGGTTTCAGGCTCTGGGCGCCGTCGCTCCAGGCATGCTCGGGATCGGGATGCACCTCGATGATCAGACCGTCGGCGCCGGCGGCGATGGCGGCCAGGCTCATGCTCTCCACATACTTCCAGTTGCCGGTGGCATGGCTGGGGTCGATGACGATGGGCAGGTGGGTCTTTTCCTTGATGATGGGAATCACCGACAGATCCAGGGTATTGCGGGTGTACTTTTCAAAGGTACGGATGCCCCGCTCGCAGAAGATCACGTTCTCGTTGCCCCCGGCCATGATGTACTCGGCGGCCATGATCCACTCCTCGATGGTGTTGGCCAGGCCCCGCTTGAGCAGCACCGGCTTTTTCATCTTGCCCACGGCCTTGAGCAGCTGGAAGTTCTGCATGTTCCGGGCGCCGATCTGCACCAGGTCCACATACTCCTCAAACTCGTCGATGCGGTCCTCGCTCATCAGCTCGCTGACGATGGGCAGACCGGTGATTTCCCGGGCCTTCACCAGGTCCATGATGCCCTCGGTGCCCAGACCCTGGAAGGCATAGGGGGAGGTGCGGGGCTTGTAGGCGCCGCCCCGAAGCAGAGTGCCGCCGGCCTCCTTCACAGCCTTGGCGACGGCGATGGTCTCCTCCTCGCCCTCCACGCTGCAGGGGCCGCCGATGACGGCGATCTTCTCCTGGCCGCCGATCTTGACGCCGCCCACATCCACAATGGTGTCGGCCTCGTGGAACAGCCGGTTGGCCTTTTTGTAGGGGGCTGCCACACGGGTGACGCTGTCCACCCAGGGGTTGGCGGCGATGATCTTTTCATCCAGCTTGGTGGTGTCGCCCACCAAACCGAATACGTTGTAATCGGTGCCTCGGATCAGAGTGACAGACAGGCCCTGGGCCTCGAAGCTGTCGATGATCTTTTTGATTTCCTCCTGGGGAGTGCCGCGTTTGGTAGAAATAATCATAGTTTTTCTTTCCTTTCCCTCTTTTTTCCCATTTTATAGCCGGTCTCTCAGCAGACCTGGCCCTTTTGGATTTTTTCCGCCAGCTGGCGGGCGGCCATGCCGTAACCCGCCACTCCCTGGCCGATGACGTGAACGCAGCAGGCCATGCCGGCGTAGCTGATCTGCCGGAAGGGCTCCCGCTTGGTCACGTCGCTGATATGCACCTCGGCGGCAGGCAGCGCCACCGCCTTCAGGGCGTCCAGAATGGCGATGCTGGTGTGGGTGTAGGCGCCGGGGTTGATGACGATGCCGTCGAATTTGCCCCGGGCGTCCTGGATCACATCCACCAGATCCCCCTCGTGGTTGGACTGGTAAAAATCGGTCTCGATGCCGGCCTCGGCGCACTCGGTGCGCACCAGCTCGATCATGCCATTGTAGTCCAAAGTGCCGTAGATGCCCGGCTCCCGCACCCCAAGCAGGTTCAGGTTAGGGCCGTTGATGACAAGCAGTTTCATAAAATGCCTCCTCGATGGCCCGGGCCACCCGGTCAAAGGGGCCGCGGTTTTGTACGATGCAGTCGGCTGCCGCCTCATAGAGGGGCCGGCGGACCGCTTCCATCTCCTCCAGAGCCTGGCGGCTGGTGGAAAGGGGACGTCCGCCTCCCACCTCCAGCTCGTCCAGGGGCCGGTCGATGAAGATCACCGGCCCGTTCTGGCGCAGCGCCCGGATGTTGGCGGCGTTTTTCACCACCCCGCCCCCGGTGGACAACACCTGGCTGTTCTGGGCGCCGAACTTTCGGCAGACCTCGCTTTCCAGACGGCGGAAGCCTTCCTCCCCCTGCTGGGCGAAGATCTCCGGGATGGACATGCCCACCAGCTTGACCACCTCGGCGTCCAGATCCACAAAGGTTTTGCCCAGCCGCCCGCTGAGGGCCCTGCCCAGGCTGGTTTTGCCGCTGCTGGGCATGCCGATGAGGGTGAGGTTGGACAGCTGGCCCACCAGCTGGCTGTGTACCCGCTGGATCTCGCTTTCGGGGATGGTCTTGTCCAGGAACCAGCCCGCGGCGTAGACCGCCTGGGCCACCAGCATCTCAAAGCCGTTGACGGTCAGCACCCCGGCATCCCGGGCCCGGAGCAGCAGCTCGGTGGCGAAGGGGTTGTAGATGGCGTCGAACACCGCCTGGCACCGGGGGAACCAGTCCATTTCGATCATGCACTGGCCGTTGTTCGGGTACATCCCCACAGGGGTGGTATTGACGATGATGTCGATCTCGGGGTGCTTTTGGCACTCCTCGTAGGTGATGACGTCGGGCCCCGGCCGCCGGCTCACCGACAGCACCCGGGCGGCGCCCTCGGCGCGGCAGACGGCGGTCACCGGCTTATGGGTGCCGCCGGTGCCCAGCACCAGCACGTTTTTGCCCGCCAGGCTCACTCCGTGGGCCTTTACCATGTACAGAAAGCCGCCGAAATCGGTGTTGTGCCCTTCCAGGCGGCCGTTTTTGTTCACCACCGTGTTCACCGCCCCGATGGCGGCGGCCTGCTCATCGATGGAGTCGAGATAGGGCATCACGGTGCGCTTATAGGGGATGGTGACGTTGATGGCCTTCCAGTCGTGGCGGCGCATGAAATCCTCCACCTGGTCCGGGGCCAGGGGGCAGAGGTCGTAGGTGTAGTCGCAGAGCATCTCGTGGATGATCTTGGAATAGCTGTGTCCCAGCCGTTCCCCGATGAGTCCGTATTCCATCCCTCAGCCCTCCTTTGCCCCGGCCTGCCACAAAGTGCCGAACCGCTGGGTGTAGAGGTCCAGCAGGCCGATGGCGCACACCGCGTCCTGCACCGCCCTTGCCCGGGGCAGAATGCAGGGGTCGTGCCGGCCCTGGATGGCGATCTCGGCGTCCTTTTTGGCGATATAATCCACGGTTTTCTGGGGTTTGTAGATGCTGGGGGTGGGCTTGATCACCGTGCGCAGCAGCACCGGCATGCCGTTGGTGATGCCGCCGTTGATGCCGCCGTTGTGGTTGGTGAGGGTGACGATCTTCTCCCCCCGCATGGCGAAGGGATCGTTGGCGGCGCTGCCCCGCATACCGGCAAAGCCGAAGCCCGCGCCGAACTCCACACCCTTCACCGCCGGCACGCTGAACAGCAGCCGGGCCAAGGTGCTCTCCACGCTGTCAAAGAAGGGTTCTCCCAGCCCCGCTTCCAGGCCGGTGACGGCGGTTTCCAGCACGCCGCCCACGCTGTCCCCCTCGGCGGCGGCAGCCCGGATGGCAATTTGCATGGCGGCTCCGGAGGCCTCGCTGAGCACTGCAAAGTCCATATTGTTCAGCTTTTCCTGCTGGCTGCGCAAGGTCTGGACGTCGGAGGAAAACTCCAGGTCCTCCACCCCGCCGCAGCTGCGCAGATGGGTGGCGATGACAACCCCCTTGCTCTCCAGCACGCTGCGGCAGAGGGCGCCGGCGGCCACCACCGCGGCGGTGATGCGGCCGGAAAAATGACCCCCGCCCCGGGCGTCCTGCCAGCCGCCGTACTTGGCGTAGGCGGTGAGGTCGGCGTGGCCGGGGCGCAGCAGATCGGCGGTTTTGGCGTAGTCGCCGCTGCGGGTGTTGGTGTTGCGCACCACCATGGTGACGGGGGTGCCGGTGGTGTGGCCGTTATAGACGCCGCTGAGCAGCTCGATCTGGTCGGCCTCGGTGCGGGCGGTGGAAAGGCCGTCCCCCCGGGCCCGGCGGCGGTCCATCTGGGCCGCCAGATAGGTGTTGTCCACCGGAATGCCGGCGGCCAGGCCGTCCACCACAGCGCCGATGGCCGCCCCGTGGCTTTCGCCGAAAATCGTAACAGTTACCGCATTTCCAAAGGTATTTTTCATTCCTGCTGCTCCTTTTTGCGGGGTTGGATCTCCCGGGCGGTGCCCAGCACCAGGGCAGCTACCTCCTCAAAGGGGACCTTGTCCAGCCGGAACTGGGCCAGCTGGGGAATTTTTACCACGGTGATGCTGCCGGCCTGGGCTTTTTTGTCGTGGCGCATGGCCTCCACCACCGCCTGGCGGTCGTAGTTGACCCGGGCGGGCAGGCCCAGACGCCGGTATACCTTGCGCAGACGGGTGGCCAGCTTTTTGTCCTCGATCATGGGCAGCATGCCCAGGGCCACGCATTCCCCGTGGTAGAGGGCCCGGTAGCCGTGAAGGCTGGAAACGCTCTCGATGCCGTGGCCGATGGTGTGGCCCAGGTTCAGCGCCGCCCGGTCGCCCTTTTCGTTTTCGTCCCGCTCCACGATGTTCTTTTTGACGATGAGGCTTCGGTAGATCACTTCCTCGATCCGCTCGTTGTAGTCCTCCTCCTCAAAAAGGCGGAAGAGCTCGCTGTCGGCCAGCAATCCGGCCTTGACGGCCTCGGCCAGGCCGGCGGCAAAATGCCGGGGGGGCAAGGTGGACAGCACATCGGGGTCCACGATGACCAGCCGGGGCTGCCAGAAGGCGCCCACGATATTTTTGGTGTTTTCAAAGTTGATGGCGGTTTTGCCGCCGATGGAGGAATCGATCTGGGCCAGCGTGGTGGTGGGCAGGTTGATGAAGTCGATGCCCCGCATATAGCTGGCCGCCGCAAAGCCGGCCAGATCTCCCACCACGCCGCCGCCCACGGCCATTACGGCGTCGCCGCGGCCGAAGCCCTTTTCCAGCATGGTGTGCAGCAGCTGCTGCCATACCTTCAGGCTTTTGCTGTCCTCGCCCTGGGGCACCGTGACGATATAGGGATGGGCGCACTGGGCGGCCGCCTGCTGCACATACTGCACCGGCACGCCGCTGTCGGTGACCACCAGCACCTTGCGGTCCAGATGGACCAGCTGGTTCATCCGTCCCAGGCTGCCCCGCTTTATAATAATGTCATAGCTGCGCACGCCCAGCTGCATGGTCAGTTTCATTGCTGTTCCTCCTTTGAAAAGACGCCCAGCAGCTTGACGCTGCGGCACACCCCGTTCAGCTGCTCCAGCAGTCCGCGGGCGTTTTGCTGGCTGGCATCCCCCACCAGTTCTACATAGAAATAGTATTCCCAGGGGGTATGGGGCAGGGGGCGGCTCTTGATGCTCTCCATGTTGAAGCCCTCCCGGCCGATGATCTGGATCACCCTGGCCAGCTGGCCGGCCTTGTGGTCCACCGTGAACAGCAGGCTGAACCGGTTGCCCTTTTCCGCCGGCTGGCGGCTGATGACGATGAAACGGGTAGTGTTGCCCTCGGCGCTGTTGGCCCCGGCGGCCAGCACCTCCAGGCCATACAGCTGGGCAGTCTCGGCGCTGGCGATGGCCCCGATGGTCTTGTCACCGGTCTCGGCCACATGCTGGGCGGCCATGGCGGTGTTGGGGTACTCGATGGTCTGCAGCCCCAGCTGCCGCAGCAAAGGCGCACACTGGCGCAGGCCTTGGGGATGGCTGTATACCAGCCGGATGTCGGACAGCTTGGCCCCGGGCAGGCCCAGCAGATTCTGCACCACCGGCAGATCGTACACCTGGGTCACATAGCAGTTGTGGGAAAAGCAGAGGTCCAGCACCTCCCCCACATCGCCGGTGGTGGAGTTTTCAAAGGGCAGCACGCCAAAGGCGGCGGCGCCCTCCTCCACCTGGCGGAACACCTCGGCCCAGGTGGGGCATTTTATCGCCCGGGCCCGGGGAAACAGCCGGGTGAGGGCGATGTGGGAAAAGGCTCCCTCCACGCCCTGGTAGGCCACCCGGTCCCGGCCCAGCACCCGGCTCTGGTACTGCCGGGAAAGGGCCATGAGGTCCTTCTGCCACTGTGCATAATAATCCCGCAGCTCGGCTCTTTCGATCCGGGCTGTATTTTTTTCGATCACCTGTTCCTCCCGGCCGGCGTCCAGCACCGGCATACCGGTGGCCTGCTTATAGGCGATGACTCCCTCCACCGCCTGCATCCGCGCTTCAAACAGGCGGGCCAGCTCGGCGTCGATGCGGTCGATCTCGGCCCGCGCCTGCATCAGCTGATCCATACGATTCCTTCCTCTCCTGCCCCTTGCCGACCCAATGCGGCAAAATGGTTGTACTTTATTAAGTATACCACACCTAACCGACTACGGGCAACGAAGATGCATAAAAATTCCCTCACATACCGCACAAATTGCAGACCCGGCAGGGCGGGTTTGCATACAAAATGCCCAATCCTCCGCCGGCAAAAAAACACAGGCGGCCCCGCGTCTGTGAAACGCGGGGCCGCCTGTTCCAGAGCCCGCCGCCGCTTTGCGCCGCGGCCAAAAGCCCCTGTTATTTCAGAAAATCTTCCCGAATGGGGGTAAAAATATCCAGCAGCACTCCCTGCTCCAGGGCCGTCATGCCGTGGAGCGCCCCGGCGGGCACGGTCACGGTGTCTCCGGGGCCGAGAATCGCCTTCTGCCCGGCGCACCGGGCCTCGAACCGCCCTTCCAGCACATAGGTGATCTGCTGGTGGGGATGGGTGTGATCGGCGCCCACGGCTCCCTTTTCAAAGCGCACCTCCACCAGCATCTGGCTCTGGTTCACCGCCAGAATCCGGCGGGTGCAGCCTTCGCCGGCGGGCTGGGGGGAGATTTCCTTTTCAAAACAAAACATATGGCTTTCCCTCTCTTGTTTCTGCCGCACCAGCTGAGCCGGGGTGCGGTCTTTTGTGAAAAAGCGGCGGTAAGGGGAATCCGCCGGCTGCCCGGCGCTCACCAGCGGGAGGGGATGCCGGTGAGGGCTTCGAAGAAGGCGTCGCCCTGGGCGGCTTTTTCCAGCACTTCCTCTTTTTCCTGACCGCTGTATCCCCGGCGGGCCACCACAAAGCCCTCCAGCAGTTCGCTGATGTCCACCGTCTGGCCGGTGTAGGAGTCCTCATAGGTCAGGTCCAGATTGGCCAGTCCCGGGGCGTCCTGCCAGTCCACCCACTGGGCTCCTTCCTCGGCGGAAAAGGCCCCCGACCACTCGTTCACCGATTCCAGGTCATCGGTGAGAAATACCACCGAATCCCCCACCTGCAGATCGGTGGACAGCTTGACGGTGCCGGCCATCTGGTTGGCGTAGTCCACGCTCTCCTCCCCGTCGGTGCTGAGCTGGTAGAGGTTGATCTGGAGAACGCTTTCGCCGTCCCCGTTGATATCGGGCACCATGCCGGCATCCTCCAGCTGCTGAGACATGTTGTCCAGCATGGCCTGGGGCAGAGACTGGGAGGTGATGAAGGACATCTGCAGGTCGGGCTCCACCCTGGACACAAAATCCCGTACCATAAAGATCACCAGCAGCAGCACCACTACCCCTACCACCACATGCCATTTGTAGTAGAACCAGAAGTTCTGCCACTTTTCCTTGGGGGTGAGGGGCCCGCGGGGCTCGTCGGGCTTGAGGTCCTCGGGGTCGATATGCAGTGTATAGCGTGCGCTTGCCATGGCGTTTTTTCCTCTCTTTCCGGTGTGTTCAGGCCGTTTCCTGCATCTGGCGCAGGTTTTCCAGAATGATGTCGGCTGTCTGCTCGGGCAGCTGCCGCAGCTGCTCCCGGGAGAGACCGTCGGTGGGAATGCTGGGCAGAATGCGGATGGTGACGTGGGTGGGTTTCATCCAGCCGCCGTTGTTTTCCATGATATCCCGGCTGCCGTGGATGGCCAGAGGCACCACCGGAGACTTGGTTTTGGTGGCGATGCGGAAGGCCCCGGCCTTGAACTCGCCCAGTTCCAGCTCGCTGCCCTTGCCCCGGGTGCCTTCGGGGAAGATGGTGACCGAATAGCCCTTTTTCAGGTTCTCCATGGCCTGGTTCATGGCCTGCATGGCCTGGCGGGGATTGTCCCGGTCGATGAACACGCAGCGCAGCAGTTCCATCCAGCCCTTTACCAGGGGCAGCCGGGCCAGCTCCTTTTTCGCCACCAGGGGATGGGGCTTATCCAGGCAGGTGAGCACCAGGGGAATGTCGTAATAGCTGCGGTGGTTGCCCACAAATACACAAGGTGTGTCGGTGGGGATGTTTTCCTTGCCGGTGACCTCCACCGTCACGCCGGCCAGCCGCAGAAGGCCCCCGGCCCACTTGGGCACCATTTTTTCCACCAGGGCGTCCACAGCGGCGTCATCCCCCGCCTGCAGCGCCTTTTTTCCCTTGCGCTGCAGCGGCTGCAGCACCGCCAGCTGCACCCAAAACCAGATAAACCACACAATGGTGCGCATATCGCTTCCTCTTTTCCGCCGGCAGACCTGCGCCGGCTGTTCCAATATTTCTTCCTATTGTACCCTTTTTCCCTGCCGCTTGCAAGGCAAAGACCCGCCTTCGGGGCCATCTTCACATTCCTTTCACCATCCCTGGCAGGCTGCACAAACCGCCCGCAGTCAATTTGCACATTGTGCCAAAATCGTTCCGGCAGCCGGTGTCAGCGGGCGGGTTTGGGGCTTTTTGTCTTGCCAAGCGGTATAAAATGGTCTATGATTAAAAATAATTCGCGCCCCGCTGCGCGCCTATCCCGCCGCCTCGGGCGGCTGTATACAAAAGGAGCTTTGCTGCATCATGGGTCTCTTCAACATGCACTACGACCGCCCCGGTCCCGGCGTTTCCAAGGACGCCCCCCGCAAAACCGGCTTCGCCCGCTGGTTTGAGATCGTGGCCCGGGACATCGGGTCTTTCACCAAGGCCAACATCATCACCAGCCTGTGCTTTCTGCCGGTGCTGATCATCGCCTTCCTGGCCGTGATCTGGCTGGCGGCCGATCCCAACCTGCTGATCGTTCTGCTGAGCGTTGTGCTGGGCAGTCTGCTGGGCGCCATCTCCGGCCCCGCCCTCTGCGCCATGGAAGCCATCTTCCTCAAGGCCCTGCGGGATGAGCCCTGCTTCTTCTGGCACACCTACAAAAAGGCCTTCCGGGAAAACTTCCGCCGTGGCTGCATTGTGGGCGCCATCTTCTGGTTTGCCATGCTGATCCAGCTGTTTGCCTTCATCCTCTACCTGCAGGGGGCTGCCTCGGCGGTGCTGCTGGGCATGCTGTTCCTGGACGTGCTGCTCATCACCATGGCCATGATCTTCCTCATCCCCCAGATGGTGCTGCTGGACCTGGATATGATCCACATTTTCACCAACAGCCTGCGGCTGATGCTGGGCTATATCCCCCGCAGCCTGCCCGCTGCCCTGATCCAGATCGTGCTGTTTGCTCTGCAGGCCATCTACGCCCCCACCATTCTGCCGGTGTTCCTGCTCATCGGGCTGTGGCTGCCTCTGTTCACCGGTGCTTTCCTGACCTACAAACCTCTGGACCAGAGCTTCTCCATCGAGGAGCAGTTCACCCAGCGCCGCAACCAGGAAATGGATGAATTTATGAACCAGCAAAAGTAAAAAACGTATTTTCGCTTTTTATTGCAATTTTTTCGGGCC
>DXDW01000067.1 GCA_019115305.1 Candidatus Anaerofilum excrementigallinarum
CCCCAGCAAGGTGGACCGCAGCGCTGCCTACGCCGCCCGCTGGGTGGCCAAGAACGTGGTGGCTGCCGGTCTGGCCAGCCGCTGCGAGGTGCAGCTGGCCTACGCCATCGGTGTGGCCAAGCCTGTGAGCATTCTGGTGGACACCTTCGGCACCGGCAAGGTGGCCGACGATGTTCTGGCCCAGGCCGTGGACAAGGTGTTTGACCTGCGTCCCCAGGCCATCATCCGCAGCCTGGACCTGCGCAAGCCCATCTACCGCCAGCTGGCCGCCTACGGCCACATGGGCCGGGAAGAGCTGGGCGTGGCCTGGGAGCAGACCGACCGGGCCGAGCAGCTGCGCCAGGCCGTGGGCTGCTGATCCCTTCGCCTTTTGTAGTCAACGCCGCCGGAGGCTTCTCCGGCGGTGTTTTTTGTCTCTGCCCCGGTCTGGGGGCAAAGATAGGCCCCAATTTACTTTTTTTGTTCACAAATCTGTGGTATAATAATTAAGCAAATTAATAAAAGTGCGCCCCGCCCCCGGGCAAAGGCGCCCTTTTATCAAAGGAGAGGAAAAACATGCGCACTGTTTGGAATATCAATTCCGACTGGCTGTTCATCCGTGAGGATGCCGGCCTGCCCGCCCAGCTGCCCCTGAACTGGCGGCCTGTGGATCTGCCCCACACCTGGAACGCTCTGGACGGCCAGGACGGCGGCGCCGACTACTACCGCGGCGCCTGCTGGTACGCCAAGGAACTGCCCCGTCCCGAGACCGAGCCCGGCGACCGGGTGTATCTGGAGATCACCGCTGCCGCCAACGCTGCCACCGTGTATGTCAACGGTCAGCAGGTGGTGTATCATGAGGGTGGTTTCTCCACCTTCCGCGCCGACATCACCGATCAGCTGAACCAGGAGGAAAACCTGCTGGCTGTCTGCGTGGACAACGCCGAAAAGAGCAACATCTACCCCCAGAAGGCCGACTTCACCTTCTACGGCGGCCTGTACCGGGATGTGAACCTGGTGGTCGTGCCCGCTGTCCACTTTGATCTGGACTTCTACGGCGCTCCCGGCCTCACCGTCACCCCCCGTGTCATCGACGGCGGCGCTATGCTGGACCTGAACGCCTGGGTCAAGAACGCCGACGAGAACTACACCATTCAGTACTCCATCGAGGACGCCGACGGCAATGTGGTGGCCGAGGCCATCCGTCCCTGCGACAAGGCTGCCGTCAAGGTTGCCCTGCCCGGCGCTCACCTGTGGAATGGCGTCAAGGACCCCTACCTCTATACCTGCACCGCCAGCCTGGTGCGCCGCAATGAGGTGGTGGACGAGGTTTCCACCCGGTTCGGCGTGCGCAGCTTCCATGTAGATCCCCAAAAGGGCTTCTACCTCAACGGCGTGCTGACCCCGCTGCGGGGCGTGTCCCGTCACCAGGACCGTCTGGGCGTGGGCAACGCTCTGGAGGACTGGATGCACTGGGAGGATGTGGACTTCATCCGCGAAGTGGGCGCCAACACCGTGCGTCTGGCCCACTACCAGCACAACCAGGAATTCTACAACGCCTGCGACGAGGCCGGTCTGATCGTCTGGGCCGAGATCCCCTTCATCAGCGTGATGAACGAGGACCCCGCCGCCCATGAGAACTGCCGCAGCCAGATGCGGGAGCTGATCTACCAGAACTACAACCATCCCTCCATCTGCTTCTGGGGCATCGCCAACGAGATCACCATCGGCGGCATGAAGGAAGGCCTGCTGGACAACCTGAAGGATCTGAACGAGCTGGTCCATCAGCTGGACCCCACCCGTCAGTCCACCATCGCCCAGGTTTCCATGGTTCCCATGGACAGTCCCATGAACGAGATCACCGACGTGGTGAGCTACAACCACTACTTCGGCTGGTACGGCGGCAAGCTGGAGACCAACGAGGAGTGGCTGGATAAGTTCCATGCCATGCACCCCGACATTCCTCTGGGTATTTCCGAGTACGGCGCCGAGGGCATCATCACCTACCATGGCGACGATCCCAAGGTAAAGGACTACTCCGAGGCCTACCAGGCTGTCTACCACGAGCATATGGCCAAGATCATCGAGGAGCGTCCCTGGCTGTGGGCCACCCATGTGTGGAATATGTTCGACTTCGGCTGTGACGGCCGTGACGAGGGCGGCGTGGCCGGCCGCAACAACAAGGGCCTGATGACCATCGACCGCAAGATCCGCAAGGAGGCCTTCTACCTGTACAAGGCCTACTGGAGCGAGGAGCCCTTTGTGTATGTCTGCGGACGCCGCTATGCCCAGCGTGCCGGCGCCACCACCACCGTGAAGGTGTACAGCAACCAGCCCACCGTGGCCCTGTACCTGGACGGCCGCCGCTTCGACACCAAGAAGGGCGACAAGGTGTTTGTGTTCGAGAACGTGCCTCTGGCCGAGGGCTTCACCTCTGTGGTGGCCAAGGCCGGCGACCTGATGGATTCCGTCACCCTGGAGCGGGTGGAGGAGATGCCCGCCATCTACACTTTGCCCCGTGAGGACGACGGAGGCGAGGGCGTGGCCAACTGGTTCGACACCGCCGACACCAGCGATGTGCCCGAGGAGATGACCTTCGATCCCGCCTACTACTCCATCAAGGACTCCATCAAGGAGATTGCCAAGAGCAAGGAAGCCATGGACATGCTGCTGCAGATCGTCGGCGGCGCCATGAACGTCAAGCTCAACCCCGGCATGATGGCCATGGTGGGTGAAATGACCCTGGAGGGCATGAGCGGCATGCTGCAGAACGACAAGATGCCTGCCAACGCTGTGCAGATCATCAACGCCGCCCTGCAGAAGATCAAAAAGCCCGAATAAGTTTCATTGCAGTGCATGCAGCCCCCGTCTGGAAACAGGCGGGGACTGTTTTTTTTTGTGCAAAAAGCTTATAAAATCCATTTTTTAAAATAAAAAAGTGTTGAAAAAATATTCTATTGTGATATAATTAAATCAAGGATGAGACCTTTCTAGTATTTCTCAGTAAAGCGAAAGGAGGCGAAACGATGGAGCAAACACAAAAACACGGTGCAGCAGGGCTTGTCTTGAAATGGATACTGCTTATAGCGGCGGATATCGCCGTGGTGGTGCTGATTCCCATTCTGTTTGTCTACACCCAGTCGGCACCGGTGACGCCGGAGGGGCTGGCCGGACTGGATTATTTCAGCGGCTGTGAGATCACTGCCATTGCGGGCCGCTATACCCGGGAGGACGGGACGCTGGATATCCGGGGATCCGACGCCGACAGCTGGGTGCTGTACGAGAACAGCGCCGGGGAGGTGCGGGCGGTCTGCCTGGAATGGGATCTGGTGGCGCCCCGGTACCGGGTGAAGGCGGATACCGACACGCTGATTCCCGCCGACGAGGACCCCTATACCTTTATCACCGGCGGAATTTTTACGAAACAGCAGGTGACGGTAACAGGGCAAAAAACGGTGGAGACAGACGTCTTCCACTATTCCGATAGCAGAAGGCTGGCGAAGACGGCCTATGGCGCTGGCGTAGCGGTGCTGCTGCTGGCAGAATTCGCCGTTGGCAAGGCAATTCAAAAAAAGAAAAACAAGAGCTGAAAGCGGCGGGGGTGGCCACAGAGCCCACGCCGGTTTCGGGATGGATGCACCCGGAAGAAGTGCCTTTGCCGCCGCAGGCGGCTTTTGGGCAGAGAAGGCAGAGATAGAAAAAGCGGCCGGTACCTCACATGGTACCGGCCGTTTTTGTGTGGGAAAAATCAGTCTTCCTTGGGGATGCTGCTGTTGAATTTGTCCAGGGCCAGGGCGCCGACAACGCCCACCGCCAGGCAGATCAGGTTCACCACCAGAGCACCTGCCGAAGCGGCAAAGCTCTGGAAGGGCACGATCATGATGGTGGCAGCGATGACGATGCCGATGATGGCGTGGAAGGCATAGGCATAGAAGTGGTCGAACAGAGCGTCCACCGCCTTGGCCAGGCAGATCACCGTGACCACCGCGCCGATGCCGGCGGGGATCAGTACGTCAAAGTGCAGGCTGCCCAGGCCGTCCACAAAGGGGGTGTACAGACCCAGGGGCATCAGCAGAGTGGAGAAGCTCATGCCCGGGGCGATGACGCTGAGGGCCAGGCAGAAGCCGCAGAACAGATACCAGCCGAAGCTGGGGGCGATGGTCACCGAGAACAGGTTCAGGGAGATGAGCAGCGCCAGGATAAAGGCGAAGGCGGCCACCAGGGGAATCCAGCAGCCCTTGGGGCGGCCCTGCTCGCCGGCTTCCCGGAACAGGGAAGGCAGCATGCCGGTGATCAGACCGATGAACAGGCAGACTGAGGGATCGGGGTAGGCTTCCAGGAAAAAGGCCAGGATCTTGGCGATGCCCAGAAAGCCCACGCCCATGCCCACGATCACCGGCAGCAGCCGGGGCACATGGGTGCGGAATTTGCGGAAGGGATCGGAGAGAAGCTCCATGACGGGTTTGTAGATGCCGAACACCACGCAGAGCACGCCGCCGGAAATGCCGGGCAGCACGGCGCCCACGCCGATGAGCATACCCTGCAGCAGCTGCAGGGCCAGGCGCATGGCGCCGGGTTTGTTTTCTTTCATACCAACAGATTCCTTTCTGTGTTTTCTGTGCAAAATACCGACTGCCAAACAGTCAACCACTAGTATACCATACTTACGCCGGCAAAAAAAGCAAAATACCTCCGAAAGGGGGAAAATGTCCCTCTTTTATACCAAAAAGGCCCGGTCGGAGGCGGGAATGCCCCCTTCGTCGGAAACAAAGCGCTCCACCTCCATGGTGAGCTGGTATTTTTCCCGCAACTGGGCGATGGTTTCCATCATGGGGGAGGCGTGGTGCCGGTCCAGGGCCTGCTGGTCGGCCCAGCTGTCGATGAGAAGCAAGGTGTCGGGGTCCTCCAGAGGAGAATAATACTCGTAGCGCAGGTTACCCGCTTCCTGCCGGATGGCCGATACTGTGCCGCTGTCCAGCATTTCCTGGGCGAATCGGCGGGCGTTTCCTGCCGGGCCGCTGTAATAGATGTGGATGGTGATGGGCATAAAAAGCACTTCCTTTCCTGGGTGCAGTAGGCCGGCTCTGCCGGCGATGGTATTGTTATAGCACGTTTTTTGCCAGGGGACAAGGGGCCTTTGCGAGCCCTGGCCGCATTTACAAACCGGCCGAAACAGGCTATAATATAAAATAAGTTGTATTTTGGAGCCGCAGGGCGGCAGGAGGGAAGGCACAGTGGCGGAAACACTGCAGATGCGGGGCACGGTGGAGCACATCGTCTACCGCAACGAGGAAAACGGATACTGCGTGGCCGAGCTGCTGGCCGACGAGGATCTCATCACCGTGGTGGGAGAGCTGGGGGAGATCAACCAGGGGGAGGAAGTGGTGGTCACCGGCCATTTCACCACCCACGCCACCTTCGGTTTTCAGTTCCAGGCCGACAGCTGCGTGGTGCAGCTGCCCGAGACCAGCCGGGGGATTCTGCGGTATCTCTCCTGCGGGGCGCTGCCCCACATCGGGCCCGCCACCGCCAAAAAGCTGGTGGCCCGGTTCGGAGACGACACCCTGGACGTCATCGCCAACGACCCCGCCCGCCTTACCGACATCAAGGGCATCAGCGGAGAAAAGGCCCGGGAGATCTCCGATGCCTTCCACCGCCGCCAGGGACTGCGGGAGGCGGTGCTGTTTTTGGGCCAGCTGGGGCTTTCTCCCGCCCGGGCCATGGCGGTATATCGCCATCTGGGCCCCGCTACGGTGGAGGCGGTGACCCGCAACCCCTATCTGCTCTGCGGCGCCCCGGCCTATCTGCGGTTTGCTGAGGTGGACGCCATGGCCGCCAGAAAGGGGCTGGACGCCGGGGAGAGCCTGCGGGCTTTGGCCGCCTTTGAGTATGTGCTGCGGCACAACCTGCAGAACGGCCACACCTGTCTGCCCGCCGGGCAGCTGTGCGCCAAGGCCGCGGGGCTGGTGCGGCTGGAGGAGGATCAGATGCTCCACCAGCTGGAAAAGGCCGCCGAGGAAAAAAGTCTGGCCACCGCTGAATACGGCGGCAAGGTCTATGTGTTTTTGGAAGATATGTACCGCACCGAGCGGTATATCGCCCGGGCCCTCTCCCAGATGCTGGAGCGGCCGGTGAACCCGCCCAAGGGGCTGGAACAGAGCATCCGGATACTGGAAAAGGCCGGGGGCATCCAGTATGCTCCTCTGCAGAAACAGGCCATCCGCACAGCCCTGGAAAACCGGGTGATGGTGCTCACCGGCGGCCCCGGCACCGGCAAGACCACCATCGTCAACGCCATTCTGGCCCTGTTTGAACAGCAGCTGGACCGGGTGGCTCTGGCGGCCCCCACCGGCCGGGCGGCCAAGCGGCTCAGTGAGCTCACCGGCCGGGAGGCCAAGACCATCCACCGACTGCTGGAGGTGGATTTCTCCAAGGGCAGCGAGGAGGCCCGGTTCATCCACAACGAGTCCAACCCCCTGCGGGCGGATGTGGTGATTGTGGACGAGATGAGTATGGTGGACGACAAGCTGTTTGAAAGCCTGCTGGCGGCTCTGCGCCCCAGCGCCCGGCTGGTGCTGGTGGGTGACGCCGACCAGCTGCCAAGCGTGGGACCCGGCAATGTGCTGGGGGAACTGCTGCGCAGCGGCCGGGTGCCCACGGTGCGGCTCACCGAGATCTTCCGCCAGGCGGCGGAAAGCCTCATCGTTTCCAACGCCCACGGCATCGTGGAGGGCAAGCTGCCGAAGCAGGGAGGCAAGACCGACGATTTCTTCATGATCGAGGCTGGGGGCGCGGCCTGCCAGCAGCTGGTCTGCGATCTGGTATCCACCCGGCTGCCCCGCACCTACCAGCTGGACCCGGTGCGGGATATCCAGGTGCTCTGTCCCAGCCGCAAGGGCCCCTTGGGTACCGAGGCCATGAACGAATTGCTGCAGCAGCTGCTCAACCCGCCCATGCCCGGCAAGCCGGAGCTCAAGCGGGGCAGCCGCGTCTGGCGCCAGGGGGACAAGGTGATGCAGATCTGCAACGACTACGACATCCTCTACGAGCGGGACGGCGGCGAAAACGGCGCCGGAGCCTTCAACGGGGATATCGGCTATATCCAGCGCATCGACCCGGGGGAGCCGGCTTTGGAGGTGCGGTTTGACGACCGGCGGGTGGTCTACGCCGCCGAGCAGATGGAGGAGCTGGAACCTGCCTATGCCGTGACCATCCACAAAAGCCAGGGCTGTGAGTTCCCGGCGGTGGTGATCCCGGTGGCCGAGACCCCCCAGAAACTCCAGTACCGCAATCTGCTGTACACCGGCGTCACCCGGGCGCGGCAGCTCTGCGTGCTGCCGGGGCGGCGGGCCACCGTGGCGGCCATGGTGGGCAACAGCCGCCACCAGCTGCGGTATTCCTGCCTGGCGCGGATGCTGGAGGAGATGACATGACCGCCGAAAGCGCCCGGCTGAAACTGCACCGCATGGGCTGGTGGCTGGCTCCGCCCCGCTGCCCGCTGTGCGGCAGACCGGTGCTGCCAAGACAGCTTTGTGCCGACTGCGCACCGCTGCTGAAGCGGCTGGAACTGGGGCAGCGGCCCTCGCCCCCGGAAGGGGTGGACCGGCTGTATTGCGGCTGGCGCTACCGGGACCCGGTGCAGGCGGCAATCCTGCGCATGAAGTTCGGCCACCGCCCGGCGCTGGGAGAAAATCTGGTGCTGGCGCTCTTTTCCCGGCAGGATTTCTATACTTTTGCCGCAGAATTTGATATAATCATCCCGATACCATCCACGGCGAAGGAGCGCCGGGGCCGGGGCTACGATGTGCCCCGGCTGCTGGGACGGGGAATCTGGGCGGCCTGCGGGCTGCCATTGGCTCCCGCCGACACCTTGCAGAAGATCCGCGAGACCCGCCGGCAGGTGGATTTGGACGGCGAACAGCGGCGGGCTAATCTCCGCGGAGCCTATGGGGTGCAGCGGGCCCAGCTGGTAGAGGGCAAGGCTGTGCTGCTGGTGGACGATGTGACCACCACCGGCTCCACCTTGACCGAAGCAGCCCGGGCGCTGCGGCAGGCAGGGGCCCGGTATGTGGGGGCGGTGACTCTGGCCACGGCATAAGGCGGGGTCAGCGGCCGGAACAACAGACAGGGGAAGAAAGGGGATTTTTACTATGGCAATGAATGATATCGGTATCGATCTGGGTACTACTTCGGTGATCGTAGCCCTGGAAGGCAAGGGCGTTATCCTCAACGAGCCGTCGGTGGTGGCGGTGGACCACCGCCACGACGACAAGGTGCTGGCAGTGGGCAACGAGGCCTTTGCCATGGTGGGACGCACCCCGGCCTATATTTCGGCGGAGCGCCCCCTCAAGGACGGCGTTATCTCCAACCATGTGCTCACCAAAAAGATGATCCAGCAGTTTGTCAACCGGGTGTACGATTCCCGGGTGATCAAGCCCCGGGTGGCGGTCTGCGTGCCCGCAGCCATCACCGGCATCGAGAGCGACGCCGTGGTGGAGGCGGTGGTGTCGGCAGGCGCGAGGCAGGTGTTCCTCATTGACGAGCCCATCGCCGCCGCTCTGGGCAGCGGCATTGACATCACCCAGCCCAAGGGACATATGTTCATCGATCTGGGCGGCGGCACCACCGATATCGCCGTCATCAGCCTGGGCGGCAAGGTGCAGGCCAACTCCATCGCCGTGGCCGGCAACCTGCTGGACGAGGAGATCGTCAAGGAGGTGCGCCAGAAGTTCAGCCTGGTGATCGGCCTGCGCACCGCCGAGGAGCTGAAAAAGGCGGTGGCCTGCTGCCCCCAGCGCAAGTTCAGCGAGAGCATGGAGGTAAAAGGCCGCAGCCTCATCACCAACCTGCCTCAGCGGCAGATCGTCAAGACCGAGGACCTCTACGAGCCGGTAATGCGCTGTGTGGAGCAGCTGGGCGTGGCGGCGCACCAGGTGCTGGAGCGCACCCCGCCTGAGCTGGCCGGCGACATTTACAGCGAAGGGGTTGTGCTCACCGGCGGCGTGGCCCAGCTGAAGGGCCTGGCCGAGTACTTCCGGGAGAAGCTGAAGGTGGATGTGCGGGTGGCCGACGATCCCGTCAACTGTGTGGCCATGGGCACCGCCCGGTCCCTGTCTATGGGGGATCAGCTGGAAACCGGCTTCTACGACGCCACTCCCCGGGTGGGGCATCGCCGGTAATATCCCCTCCAAAACAAAATAAAGCAGGCGGCCGCGCCTTTCCTTTTGGGAAAAAGCGCGGCCGCCTGTTTTTTATTCCTGGTTCCAGAAATCCGCCAGCAGGGCGGAGAGGTCCTCCCCCCGGCCCACAAAGCGGCAGTGTTGCCAGTGGGGCGGCAGCAGCTGGCGGTAGCGGGGCTGGTAGAACCGCTCGTCCAGCAGCAGCACCACTCCCCGGTCGTTCTCGGTGCGGATCACCCGCCCGGCAGCCTGGAGCACCTTGTTGAGGCCGGGGTACTGGTAAGCGTACTCGAAGCCCTGGCCATTTTTCTGGTCGTAGTAGCAGCGCAGGGCGTTCTGCCGGGCGCTGACCTGGGGCAGTCCCACCCCCACAATGGCTGCACCGATGAGCCGGCTGCCGGCCAGGTCCACCCCTTCGCCGAACACCCCGCCCATGACGCAGAAGGCCACCATGGACCGCTCGGGGTCGGGGGTGAATTTGTCCAGAAAGGCGCTGCGCTCCTCGTCGGACAGGCCCGGGGCCTGGGCCAGTACCTCGATATCAGGAAAAAGCCGCTCAAAGGGCTCCCGCACCATCTCCAGATACTGGTAGCTGGGGAAAAAGGCGATATAGTTGCCGGTTTTGGCCCCGGCCATGGCGGCAATGCAGCGGGCCAGGTATTCCGCCCCGGCCTGTCGGGCCTGGTATTTGGTGGACACCGGCAAAGCGAACAGCCCCAGCTGCCGGTGGGCAAAGGGGCTGGGCAGGGCGGCCAGCCTGGCCTCCTCTCCTGCCCCCAAAGTGTCCCGGTAATAGCGGCCGGGGGAGAGGGTGGCGGAGAAAAGCACCGCGCCCCGGCCCTTGGCCAGCTTGTCGGCGAGAAAATCCGAGGGGTCCAGGCAGAGCTGGGTGATCCGCAGATCGCTGCCGAAGGCGTGGAGCAAGGTGACGTAGTGGTCGTCGTAGAGTTCGGCCATCCGCAGGTAGAATTTCAGGTCGAAATACAGCTGCAGTACCACCGGGTGGGCGGGGTCCCCCTCGTGCTGTTCCAGCCATTCCTGAAAGGGTCCCACCGCCCGCTCCAGCAGCCGGTTGAGTTCCTTTTGCGGTTCGGGCAGCACCAGGCTCTTTTCCTCGCCGCCCTCCTCCTCGCACCGGCGGCGCAGCTCCAGCAGGGTGTTGTTGATCTTTTGGATCGCCGCCCCCAGCTTGCCTTTTTTGCGTCCCAGAGCCTTTTTGACCTCGAGAAAGGCGCTTTTCTGCAAGCTGGCCGAGTACATGTCCCGGGCCCGCTCCACCAGGTTGTGAGCCTCGTCCACAAGAAAGAGATAGTCCCCCTTGCTGTCGAAAAAGCGGTGGAGACAGACGGTGGGGTCGAACAGATAGTTGTAGTCTCCGATGATGGCGTCGCACCAGAGGGAGAGGTCCAGCCCCAGTTCAAAGGGGCAGACGGTGAACCGCCGGGCCAGTTCCTCCAGCCGGATGCGGGAAAATTCCTCCTCATCCAAGGCCGCCCACACCGCGTCTTTTACCCGGTCGTAATAGCCGTTGGCGTAGGGGCAGGCATCGGGGGTGCACTGGCGTTCTTCCAGGAGACAGACCTTGTCCTTGGCGGTGAGGGTGATCCATCGCAGGGCCAGATCGGGATTTTTCTGCCGCAGCAGCCCCAGGGCTTCCTCGGCGGCGGCCCGGGTGGTGGTTTTGGCGGTGAGGTAAAACAGCCGCTGGCCGCAGCCGTCCCCCATGGCCCGCAGAGAGGGGAACAAGGTGCTCATGGTCTTGCCGGTGCCGGTAGGGGCCTGCACCAGCAGATTTTCTCCCGCCCGCATGGCCTTGTAGACAGCCCCGGCCAGAGCGTGCTGCCCGGTGCGGTAGCGGGAAAAGGGAAAGGCCAGCCGGGCCAGGGAAGCGGTGCGCTTGCGTTCCCAGGCCGCCTGCCGCCGGGCCCAGGGGAGATATTCTTCCAGCAGGCCCCGGACAAAATCTTCCAGCTCGGCGGCGGAAAACAGCCGGGTATACCGGATGATCTCCTCGGTCTCGGTGGCAAAATAGGTCAGCCGCACCGCTGTCTGGTCCAGCTGGTTTTGAGCCGCCCAGATGGCGGCGTAGACCTGCCCCTGGGCCCAGTGGACCGGGTTGTGGTCCATGGTGATGCGCTCGGGGGGCAGGTCGGTGGTCTTGATCTCGTCGATGGTCACCACACCGTTTTCGTCGGTGAAGATGCCGTCGGCCCGGCCTTCCAAAGTAAAGACCGCCTCCTGGAAGGGGTAATCCCGCTTGAGGGGCACCTCGGCCTCGTAGCCTTCCCCGGCCTGCTTTTGCAGTCGGCGGTGGATGCGGGCTCCTTCCAGCGCCCGGTCAAAGCCGGAAAACCGGCTGTCGATGCTGCCGGTCTGGCGCAGAAATTCCACCAGCTGGCGCACCGAAAGGCGTATCTCCAGTTCCATGGGGCCTCCTTGGCGTTTTTATTCTTCCACCGGCAGCAGCAGGCAGCTGGCGAAGGCTCCGCCGGTGTGCACCGTGTTGCAGGCGGTCTGCCAGCCCTCGCCCTGCTCGGCGGCGCGGGTGTTGGGGTGGGGGAAGATGAGATTTTTGGCGCTGCTGGTCACCGTGAGCCGCAGCCGGTGCCCCGGCAGGAAGGTGTGGCTGAGCTTGCTGGTGCGGATGGTCAGCCGGGCGGGCTGGCCGGGCTGGAGCCAGACCGGGTGGTCGAAGCCCTCCCGGTAGCGGGCCCGGAGCACGCCGTCGGCCAGCCGGATGCTGCTGCCCTCGGGGCCGGCGTCGCAGATGCGCACCACAAAATCGGTGTCGGGGGCGGTGCTTTCCACCCAAAGGGTGACGGTGCAGTCGCCGGTCACCGTCAACGGGGCGGTGAGGGCCGGGGTGGAAAAGACCAGATAGTCCCCCCGCAGCTCCTGCCGGGAGTAGTCGCCGGGGACCGCCAGCTCGTTTTCCTCCATGTCGATGAGCTGGGAGGCGGGCTGGCTGGGGTCGTAGCGGTACTCCCGCCGGCCCGCCTTTTCGGGCAGCTGGCCGGTGAGCCGGTCGCCGTCCAGATACAGCTGCCGGGGGCGGCAGCCCGCCGGGGGCCAGCTGGCCGCCTGTTTCCAGCGCCCGGCGCCGGTGGAGTAGTATTCCACGGCGGGGCCGTCCAGCAGCGGGGCGGTCTGGGCCAGATAGTGGTCCAGCCAGTTGAGATAGAGCAGGTCCAGGTCCCACCGGATGGCGTTTTCGCCAAAAGACAGAGCATGGAGATCGTAGGCAGAGTTGCCGGCGTGGTGCCAGGGTCCCAGTATCACCCGGCGGCAGGGCCAGCCGGCGGTGAGGTCCAGGGCCTCGGTGGTGCCCATGCCGTTGTCGTCGAACCAGCCGCTCTGAATCAGCACCGGCACCGGCGGGCCGGCATAGCGGGATTTCCAGTCGCCCATCTTCCAGAACTCGTCCTCATCGGGGTGGTCCAGCATCTTGTGCCAGAAGGGGATGGGGTGGCCCAGGGCTTTGGTGTCCAGCTGGTCCAGAGGGCGCACGTCCAGCACTTCGGCCCAGTCGTCCCGCTCCATAAGAGAAGGGTCGTAGTCCTTGCCGCTCACCGAGAAGTTCCAGGCCATGCTGCCGCTGCACCAGGCCCCGCCCCGGCGGACGATGTCCACAAAGGAGGAACCGGCGGTGACCATGCTCACCATGGCCTTGAGGTGGGGATTGCCGCTGGCGGCGGTGCACCACTGGACATAGCCCAGATAGCTGCCGCCGTAACTGCCCACCCGGCCGTTGGACCAGGGCTGGGCGGCGATCCAGTCCAAAGTGTCGCTGCCGTCCTCCACCTCGTAATAGTGGGGCAGCCATTCCCCCTCGCTTTCGCCCTTGCCCCGCACGTCCTGCACCAGCACCGCGTAGCCCCGGCGGACAAAACGCCAGTAGCTTTCGGCCCCTTTTTCCTTGTTGTAGGGGGTGCGGACCAGAATGGTGGGGAAGGGCCCCGGGGCGTCGGGCAGCCAGCAGAGCCCCGCCAGTTTGGTACCGTCCCGCATGGGGACCCGGCAGGCAAAGGGGCCTTTTACCCCCTGCAGGGGGGCCGAGAGCAGCCCGCCCCAGCGGGCCAGCGGGGTGGCGGATTCATAGCCCGCCCGCACCAGAATGGCCATGGAGTCCCGGCTGGGGCAGAGAAAGGCGATGATTTTTCCCTCTTCCAGCCAGATATCCACCGGCCAGTGGGCGCCGCGCTGCTGGTAGTGCCCCGGGCTGCCCTGGGTATAGCGGGCTCCGGCTATCTCGATTTCGGCGGGGCTGTCTGCCAGGGCAGCGGCGGTTTTCTCCAGCCGGGACAGCACCGCCAGGGGAGAAAACCGGGCGTGGACCCGGTAGGCGCTGTCGGAGGCTTCGTTCAAAGGGGCGGCGGGGGCGTATTCCGGCTTTTCCAGCCCCAGAGGGCTGTGGAGCAGCCGGCCGTCCTCTTGCCAGAACTTGCCCAGCAGGATGCCCGAAACATACAGACGAAATTCTTCCATCTCACTCATCTCCCGGCAGCGCGGTGTTATTCAAAGGGATAGCGGATGCCCCAGCTTGCCCGCAGGGCGTCCATCATTTCCAGCATCCGGATCGTTTCGGCGGCGGGCATTTCGGGGCATTCCAGCTGCCCGGCCTGGATGGCCCGAACGGCACTTTCCACCTCGTACTCGTAGCCGCTGATCCGGTGGGGGAAGGAATAGGCGCGGCTCTCGCCCTCCCGGGGCAGCACGGTGAACTCTTCGCAGTGCCAGAACAGGGGCAACCGGATCTGCCCTTTTTCGCCGTAGATCACCGCATGGTTGTCCAGGGCGCAGAGCATATTGGCGTGGAGCAGGGCGGTCTCGCCCCCGGCAAAGGTCTGGCAGATGCAGTCCTGGGCGTCCACGCCTTCTTCGGTCTTGGCGCACAGGCCGGTGGTGTTCACGGCCTCGCCGAACACCAAAGCCGCCATGGTGAGGGGATAGATGCCCAGATCCAGCAGAGCGCCTCCCGCCAGCTCGGGCCGGGCCAGCCGGGCGCGGCCGGATACGGGAAAGCCGAAATCGCAGATCATGGACAGGGGTTTGCCGATGGCGCCTTCTTCCAGCACCTGGCGCAGGGCCGGCACAAAGGGCATATACCGGGTCCAGGTGGCTTCGGCCAGCAGTACGCCCTTTTCCTTGGCCAGTCGGAACAGTTCCTTGGCCAGGGCGGCGTTGGGGGCCAGGGGCTTTTCGCACAGCACATGCTTGCCGGCCAGAATGGCGTCCTTGGCCTGCTGGTAGTGGTGGCTGTGGGGGCTGCCGATGTAGACCAGATCAACCTCGGGGTCGTCGTAGACTTCCTGGTAGCTGCCCCGGGCATGGGCAAAGCCGTATTTTTCGGCAAAGGCCTGGGCGCGGTCCAGGTCCCGGGCGGCCACGGCCCAGCGGCAGATCTCGGGCATATGGGAGACGGTTTCGGCCATTTGACCGGCGATGTTGCCGGCGGTGAGGATGGCAAAGCGGATAGGCATGGCGGTTTCTCCTTTTTATACAGTGTAGGTGTGGGTGCAGACCTCGTGGATCTTCTGGCGGATGGCCACATAGTCCTCGAAGGCGTCGGGTTTCTGGCGGGGATTGCGCAGCAGGGCGGCGGGGTGCAAGGTGGCGGTGAACCAGACGCCCCCCTTCTGGGTCCACTGGCCGTGCTCCTTGGTCACCGAGAAATCCGGACGGATGATCTGCTGGGCGGCGATGCGACCCAGACAGACCACGATCTTGGGCTGGATCAGCCGGAACTGCTCCCGCAGCCAGGGCAGACAGGCCTGGCGCTCCTCGGGCAGCGGGTCACGGTTCTGGGGCGGGCGGCACTTGACGATGTTGCCGATGAAGATGTTTTTGTCCCGGAACAGTCCGATGGCTTCCAGGTACCGGTCCAGCAGCTGGCCGCTGCGGCCCACAAAGGGCAGGCCCTGCTCGTCCTCCTGCTGGCCGGGGCCTTCCCCGATGAACATCACCTCGGCGTCGGCCACCCCGGTGCCGAACACCACATTGGTGC
Organism: Candidatus Anaerofilum excrementigallinarum; assembly: GCA_019115305.1. Classification (GTDB taxonomy): domain Bacteria; phylum Bacillota; class Clostridia; order Oscillospirales; family Ruminococcaceae; genus Anaerofilum; species Anaerofilum excrementigallinarum. The sequence continues at coordinate 15,163 of DXDW01000067.1, forward strand.
GGGTGGCGCACAGACCGCATTTCTGACAGCCCAGACACCCCGCGCGAAGCTGGTCCAGATCCATATAAAACACCTCCCGGAAAATTCAGCGGGCAAGCGCCCGCAGACACGATCTGCACACATTGTAGCACAAAAATACAAAAAATACACCCCGAAGTCCCCCTTGCCCCTTGAAGTTGCCGCCGGATGTGTTACAATAAATCTAGAGCATTTTTGCTTGAAACGGAGGAATTTAAGAATGAATATTCTGGTTGAAACTTCTGCCCGTCATGTACATGTGACCAAGGAGACCCTGGAGACCCTGTTCGGCGCCGGCTATGAGCTGACCGTCAAGAAGATGCTGAGCCAGCCCGGCCAGTACGCTTCCAACGAGCGGGTGACCGTTGTCGGCCCCAAGAAGGAGCTGGCCAATGTGTCCATCCTGGGACCCTGCCGCAGCGCTGACCAGGTGGAGCTGAGCGCCACCGACGCCCGCAGCATCGGTCTGACCGCCCCCGTCCGGGAGAGCGGCGACGTGGCCGGTTCCGCCGGCTGCAAGCTGGTTGGCCCCAAGGGTGAAGTGGAACTGAAAGAGGGCGTGATCGTTGCCATGCGTCATGTCCATATGACCCCCGCCGACGCCGAGGCCGCCGGTGTGACCGACAAGCAGATCGTCAAGGTAGCCTGCGGCGGCGAAGGCCGTAAGCTGGTGTTTGACGACGTGGTCATCCGGGTAAGTCCCAGCTACGCCACCGCCATGCACATCGACACCGACGAGAGCAACGCCGCCGGCGGTCCCAAAGAGGGCGAAATCATCAAATAAGCCCCTGTCATGCAGGCATTTTGCGCCGGAAAAGGGTATGTGGCCTTTTTCCGGCGCTTTTTGTATATAAGGAGAAAGATATGGCAATCGTCTGCATCCCGGAATTTGATCTGGCCGGCATCGCCGAAAGCGGCCAGTGCTTCCGCATGACCGCCGCCGACGACGGCAGCGTCCAGCTGGTGGCCCTGGGCCGCTGGCTGTCCATCCGGCCTTTGGGCGGGGACCAATACGAAATTTCCTGCCCGCCCCAGGAATGGGAAGCGGTGTGGCGGGACTATTTCGACCTGGACACCGACTACGCCCCCTTCCGGGCCCTGGCCCTCAAAAAGGACGGCTTTTTGCAGCGGGCGGCGGAGTACGGGGCGGGGCTGCGCATCCTGCGCCAGCAGCCCTTTGAAATGCTTATCAGCTTCATCATCTCCCAGCGCAAGAGCATTCCGGCCATCCGCACGGCGGTGGAAAAGCTCTGCCGGGCCTTCGGGGCGCCTTTCGACACCCCCGCCGGGGTGAAGTATGCCTTTCCCGCCCCCGGGGCCCTGGCTGCGGCCGACCCTCAGACCTTGGCCGACTGCGGTCTGGGATACCGGGTGGACTATGTGAAGGCGGCGGCGCAGATGGCGGCAGACGGACGGCTGGAACTGGAAGAACTGGCCCGGCTTAAGGACGGCCAATTGCTGGAAATTCTCCAGCAGGTGCCGGGGGTGGGGATCAAGGTGGCCAGCTGCACCGCCCTGTTCGGCTACCACCGGCTGGCGGTGGCCCCGGTGGATGTGTGGATTCGGCGGGTGCTGGACAAGGTGTACGGCGGCAGGTGGCCCCGGCGGTATCGGCCGGCTCTGGGGGTATTGCAGCAGTATATGTTCTATTATGCCCGCTGCCCCGAATGCGATTTTCTCCGCCGGTAGTTTTGCGGCGGAATACTTGCATCGGGGCAAAATATATGGTATAATGCTGTCTGCCGGACAAGGGGGCAGAAATGCGCTGTTCGGCATACGGAGGGCGGGCCCTGTGCGATGGGGCCCCATGAACCATGTCAGGCGGGGAACCGAGCAGCATTAAGTGGTTTGTCCTGTGCGCCGCAGATCTCCTGTCCTCCGTATGCCCAACAGCACACCATGGCGGATACCGCCGCTCCCGGTCCGGCTTTTGTGTATGCTTTGCAGAAAGGGGAGAAGGCTGTGGCATATCGTGCGCTTTACCGCAAATGGCGGCCCATGCGGTTTGAGGATGTGGTGGGCCAGCAGGCCATCGTGACGGCCCTGCAGAATCAGCTTCGCACCGGCCGCATCGGCCATGCCTATCTGTTCACCGGCACCCGGGGAACCGGCAAGACCACCTGCGCCAAGATCTTTGCCAAGGCGGTGAACTGTCCCAACCGCCAGCAGGGAGATCCCTGCTGCCAGTGCGAGATCTGCCGGGGAGTGGACGACGGCTCCATCCTGGACGTGGTGGAGATCGACGCCGCCTCCAACAACGGCGTGGACAGCATCCGGGATCTGCGGGACGAGACCGCCTATACCCCCAGCGTCTGCCAGTACAAGGTGTATATCATCGACGAGGTGCACATGCTCTCCATCGCGGCCTTCAACGCCCTGCTGAAGATCATGGAGGAGCCGCCGCCCCACATCATCTTTATTCTGGCCACCACCGAGATCCACAAGGTGCCCGCCACCATCCTCTCCCGCTGCCAGCGGTATGATTTCGGCCGCATCCAGCCCGCCGACATCGCCGCCCGGCTGGAACAGGTGGCCGCCGAGGAAAAGATCGGCCTTTCCGGCGAGGCTGCCCAGCTGATCGCCCGGCTGGCCGACGGCGCTCTGCGGGACGCCTTGTCCATTCTGGACACCTGCGCCGGCGTCACCGATCAGGTGGATCTGGATACCGTGCGGCAGATGGCCGGCGTCACCGACAAAAGCTATCTCTTTGCCATCAGCGGCGCGGCGGTGCGGCAGAACGCCGCCGAGGCCCTGGCCGAAGTGGCCCGGCTGCGCCAGCGCAGCGTGGATCTGCGGCGGCTGTGTGAGGAGCTCATCGGCCATTACCGCAATTTGCTGCTGGCCGGTATGCCGGGAGGCGGCGATCTGCTGACCAGCCTGCCCGACGAGGAAGAACGGAAATATCTCGCCGAATGCGGCGATTACCCCGCCGCCGACTGCGTGCGTGCAGTGCGGCTGCTGGGGGCGGCCATGGAGCAGATGAGCCGGGGCGCCGACCAGCGCATCGAGCTGGAGCTGGCCTTGTTCCAGCTTTGCCAGCCCGCCCCGGTGCAGACGGCTCAGCCTGTCCAGCCCGCGGCCCAGCCCCTGCGCCAGGGGTATACCACCCCCACCGCCATGCCCCCCATCGGCGGAAACCCGGCCCAGCCTTCCGGGCAGCCGGCACCGGTCCAGCCGGTGCAGCAGGCAGAGTCTGCCCAGCCGATGCAGTCTGTCCAAACGGCGCCGCCTGTCCAGACGGCTCCGCCGGTGCAGACCGCGCCTCCGGAACAGGAGCCCCCGGCCGAAGCAAAGCCGGCAGCCAAGGCTCCCGCCGCCCAGGCCGGTCCCGCCGAGCCCTTTGCCATGTGGGACCGGGTGGTGGCGCTGCTCAAAGGGCGGGACCCGCTGCTCTATGCCAATCTGCGGGATTCCCGGGCCTATTGCGACGGCCGCCGGGTGCTCATCGACGGCAGCGAGATGTTTTTGGAATATATCCGCAAAAACGACTATTCCCGGCGGCTTTTGAAAAAGGTCATCGAGGAAACGGCCGGCGTCCGCTACGGCATCGGCCCCTATGAATCCGCAAAAAAGGCCCAAAAGGCCGACACTGCCAGCACCGAGGACACCCTGCGCCAGCTTGCGGCGCTGGGGGTGGAGATCGAGGTGAAGCAGGTAGTAAAAGAAAGTGAGGAACAGCAATGAAAGCCAGAATGCCCAAAGGATACGGAAAAACCGACGTCAACGCCCTGATGCGCCAGGCCCAGAAGATGCAGGAGGACATGCAGAACAAGCAGGCCGAGCTGGAGGCCACCGAGTACCACGCCACCGCCGCCGGCGGCATGATCGAGGTGACCATGCTGGGCAACCACCAGGTCACTTCGGTGAAGATCAAGCCCGAGGCCGTGGACCCCGATGATGTGGAGATGCTGGAAGATATGGTGGCTGCCGCCGTCAACGAGGCGGTGCGGCTGGTGGATGAGAACTCCGCCGCCGAGATGGGCAAGATCACCGGTGGGCTGAACATCCCCGGCATGAATCTGTAAGAGAGAAATTTTTACGGCCGCGACAGGGTTAAAAAGCCCTTTCGCGGCCCATGCTGTGAAAACGGCGGAATACCGAAGGGAAAGGATGACCAACATGGCAAAACAGGCAGGGCCTTTGCAGCAGCTGGTGGAGCAGTTCAGCCGGTTTGCGGGGGTGGGGCGCAAAAACGCCACCCGCATGGCCTACCAGGTGATGAGCATGACCGACGCCGAGGCCGAGGCGCTGTCCCAGGCCATTCTGGACGCCCATCGCCGGCTGCACCGGTGCAAGATCTGCCAGGACTACACCGAGGAGGAGATCTGCCCCATCTGCCAGAGCCCCAAGCGGGACCGCAGCGTCATCTGCGTGGTGGAAAGCCCCCGGGATGTCACCGCCTTTGAGCGGACCCGGGAGTACCAGGGGCTGTACCATGTGCTCCACGGGCTGTTTTCTCCGGTGGACGGCATCGGCGCCGACCAGCTGTGCATCCGGGAACTGCTGGCCCGGCTGCAGGACGGCGAGGTGAAGGAGGTTATCATGGCCACCAGCCCCACGGTGGAGGGCGAGGTCACCGCCACCTATCTGGCCCGGCTCATCAAACCCCTGGGCATCAAGACCACCCGCCTGGCCTACGGCCTGCCGGTGGGCAGCAGCCTGGAATACGCCGACGAGACCACCCTCTACCGGGCGCTCAGCGGCCGGGGCGAAATGTGACTTGACAGCAGCGATAGTTTAGAGGTATAATAATGTACCACCCAAGAAAGAGGAGATGAGCAGGATGGCCGCACAAGCCAAGCAGACCAATCGCAGCATCGCGGCCAACCGGAAGGCGCGCCACGACTATTTCGTCATCGAGGCCATGGAAGCCGGCATTGAGCTGGTGGGCACCGAGGTGAAAAGCCTGCGGATGGGCCAGGTGAATCTCAAGGACTCCTGGGTGGAGATCGAGGACGGGGAGCTTCTGCTCCACGGCATGCACATCAGCCCCT
>DXDW01000068.1 GCA_019115305.1 Candidatus Anaerofilum excrementigallinarum
CCTGTGGAAGGCAGCGAGCGGGAAATCGCCGCCGATCTGGTACTCATTGCCGCAGGCTTTTTGGGCTGTGAAACGGCTTTGCCCGAAGCTCTGGGCACGGCGCTGACCAAGCGGGGCAACATTTCCACCCCGGAGGGCAGCTGCCGCACCACCGCCGACCGGGTATTTGCCGCCGGCGACGCCCGCCGGGGGCAGTCTTTGGTGGTGTGGGCCATTGCCGAGGGCGAAGCGGCCGCCCGTGAGGTGGACCAGTCGCTGATGGAATACAGCAACCTGTAAGGGACCGCCGATTTTTCACACTGTGAGGGGGAATCAACAATGTGCATGATTATGTGTTACGCGGGAAAAGATCTTTCCGCTGCGGATATGGAGATGTATCTGGCCCGGGCCCGTATGCGGGGCCCCGACGCCATGCAGGTGGTGGAAACGCCCTTTGGCTGGCTGGGCTTTGCCCGGCTGGCCATCATGGGCCTTACTCCCGAGGGGATGCAGCCCTTTGAACAAAACGGCAGCTGGGTGGTCTGCAACGGCGAGATCTACGGCTTCCGCCGCATCCGCAAGGAGCTGGAAGAGCGGGGCTATACCTTCCGCAGCGGCAGCGACTGCGAGGTGCTGCTGCCTCTTTACCGGGAATACGGACGGGAGATGTTCCGCCATCTGGATGCGGAATTTGCCTGTGTTCTCTACGACGGCGAGACCGGCGACCTGCTGGCCGCCCGGGACCCCATCGGCATCCGGCCGCTGTTTTACGGATACAGCGAAAGAGGGACCATTGCCTTTGCCAGCGAGGCCTGCAACCTGGAGGGATTGGTGAAGGATATCATCCCCTTCCCGCCGGGACATTACTATTATAAGGGCGAGTTTCTTCCCTTTGAGAGCATTGCCAGAGTCCACGGCTATCTCCACGACGACCTGGATACCATCTGCCAAAACATCCACGACAAGCTGATCAAAGGGGTGGAGAAACGGCTGGACGCCGACGCTCCTCTGGGCTTTCTGCTGTCGGGCGGGCTGGATTCCAGCCTGGTCTGCGCCATTGCCGCCAAGCTGCTGGATAAGCCCATCCGCACCTTTGCCATCGGCATGGACACCGACGCCATCGACCTGAAATATGCCCGCCAGGCGGCGGACTACATAGGGGCTGACCACACCGAGGTGATCATGACCCGCCAGCAGGTGCTGGACCACCTGGAGCAGGTGATCCGTTGCCTGGCCACCTTTGATATCACCACTATCCGGGCCAGCATGGGCATGTATCTGGTCTGCAAAGCTATCCACGAGAGCACCGACATCAAGGTGCTGCTCACCGGCGAGATCTCGGATGAGCTGTTCGGCTATAAGTACACCGATTTTGCCCCCAACGCCGCGGCCTTCCAGCAGGAGGCAGCCAAGCGTCTGCGGGAACTGTACTGCTACGATGTGCTCCGGGCAGACCGTTGTCTGGCCGCCAACAGTCTGGAGGCCCGGGTGCCTTTCGGCGATCTGGAGTTTGTGCGGTATGTCATGGCCATCGACCCCGCCCGCAAGCTGAACAGATACGGCAAGGGCAAGTATTTGCTGCGCCGGGCCTTTGAAAAGGACCATATCCTTCCCGATGACATTCTCTGGCGTGAAAAGGCAGCTTTCAGCGACGCAGTGGGTCACAGCATGGTGGACGATCTGAAAGAATATGCCGAGCAGTACTACACCGACAGCCAGTTTGAGCAGCTGCGGCAGAAATACGACTATGCACAGCCTTTCACCAAAGAAAGCCTGCTCTACCGGGAAATCTTTGAAAAATACTACCCCGGCCAGGCCAAAATGATTCCCGGTTTCTGGATGCCCAACAAGGAATGGGAAGGCTGTGACGTCAACGATCCCAGCGCCCGGGTGCTGTCCAACTACGGCGACAGCGGCAAATAATCTCCCTGTATCAATACGCAGCTACGCAAAACCCCCGCACAGCAAATCGCTGTACGGGGGACTTTTTGTATTTGTTTCAGCCGAAGCTGGTTTTCCACAGAGGAAGTACATTGATCACCGGTTCCTCGTAGGGGTGGGCTTTTTTCACCGCCGCCAGCACAGCGTCCGTCTGCTCTTTGCGGCAGGTCACCTCCACCTTCAGTTCGGGCTGGGTGCAGAGCCGGCCCATCTGTCCCAGGTAAGGGCTGGCACCTTCCAGCGGCCGCCAGCAGCTGGTGACCGGGCTGTAGGAAAGGCAGCCGTCGTACAGGCCGATGTGTCCCGCGTCGGTTTCCAGCAATGCCTGGCGGATAGCCTCCAGGTGGCTGGCGGGCACAAAAATTTCCAGTTTGCAGAAGGCAAATTCTTCCATGGTCGGCTCCCCTTTTCTTCCGGTATGCAGGTCAGGCTTTGTGCTTGTGCTCCTGGCTTTCCTTTTCCCGCTGTTTTTCCTCCAGTATGCTCTGCTCCACCTCGGCGCTGTTGCGGCGCAGACCGGCCAGATCGATGCCGTTTTGGGCCAGATAAGCCTCCAGCTCCTCGGTGTCCAGTTCCAGCTGCACCGGTTCCCCCTGCCCTTCCAACACAGCAGCCCATCCTTCGGCACTCTGTACCAATTGCAGACTTTCAGGTTTTGTTTCTCCCAGCAGCGGCTGCAGCTTGTCCATGGACAGGCATACCCCTGCAAACAGGTTGGCAAAGCCGCTGCCGGTGGTGTATTCCACCCCGCAGATGATCTCATCCCCGGCAAGGGGATCTCCCTTCAAAAGCCGAAACCGGCCCAGATCACTGGCAGAAATCCGCTGCATATACTTCT
>DXDW01000011.1 GCA_019115305.1 Candidatus Anaerofilum excrementigallinarum
GTCGGAGGAGGTGACGAAAGGCAGCCCCGCCGGCAGCCGCCCGGCGGCGGCCAGGGCAGGGTAGGCGTGGGGCCGGGCCAGTTCCAGCATTTCAAAGCCCAGGTCCTCGGGCCACAGGCCGAAAACACTGAGCACCGAATAGCTGTCTTTGTCCACATGGGCGGGCACCGCAATGCCCCCCAGCCCTTCGCAGAGGGCTTTGACCTGGCCGATATCCAAAGTGAGGGCCCCGGTGAGCAGCTTATCCACCCGGCGCAGGATGTTGTCGTCGGTGTCCATCACCCACTGCTCCCCCCAGATGGCCGGGTCGTAGCCGTAGGCGGGGAGATGGGCGTAAAAAATCTCTCCCAGTTCCAGGGCCGCTTCCACCGTGGGCAGGTAGCACAGCAGGTGCACCTCCTCGGCGGTGTTGGCCTCGATGGCCGGCAGCAGCCCCAGGCCGTAGGCGTCGCAGGCGGCCTGCACCGCCGGCAGATTCAAAGCGCTGTTGTGGTCGGCCACGGCGATGAGCTCGGCCCCGGCCAGCTTGGCCATGCCGGCGATGTTGGCGGGGGTCATGTCCCGGTCGGCGCAGGGGGAGAGGGCGGAATGGATGTGAAGATCGTACCTCATGCCCCGAAAACCGCCGCAAAGGCGGCCGCCGCCTCAAACTCCGACAGGCTGGTGGTGAACAGCAGAATGCCCTCCTGCTGGGCCCGCTGCCGGGCATCCTCGGCCAGCGCCGCGTCGTGGCAGAGCACCACCGCCGCCACATCGGCCAGACTGGCCACGGCGATGGTGTTGAGGTTGCCCATCACGGTGAACCACACCTGCCCCTCCTGGGCCCGGCCCATGGCCCAGCTGAGAAGATCGCCGCAGAAGCCCCCGGTAATCTCCCGTTCCTCCGCGCCGGTGACCTGCACGAATCCCAGTTCCTTCAGTGCCCCGGTGGTCATGGCTCATTCCTCCTTTTTGTCCTCGGGCGGGGGGACTTTTTCCCCCAGAGTGTCCCGCAGCAGCGCCTCCATCCGGCGGCGCAGCAGCACCACGCAGTCCTCCACTTCGGCCGCGCCCCGCACCACGTCCTCGGCCAGAGCCTGGCAGGTGGGTGCGCCGCAGCTGCCGCAGTCCAGCCCCGGCAGCTGCTCCAGAATCTGCTGCAGCTGGCTGTACCGGGCAAAACTCTCGGCCCGGGTCTCGCCCAGTTCCAGCACCGGGGCATAGACCAAATCCTTATCCCACAGCATTTCCACCGGGATGCTCTTGCCCAGGTGGTTTTTGCTCACCGGCATATACCGGCGCAAAGTCTTGAGCTTGGCTTTGGCGATGTAGGGGTTCTCCACCTGGAGCACGCCCCCCACACAGCCCCCGGCGCAGGCGTCCAGCTCCACAAAATCCAGGCCGGGGTATTTTTCGTCCTCCAGGTCTTCCAGCACCCGGATGACATTTTCGATGCCGTCGGCGGCCAGGTAGCTGTCCACCGTCACCAGACCGGCGCTCTCGCCGCCGCTCTCGGCCCAGCCGATGCCGATGCGCCCGGCGGTGGCCAGATTGTCGGCGGCCTGCCGCTTTTTCATCAGCCCCAGCAGCCGGGGGTATACCTCTTTTACTGCCACCGCTGCGTCCACCTGGCTTTTGGAGGTGCCCATGGGGTCCCGGATGGCCGTGACCTTGGCGGGGCAGGGGGACAGAAAGATGCAGCCGATCTTTTCGGCGGGCAGGCCGGTTTTTTCCATGGCCTGGCCCTTGGCCATCCGGGCGGCCAGCTCCACCGGAGCCACCAGCGGCAGCACATGGTCGATGAGGTCGGGATACCGCACCCGGATCAGCCGCGCCACCGCCGGACAGGCCGAGGAGATCACCGGCCGGGGCATATTGCCCTCCTGCATCAGCCGGCGGGTGGCCTCGCTCACCAGCTCGGCGGCCCGGGCCACCTCGAACACATCGTCAAAGCCCAGGTCCCGCAGAGCCGCCAGCACCAGATCCGGCTCTTCCAGATTGTTGAACTGGCCGTAAAAGCTGGGCGGGGGCAGGGCTATGGTATATTCGTAGTCCTCCAGCACTTCCAGGGGGTCGCAGAGGGCCTTTTTGGCATGGTGGGGACAGATGCGGATGCACTCGGCGCAGTCGATGCAGCGCTCGGCGATGATGCTGGCCTTGCCCTCCCGCACCCGGATGGCCTCGGTGGGACAGCGCTTGATACAATTGATGCAGCCCTTGCATTTGTCCCGGTCCAGAGTCACCGAATGAATGAACCGCTCCACACAACATCCTCTCCTTTCGCTGTAAAATCGCCCCGACTCAGCCCACGTTCACCTTCATGTCGATGACGGTGCCCACCCCCACGGTGGACTCAATGGCAAACTCGTCGGCATATTTTTTCATGTTGGGCAGGCCCATGCCCGCCCCGAAGCCCAGGCTGCGCACCTCGGCGGGGGCGGTGCTCCAGCCCTCGCTCATGGCCAGCTCGATGTTCTCGATACCGGGGCCCTGGTCCTCCAGGTGCATGCAGATCTGCTCGGGGGTGACCCACACGGTGATCTGCCCGCCCCCGGCATGGATGGCCAGGTTGATCTCCCCCTCATAGAGGGCGATGGCCGCCCGGCGCACCGCGGCGCTGGGCACCCCCATCTTTTTCAGGCTCTGCTTCATGTCGGCGCTGGCTTCCCCCGCCCGGGTGAAGTCGTCCCCGGGCACCGTGTATTCCAGCCGTATCAGCTCATCGGGCATGACTTTCACCTCCCCGCAGGCCCTGGGCAAAGAGCAGCCCGCAGGCCTGGAACATGGTGTGGGGGGTGCGCAGCACCGCGATGTCCCGCTGGGCCGCCAGGTCCAGCAGCTGCTGGTCGGGGGTTTTGCCCCGCACAAACACGATGCACACCATGTCCATCATGTCGGCGGTGCGCACCACCTGGGGATTGTTGAGCCCCGTGAGCAGCACCGCCTGGTCCTTCACATAGGCCAGCACATCGCTCATCATGTCGCTGCCGCAGGCGGTGTGCACCTCCCGGTCCACATCGGCGTCGGGGCTGAGCAGCTCGGCGTCGAGAATTTCCAGCATATCCCGTATCTTCATGTTTTTCACTCCCTGTCGGCTGAAAAATATCCCCGCCCAAGGCGCCGGCGGGGCCCTTTGCTGTTGTATATACTATCAAGTATAAAGGATTCTCTCTCCGCTGACAACCGGCCCCACCGGGAATTTCAATGTGCATACTGCATAAAAATTTACAAGAAATTTGTATATAAAATGAGGAAGTTCCCGTCAATTATGTAGAAATTTCATATTCATTATGCTATAATCGATATATCAGCGCTTGCGGGAACGGTATGTCCCGCCGGCCACTGAAGTCACACCCAGGAGGATGAATATGAGGCGTTTCTCAAGCGTGCCTTTTAACGGCACAAAGGCCCAGGAGGCCGAACTGCAAGCCTGGCTGCAGCAGCATAAGGATATGCCCGGCGCGGCTATGCCCGCACTGCAGAAAGCCCAGGAAATCTATGGCTATCTGCCCATCGAGGTACAGCGGATGGTGGCCGAAGCTCTTGGCAAGCCGCTGGCCGAAATTTATGGTATTTCCACCTTTTACTCCCAGTTCAGCCTGTGCCCCAAGGGCCAGTACAAGATCAGCGTTTGTCTGGGCACCGCCTGCTATGTAAAGGGCAGCGGCAAGATCTACGAACTGCTGCAGGAAAAGCTGAACATCGGCGGCGGCGAATGCACCCCCGACGGCAAGTTCAGCCTGGACGCCTGCCGCTGCATCGGCGCCTGCGGTCTGGCCCCGGTCATGACCATCAACGACGACGTGTACGGACGGCTCACCGGCGACGAGCTGGACGAGATTCTGGCCAAATACTAAAACGATCCCGCGCTGTTTTTTTGTTTGGGACGGCAGGGAATGCCGGGGAGGGCGCAGCCATGCAGGAACTTTCCATGAACGTGCTGGACATCGCCGAAAATTCGGTGAAAGCCGGCGCCAGCCTGATCGAGATCACCTTGACCCTGGACCGGGCCGCCAGCCGCCTGACCCTCTGCGTGAAGGACAACGGATGCGGCATGAGCGAAGAGCTGGCCGCCCGGGTGACCGACCCCTTCTGCACCAGCCGCACCACCCGCAAGGTGGGTCTGGGGCTGCCGTTTCTGAAGATGGCGGCTGAGCTGGCCGGCGGCGGCATGAAGCTGGAAAGCCAGCCCGGCAAGGGCACCACCGTCACCGCCTGGTTCACCTGGGGACACATCGATCTGGCGCCCCTGGGGGACATGGCCGGCACCATCGCCGGCCTGATGCAGTGCAATCCCCAGACGGATTTTGTCTACACCCTTACGGCGGACGGCGAGAGTTTCTGCGCCGACAGCCGCCAGTTCAGGGAGATACTGGGGGATGTGCCCCTGTCCAGCCCGGAGGTCGCTTTGTTTATCCGGGATTACATCAGCGAAAACAGCGCGCCACTGCTTGAGAAGGAGAAAGAGCAATGAAAAGTTTACAGGAGCTGGCCGCCATCCGCGACCGCATGAAACAGACTGTGAGTACCCGGGAGGCCGCCCACGACAGCGTGCGTGTGGTGGTGGGTATGGCCACCTGCGGCATCGCCGCCGGCGCCCGCCCGGTTCTGAACGCATTCACCGAAGAAGTGGCCCGCCGGGAGCTGCACGACGTGCTGGTCACCCAGACCGGCTGCATCGGCATCTGCCAGTACGAGCCGGTGGTGGAAGTGTTCATGCCCGGCAAGGAAAAGGTTACCTATGTGAAGATGACCCCCGAAAAGGCCGTCCGGGTTGTGGGCGAGCACCTGGTGGGAGGCACCCCCGTCGCTGAGTACACCATCGGCGGCGCCACCCGCTGAGAAGGAGGAGATTGCCCATGTTCAGAAGTCATGTAATGGTCTGCGGCGGCACCGGCTGTACCTCTTCGGGCAGCGACCGCATCGCCGAGGCCTTTGAAAAGGAGATCGCCGCCTGCGGGCTGGAAAACGAAGTGAAAGTGGTCCGCACCGGCTGCTTCGGCCTGTGCGCTCTGGGCCCCATCGTGGTGATCTACCCCGAAGCCAGCTTTTACAGCATGGTCAAGGCCGAGGATGTGGCCGAGATCGTATCCGAGCATCTGCTCAAGGGCCGCCCCGTGACCCGTCTGCTCTACGACGAGACCGTAGCCGCCGACAACACGGTGAAAAGCCTGGACGAGACCGCCTTCTATAAAAAACAGAAGCGCATCGCCCTGCGCAACTGCGGCGTCATCAACCCCGAAAACATCGACGAGTACATCGCCTTCGACGGCTACCAGGCTCTGGGCAAGGTGCTCACCGAGATGACCCCCGAGCAGGTGATCCAGACCATTCTGGATTCCGGCCTGCGGGGCCGCGGCGGCGCCGGTTTCCCCACCGGTCTGAAATGGAAATTTGCCGCCGGCAACAAGGCCGACCAGAAATACGTCTGCTGCAACGCCGACGAGGGCGACCCCGGCGCCTTCATGGACCGCTCCATTCTGGAGGGCGACCCCCATGTGGTGATCGAGGCCATGGCCATCGCGGCCTATGCCATCGGCGCCAGCCAGGGCTATGTCTACGTCCGCGCCGAGTACCCCATCGCGGTGCACCGGCTGCAGGTGGCCATCAGCCAGGCCCGGGAATACGGCCTGCTGGGCAAGGACATCTTCGGCACCGGCTTTGACTTCGATCTGGACGTCAAGCTGGGCGCCGGCGCCTTTGTCTGCGGCGAGGAGACCGCTCTCATGACCTCCATCGAAGGCAAGCGGGGCGAGCCCCGGCCCCGTCCTCCCTTCCCGGCAGTGAAGGGCCTGTTCGGCAAGCCCACCATCCTGAACAACGTGGAGACCTACGCCAACGTGCCCCAGATCATCCTCAACGGCGCCGACTGGTTCGCCTCCATGGGCACCGAGAAGAGCAAGGGCACCAAGGTATTCGCCCTGGGCGGCAAGATCAAGAACACCGGCCTGGTGGAGATCCCCATGGGCACCACTTTGCGCACCATCGTGGAGGAGATCGGCGGCGGCATCCCCAATGGCAAGAAGTTCAAGGCGGCCCAGACCGGCGGCCCCTCGGGCGGCTGCATCCCTGCCTCCCTCATCGACACCCCCATCGACTACGACAACCTCATCGCCATCGGCAGCATGATGGGCTCCGGCGGCCTCATCGTCATGGACGAGGACACCTGTATGGTGGATATCGCCAAGTTCTTCCTGGAGTTCACGGTGGATGAGAGCTGCGGCAAGTGCACCCCCTGCCGGGTAGGCACCAAGCGCCTGCTGGAACTGCTCACCAAGATCACCGACGGCAAGGGCACCATGGAAGACCTGGCCCGCATCGAGGAGCTGGCCGACTTCATCAAATCCAACAGCCTGTGCGGCCTGGGCCAGACGGCCCCCAACCCCGTACTTTCCACCCTGCGCTACTTCCGGGACGAGTATCTGGAGCACATCCAGAACAAGCGCTGCCCGGCGGGGGTCTGCAAATCCCTGCTGCAGTACCGCATCGATCCCCAGAAGTGCCGCGGCTGTACCCTCTGCAGCCGTGTCTGCCCCGCGGGCGCTATCTCCGGCAGCGTGAAGAACCCCCACGTGATCGACACTTCCAAGTGCGTCAAGTGCGGCGCCTGCATGGAGAAGTGCAAGTTCGGCGCCATCAGCAAGGGCTAAAGAAAGGACGTGACCGCCATGGATATGATCAATCTGAAAATCAACAACGTGCCCTGCACGGTGCCGGCCGGCTCCACCATTCTGGAGGCGGCCCGCCAGGTGGGCATTGAGATCCCCACCCTCTGCTACATGAAGGAGATCAACGAGATCGGCGCCTGCCGTATGTGTGTAGTAGAGGTAAAGGGCGCCCGCAGCCTCGTCACCGCCTGCGTATATCCGGTGAACGAGGGCATGGAGGTGTTCACCAACACCGCCAAGGTGCGCGCCTGCCGCAAGACCAACCTGGAACTGCTGCTCTCCACCCACAACCAGGACTGCCTGGGCTGTGTGCGCAGCGGCAACTGCGAGCTGCAGAAGCTCTGCCGTGACTACGGCGTGGACAAGACCAACGCCTTCGAGGGCGAGCGCATCGACTATTTCCCCGACGACACCGCCGTGCACATGATCCGGGACAACTCCAAGTGCATCCTCTGCCGCCGGTGTGTGGCTGTCTGTGACAAGTGGCAGGGAGTGGGCGTCATCAACGCCACCGAGCGCGGCTTCAACACCCACATCTCCTGCGCCTTTGAGAATCCCCTGGGGGATTCCAGCTGCATCCACTGCGGCCAGTGCATCGCCGTCTGCCCCACCGGCGCCCTCACCGAAAAGGACGACACCGACAAGGTCTGGGAAGCCCTGGGCGATCCCGACAAACATGTGGTGGTGCAGACCGCTCCCAGCGTGCGGGCCGGCCTGGGCGAGTGCTTCGGGTTGCCCATCGGCACCAACGTGGAGGGCAAGATGGTGGCCGCTCTGCGGCGGCTGGGCTTTGCCGGGGTCTACGACACCGACTTCGCCGCCGACATGACCATCATGGAGGAGGCCACCGAGTTCCTGCACCGGGTGAAGGAGGGCGGCCAGCTGCCCCTGATCACCAGCTGCAGCCCCGGCTGGGTGAAATACTGCGAGACCTTCCACCCCGATTTCATCCCCAACCTGTCCAGCTGCAAATCTCCCCAGCAGATGTTCGGCGCCCTGACCAAGACCTACTACGCCGAAAAGATGGGGCTGGACCCCGCCTCCATCGTGGTGGTGAGCGTCATGCCCTGTACCGCCAAAAAGTTTGAGGTGGGCCGGGCCGACCAGAGTGCCGCCGGCGACGGCATCCCCGATGTGGATATCTCCATCACCACCCGGGAACTGGCCCGGATGATCGACCGTTCCGGCATCCGGTTCAACGACCTGCCCGACGAGGCCTTTGACGAGGCCATGGGCATCGCCTCCGGCGCCGGCCACATCTTCGGCGCCACCGGCGGCGTAATGGAAGCCGCTCTGCGCACCGCCGTGGAGGTCGTCACCGGCCAGGAGGCCAGCCCCCTGGAGTTCACCGCCGTGCGGGGCGTGGAGGGCATCAAGGAAGCCACCTACCAGGTGGGGGATCTGCCGGTGCGTGTCTGCGTGGCCAGCGGTCTGGCCAACGCCGACAAGGTGCTCACCGCCATTGAGAAGGGGGAGGCCCACTACGATTTCATCGAGATCATGGCCTGCCCCGGCGGCTGCGTCAACGGCGGCGGTCAGCCCATCCAGCCCGCCAGCGTGCGCAATGTGGTGGATCTGCGGGCCGAGCGCGCCAAGGCGCTGTACAGCGAGGACGCCGGCATGACCCTGCGCAAGAGCCACGCCAACCCCCTGGTGCAGCAGGTGTATGCCACCTACCTGGGCGAGCCCGGCAGCGAAAAGGCACACCACATCCTCCACACCAGCTACCAGAAGCGGGAAAAGCTGTATTGATTTTCCCTGCGCCATTCTCCCCGGCGCTTTGTGCGGGCCGCCCCTTGCGGGCGGCCCGCTTTTTTTGCCGAAATTTATCCGAAATTGTGAAAACGCCGCTCCTTGCTCCGCCGGGGTTTGTAAACCGGGCCGGGGTATAGTATACTAAGGAATATCCCGTCTTTTTCTGCCGAAAAAGGCCGGAAAGTCACGAGAGGAGTGTTCTTTTTGCTGAACATCACCAAAAAAACCTTTTACGCCCTGGCCATGGTGGGCGTCGCCGGCAGCATGGCCCAGGCGTTTTTCATCCTGTCCGGCGCCGGAGAAGCCGCTTTGCTGGGCAACATCGCCCTGCTGGTGATCGGCCTTTCCTTCTGTATGCTGGCCTCGGTGCAGGGCACCGAAAAGCGCCGCAAAAAGCAGCTGGTACTCTGCACGGTGCTGCTGCTGTTTTCCTCCGCCCAGCTCACCCCCCTGGTAAACTATTTGCTGCTGGCCTTGGTGTGGCCTTATTTTGCCTGGATCGAGCAGGACGGCAGCGAGCAGCTGCGCCGGCCCTTCGGGGCCATTCTGGCCATCGAGGTGGTCTGCCTGGCGCTGCGTCTGGCGGTGGGCATGGCCGGCGTCACCGCCCTGTGGCAGGTGAGCAATGTGGCCTGGCTGCTGGCCCTGGCGGCCCGGGGCTGGCTGCTGCTGGAATGTTACCGCCGGGAAGAGCGTATGCTGTAACCAGCGGGTCTCCCTTGGCCCCGTCAAGTGCAAAGCGCGAGGTATCAAGATGAAAAAACTGTTGCTGTTCGCTGTGCTGCTGGCCTTTTTCTGCGCCGGCTGCAGCGCCGAAATCGAAACGCCCTCCGTCGGCCAGGACTTCACTTCGGTGCCCCCCGGCGCGGGGCAGACCAACGACTCTATCGCCGCCGGGGAGGAATACCGGGCGGTCTGGATCAGCTATCTGGAATGGCAGCGGCTGGCCGGCTGCGACGAAGCCGCGTTCCGGGAAAACGTGGCCGCCATGCTGCAGAACTGCGCCGATCTGGGGCTGAACACCGTCATCGCCCAGGTGCGCCCCTTCGGAGACGCCCTCTACCAGAGCGAGCTGTTCCCCCAGAGCCATCTGCTGTCGGGGACCCAGGGGCAGTCCCCGGGGTATGACCCTCTGGCCATCCTCATCGAGGAGGCCCACGCCCGGGATCTGGAACTGGAAGCCTGGATCAATCCCTACCGGGTGCAGCTCACCGAAAATCTGCCCTCTCAGCTGGCCGACACCAACCCCGCTCTGCTCCATCCCGACTGGGTACAGCAGGTAAACGGCGGGCTCTACTATGACCCCGGCCTGCCCGAGGTGCGCCAGCTGGTGGTGGACGGGGTGAAGGAGATCGTGGCCAACTACGATGTGGACGGCATCCACTTCGATGACTATTTCTATCCCACCACCGAGGCCTCCTTCGACGCCGACACCTACGCCCAGTACGGCCAGGGCATGGAGCTGGCCGACTGGCGGCGGGACAACGTGAACCAGCTGGTGCAGCAGGTGTACCAGGCGGTGAAGGAGACCGACCCCGCCGTGCGGTTCGGCATCAGCCCCCAGGGCAACAACGCCAACAACTACGACCAGCAGTACAGCGACGTGGCCCTCTGGATGAGCCAGCCCGGGTATGTGGACTATGTGATGCCCCAGCTTTACTGGGGCTTCGGCTACCTCACCGCCTCGGGCCGGGACGACTACCAGTTCTCCTCCCTCTGCCGCTACTGGGCCGGACTGGAGCGATGCAGCGAGGTGTCCCTCTACATAGGCCTGGGGGGCTGGCGCATCGGGGAAGGGGACGGCGGCTCCAACGACCAGGCGGAATGGAGCAGCGGCCACAACCTGGCCGATATGATCACCGACCTGCGGGCTGCCGGCTGCGGCGGCTTCGCCCTCTACCGCTACGACAGCCTCTATGCCAGCGGCTGGCCCGAGCTGGCCGCCGCCGAACTGGAGGCCATGGCCTCGGTGTTGGCGCCCATGGAATAAAAGCATCGTTTTATACTATTTGTATTATCCGGTCTGGTGCAGACCCGGCAAAGCCGGTCACTGCCGCTGCCCCTGGGGCGCGGCAGGGGACCGGCTTTTGTTTTGCCCTTCAAAAGGTCGAAGCCGGGCAAATTTTGTGCCGCGGCCGGTTGAAAGCCGGGTGCAAAACCGCTACAATAAAAGCAGAATTCTGCCCGGCCGCCAACCGCCCTTTTCCGGCGCCGGGCGTCCACAAAAAGGAGTTGATCCTATGCAGTTTAATCCCGCCTGGCGGGCCGATCCCACCGTATTTCAGGTGAACCGGCTTCCCGCCCATTCCTCCCACCGCTGCACCGGCCTGGGGGGCGAATCCTTCCGTCTGTGCCTGGACGGCAGCTGGAAATTCTTCTATGCCATGGGGGAAGACCAGATCCCCGTCGGCTTTGAACAGCCCGGCTTCGATGTGTCCCAGTGGGACGACATCCAGGTGCCGGGCCTGATCCAGATGCAGGGGGAGGGCCGCTACGGCACCCCCCAGTACGTCAACACCATGTATCCCTGGGACGGCCACGAGGAGCTGGAACCCGGCCAGCTGCCCCGGGATTACGACCCCATCGGCTGCTATGTGCTGGATTTTGCCCTGCCCGAAGGCTGGCAGAACGCCGGCGTGCGGTTCGACGCCGCCGACAGCGCCATCGCCGTCTGGTGCAACGGGGAATTTGTGGGATACAGCGAGGACACCTTCACCCCCGCGGAATTTGACCTGACCCCCCTGCTGCGGGAGGGCAAAAACCGGCTGGCGGTGCGCCTGTTCCGGTTCTGCTCCGGCAGCTGGCTGGAGGACCAGGACTTCTGGCGGTTCTCGGGTCTGTTCCGCAGCGTCTGGCTCTTCACCACCCCCCGCATCCATGTGCAGGATCTGGAGGTCCAGGCTGTGCTGGACGACGATCTGCAGCACGGCCGGCTGACCTTGCGCTGCCAGATGCGGGCCGAGGGGGCCTACACCCTGCGGGCCACCGCCCTGGGCCAGACGGTGCGCCGGGAATTTGCCGCCGCCGACCAGCTGGCAGTGCTGGAGCTGGAAATTGACCAGCCCCTGCTGTGGAGCGCCGAGGCGCCCCATCTCTACCCCTACACCATCGAGGTGGAGGACGCCGACGGCTGCGTGGAAGTGGTCAGCGGCAAGGCGGGCTTCCGCCGCTTTGAGCTCAAGGACGGCCTGATGCTGCTCAACGGCCAGCGCATCGTATTCAAGGGCGTCAACCGCCACGAGTGGAACTGCCGCACCGGCCGGGTGCTGTCCATGGAGGACATGGTGTGGGATGTGAAGAACATCAAGCGCAACAACATGAACGCTGTGCGCACCTGCCACTATCCCAACCGGGAGGACTTCTACGACCTCTGCGACGAGTACGGCCTGTATGTCATCGACGAGACCAACCTGGAGACCCACGGCACCTGGCAGATCCCCGGGGGCAAGACCCCCGACCGGGCCATTCCCGGGGACAAGCCCCAGTGGCTGGGGGCGGTGCTGGACCGCGCCCAGAGCATGCTGGAACGGGACAAGAACCACCCCTCCATCCTCATCTGGAGCTGCGGCAACGAGAGCTTCGGCGGCAGCAACATCTTCCAGATGAGCGAATATTTCCGCCATCGGGACTCCAGCCGTCTGGTGCATTACGAAGGCCTGTTCCAGGACCGCCGCTATCCCGGCACCTCGGATATAGAGAGCCAGATGTACACCACCCAGAAGAATGTGGCGGCCTTTTTGGAGGAGCACCCCGAAAAGCCCTTCATCCTCTGCGAATACTGCCACGCCATGGGCAACAGCTGCGGCGCTTTGGAGGACTACACCGAATTTGCCTGGCAGCAGCCCCGGTATCAGGGCGGCTTTATCTGGGACTACATCGACCAGGGTCTGGTGAAAACCGGCCCCGACGGAAAAGAGTACATGGCCTGGGGCGGCGATTACGGCGACGCTCCCTGTGACTACAACTTCTGCGGCAACGGCCTTGTCTTTGCCGACCGCACCAACACCCCCAAGATGCAGGAGGTAAAGGCCTGCTACCAGGACTTTGTGCTGGATGTCACCGAGACCGGCATCACCGTCACCAACCGCTGTATGTTCACCGACGCCGCCGACTACCAGCTGGTGGCCCGGCTCTACCAGGACGGCTGGCTGGAAGAGGAGCTGCCCCTGGAGCTGCAGCTGGCCCCCGGCGAGACCGTCACCCTGCCTTTGCCCTTTGCCCTGCCGGAAAACGGGGCCCACATCTCGGTGGACGCCGCCATGCTGCTGCGCCGGGACACCCTCTGGGCCGAGGCCGGCTATGAGGTGGCCTTTGGCCAGATGGTGATCCACCGGGGCGGCGAGCTGCCCTGCAGCCTGCTGGCGGTGGAACTGGTAAAAGGGGACTGCAACTACGGCATCAAGGGCGCGGATTTCTCTCTGCTGGTCTCCCGCACCACCGGCGCTCTGGTGTCCTACCGCACCGCCGACAAGGAATGGCTGCGCCAGCCGGTACAGCTGAACTTCTGGCGCGCCTCCACCGACAACGACCGGGGCGCGGGCCTGCCCTTTGAAATGGCGTCCTGGACTTCCGCCGGTCTTTTCGCCAAATGTCTGGAATGCACCGCCGGCTACAAGGGTACCCGCCCCTGCGTCACCGCCCGCTTTGTGCTGCCCGGGGCCGAAGGCCACCAGGTACAGGTGGAATACGCTGCCGACGGCAGCGGACGGCTGGAAATCGCCCTCACCTGGCTGGGCCAGCGGGTGACTTTGCCGGAATTCGGCCTGCAGCTGGTGCTGGACGCCCAGAACGCCGGGGTGGACTACTTCGGCGACGGTCCCGCCGAAACCACGGTGGACCGCTGCGCCGGCGGCCGGCTGGGCCGGTTCGCCTTTGAGGTGGACGAGGCCCTGCCTCCCTACCTGATGCCCCAGGAGGCCGGCGGCCGCACCGGCGTCTACGAAGCCAACCTCACCGCCGGCGAACACAGCCTCACCTTCCTGGGCGAGGGGATGTTCTTCTCGGCTCTGCCCTACACCCCCCTGGAGCTGGAAAACGCCCGGCATCCCTACGAGCTGCCCCCCAAGGTGAAAACCGTGGTGCGCTGCGCCCTGGGCCAGATGGGCGTGGGCGGCGACGACAGCTGGGGCGCCCGTCCACACGACGAGTATATGTTCCAGCTGGCCAAGGGCCAGAGCTTCCGGTTCTGGATCACCCCCGGCGAATAATCTTTTTGTCCCGTACAGCCAACCGGCCCCCCGTTCCTTTGGGAACGGGGGGCCGGTTTTTGTTTTATCGGTCTGTCCGGGAAGAGCGGTCGGCCTGGACAAAATGGGTCTGGCGATAGGTGCGGGGCGGCACGCCGTATACCGCCTTGAAGGCCCGGGAAAAATGCAGCTGGTTGTCGTAGCTCACCATGGCCCCGATGGCCGCAATGGACAGGCTGCTCTCCTTCAGCAGCTGGGCCGCCCGGGCCATGCGGTAGTGGAGCAGAAAGGCCTGGGGGCTTTCTCCCATGGTGTCCCGGAACACCTTGCCGAAATAGCTGCGGTTCAGCCCGCAGAAGGCGGCGATCTCCTCGATGGAGATGTCCCGCTGGAAGTTCTGCTCGATGAAGGAAAGGGCCTCCTTCATGTAAAAATCCCGCATCCGCCGCTGGCTCTGCTCCCGCCGGGCCGCCGAGGACTCCACCAGCTGGGCCAGAAACAGAAAGGCGTGGCCGATCTGCCGGGTGGGGCTGTTCTGGGGATGGTTGACGATATACAGCATCTGCTGCTGGAGCAGCAGCCCCGCCTCCCGGCTGGAAGGGGTATAGATGGGCTGGCTGCCGCTGATGCCCGCCAGCCCCAGGCTCTCGCTGGCCCGCAGGCCGTCAAATTCGATCCAGGTGTATTCCCAGGGGTCCTTTTCGTCGGCCTGGTAGGTGGTGGTCTGTCCCGGCACCACCAGAAATCCGTGCCCCGCCTCCACAGGATAGTACTGCCCGTTGGCCAGCAGCACCCCCCGCCCCGAAATGACATAGTGGAACAGATAGTGGTTGCGGGCATAGGGCCCGTAGGCGTGGAGGGGCTCGGTGCGCTCCCAGCCGTATTGATAGAGGTTCAGATCCACAAACCGCTCGTCCTGAAAAACGTGAAATTTCAGCTTATTTTGGGTCTGAATATCGTTTTTTGCCTGTGTATCCGCCACATTCTCCACCCCTTTTTTCACCGGGTTTTCACACACTTTTTTCAGTATATACCTTAATGCGACATGACTTCAACAGAATCCGCATAAAACCTATAAATTGAGATATAAAAACACGCACCAGGATATTCTAACTGTTCTGTGCAAACCTTATAATAATATCGTAAGTTATGGGATGTATTTTGTACATAGTGCACATTGCATAAAATACTTCTCATTTTTTCGGTAAAATGTCAATTGCGATCCACCTTTGCCGCCGCACCGGCCGGGCGGTGGCAGCCACCAACAAAGACGGGAGGAAATCATCGTATGAACATCAAACGGAAGCTGGCTGCCGGATTGATGGCCGGTTGTCTGCTGGCAGGCCTGACAGGCTGCGGCGGTGCAGACGACGGCGTTACCCGACTGACCTTTCAGATCTGGGACGTGGCCCAGCGGGCCGGCATGGAAGCCATGTGCGCCGCCTACACCGAGCAGCACCCCGACGTGCAGATCGAGGTGCAGGTGACCAGCTGGAACGAGTACTGGACCAAGCTGGAAGCCGCCGCCATGAGCGGAAAAATGCCCGACATTTTCTGGATGCACACCAACGAGATCCTGAAATACGCCGACAACGGCAAGCTGGCCGACTGCTCCGACATTGTGGAGACCGAGCACTTCTCCGACATCTCTCTGGCCAACGCCAGCGGTTCCGACGGCAAGCTGTACGGCGTGCCCAAGGACAAGGACACCGTGGGTCTGGTGTACAACAAGGAGATGTTTGACGCCGCCGGTGTGGCCTATCCCGACGAAAACTGGACCTGGGACGACCTGGTGGACGCTTCCCAGAAGATCTACGACGCCACCGGCAAATACGGCTACATGGCCTACGGCGACGACCAGCTGGGCTACTGGAACTTTGTCTACCAGGCCGGCGGCAGCATCCTCACCGAGGACAACACCCAGGCCAACTACACCGATCCCGCCACCAAGCGGGCCATGGAGTTCTACATCGGCCTGCAGGACTACGAGTGGTGCCCCGACCAGAACTATTTCGCCGAGACCAGCCCCGGCACCGCCTTCTTCTCCGAAAAGGGCGCCATGTTCTTTGAAGGCGACTGGAACATCCTCACCGAGCTGCAGAACTACCCCGAAATGGTGGGCAAGTGGGATGTGGCCGTGCTGCCCAAATGCCCCGATCCCGCCAGCGGTGACGGCCGCGCCACCATCTCCAACGGCCTCAGCTACGCCACCGGCGCCAACAACAAGCATATGGACGTGGTCAAGGACGTGCTGAAGTTCTTCGGCAGCGAGGAAGGCCAGCGCATCCAGGGCGAGAGCGGCGCCGCCATCCCCGCCTACGAGGGCCTGGAAGAGACCTGGGTGGGGGTATTCGACGAGTATCCCATCAACGTGCAGTGCTTCATTGATATGTTCGACTACGGCATCCAGAGCGTGAACAACGCCGCCCGTCCCGAGTGGAAGAGCAAGGTAAGCGATACGCTGCTCAAGATCTATTCCGGCGAGCTGGATCTGGATACCGGCCTGGAAACTATGCAGGCTCTTGTCAACGAGGCCAGCGCAGAGTATTATAATTGAGGTGGCAGCTATGAACAAACAATCCAAACTGGCCCGGGACGGCGCTGTGTGGGGCCTGATCATGGTGGCCCCCACCATCATCGGTCTGCTGGTGCTGAATATCTGGCCCTTTATCGAAACCATCTACATGAGCTTTTCCAAGTCCAAGGCCTTCGGTACCTTTGAATTCTGCGGACTGAAAAACTATGTGGAAATGTTCCAGAGCCCCGAATTCTGGAAGGCCACCTGGAACTCCGTCTACTTCTGCATCCTCACGGTGCCGGTGGGCGTCTTCCTGGCCCTGCTGGTAGCGGTGCTGCTCAACGCCAAGCTCCGGGGCCGCACCGCCTTCCGCGCCATTTTCTTCCTTCCCATGGTAGTGGCCCCCGCCGCTGTGGCCATGGTGTGGAAATGGCTGTTCAACACCGAATACGGTATCATCAACAGCCTGCTGGGCCAGAATATCCGCTGGCTCACCAACCCCAACATCGTGCTGGCGGCCTGCGCCATCGTGGCCATCTGGAGCTCCATCGGCTACGACGCCGTGCTGCTGCTGTCCGGTATTCAGAATATCTCTCCCTCCCTCTACGAGGCCGCCGGCCTGGACGGCGCCTCCAAGGTGACCCAGTTCTTCCATATCACTCTGCCCATGGTGTCCCCCACCTTGTTTGTGGTGCTCATCATGCGTCTCATGGCTTCTCTGAAGGTGTACGACCTGATCTACATGATGGTAGAGCAGTCCAACCCCGCTTTGCCCAGCGCCCAGAGCCTGATGTACCTGTTCTATCGGGAAAGCTTTGTGGCCGGCAACAAGGGGTATGCCTCGGCCATCGTCATCTGGACGGTGCTGCTCATCGGCATCGTCACCGCCGTGCAGTTTATGGGCCAGAAAAAGTGGGTCAACTACGAGGTGTGAGTTATGAATACAACAATGAAATCCCAGAAAACCCTTACCACGGCGCTGACCTATGTGGCGCTGATCTTGGGCAGCATCACCATGATCTTCCCCTTTGTCTGGATGCTGCTCACCAGTTTTAAGACCCAGGCCGAGTCCATGGCCATCCCGCCCCAGATTCTGCCTTCCCAGTGGAACTTCGACAACTTCGTCATGGCCCTGGAAAGCCTGCCCTTTGTCAACCTGTATGTGAACACCGGCCTGCTGATTTTCTTCCGGGTGCTCTGCGCCGTGGTGTTCAGCTCCATGGCCGGCTACGCCTTCGCCAAGCTGGAGTTCCCCTTCAAAAAGGCCCTGTTCGGCATCGTGCTGATCCAGATGATGCTGCCCAGCCAGATCTTCATCATTCCCCAGTACCTGATGCTGGCCCGTGCCGGCCTCACCAACTCCATCTTCGCGCTGGTTTTCCCCGGTCTGGTCAGCGCCTTCGGCACCTTCTTTTTGCGCCAGGCCTATCTGGGCATCCCCAATGAGATCTCCGAGGCCGCCTATCTGGACGGCTGCACCAAGTGGCAGACCTTCTACAAGGTGATGCTGCCCCTCACCGGCGCCAGCATGGCCGCTCTGGCCATCTTCACCGCGGTGTTCGCCTACTCCGACCTGATGTGGCCCCTGATCTGCAACATCGATCTGAAGATGATGACCTTGTCCGCCGGCCTGTCCACTTTGAACGGCCAGTACACCACCAACTTCCCGGTTCTGATGGCCGGCAGCCTGCTGGCCATGATCCCCATGGTGATCCTGTACCTCATCTTCCAGAAACAGTTCATCCAGGGCATTGCCATGACCGGCGGCAAATAATTCTGCCGGCTGTGCATCGCTGTTCCATCCCATATATGGCAGGCAGACGGCCATCCGCCTGCCTGCCTGTATCTGTTTTTTTCCTTTCGGCACCACGCGGCCCACGGCCGCGCCCTGCAATATTTTTTAGGAGAGCGCTATGAGTATTCGATTTGATGCGTCCTCCGGCCTCTTTACGCTGGAGACCGCCCGCACCACCTACGCCATGCAGGTGGATGACCGCAGCCATCTGCTGCACCTGTATTATGGCCGGCGCATCGGCCAGGGGGATCTGTCTGCCCTCTATCCCGCCGCCGACCACGGTTTTTCTCCCGACTACTACGCCAGCCGCCACACCCGGGGCCTTTCTTCTCCCGACGTGATGCCCCAGGAATACACCGGCTGCAACACCGGAGATTTCCGGCTGTGCTGCCTGGCGGTGCGGGACGAAGCCGGCGCTTTGGGAGCCGAATTTATCTATGATTCCCACCGGGTGGAAAAGGGCAAATACGCCCTGGAGGGCCTGCCCGCCGCCCACGACGAGGAGGACGAAGCCGAGACTTTGGTCATCCTGCTGAAAGACCCGGTCAGCGGCCTGGAGCTGGAACTGCTCTACAGCGTGTTCGCCCGGCAGGACATCATCACCCGGGCCGCCCGGCTGCGCAACGCCGGCACCGGCAGCCTGCGGCTGGAAAAGGTGGCCTCCGTCTGTCTGGACCTGCCCTTCGGCCAGTGGGATGTGATCCACTTCCACGGCCGCCACGCCATGGAGCGGCAGATGCAGCGCAACCCCCTTGCCAACAGCATCCAGACCATCTCCTCCACCCGTGGTTCCTCCAGCCATCACCACAACCCCTTTGTGATCCTCTGTGACCACCAGGCCAATGAGGACACCGGCCTGTGCTACGGGGTGATGCCGGTCTATTCCGGCAGCTTCCGCACCGACATCGAGCTGGACCAGACCGGTCTGGCCCGGCTGGTCACCGGCATCCACGACCAGAACTTCAACTGGCTGCTGGAGCCGGGGGCCGTGTTCACCGCCCCCGAGGTGCTGCTCTGCTGCAGTGGCCAGGGCCTGGGCGAGCTGTCCCGGTGCTACCACCGGTTCATCCGGCACAACATCTGCCGGGGCGAGCACCGCTTTGCCCGCCGCCCGGTGCTCATCAACAACTGGGAAGCCACCTATTTCCAGTTCAACACCGACTCCATCTGCCGCATCGCCCGGCAGGCCGCCGAACTGGGGGTGGAGATGCTGGTGCTGGACGACGGCTGGTTCGGCAAGCGGGACGACGACAACAGCGGCCTGGGCGACTGGTTCGTCAACGAGAAAAAGCTGCCCGGCGGACTGTCCCCCCTGATTGAGCAGGTGAACGCCCTGGGCATGAAGTTCGGCATCTGGGTGGAGCCCGAGATGGTCAGCGAGGATTCCGACCTCTACCGCGCCCATCCCGACTGGGCCTTCACCTTGCCCGGCCGCGACCCCGCCATGGGCCGCAACCAGCTGGTGCTGGACCTGGGCCGCGATGAGGTAGTGGACTACCTGGTGGAACGGCTCAGCACTTTGCTGCGGGAAAACCACATCGAATATGTAAAGTGGGACATGAACCGCAACATGTCCGACGTGTACAGCCGTGTGCTGCCCCCCGAGCGCCAGGGCGAAGCCACCCACCGGTATATGCTGGGCGTCTACCGGCTGCTGGAAACTTTGACCTCCGCCTTCCCCCATGTGCTGTTTGAGGGCTGCGCCGGCGGCGGCGGCCGGTTTGACGCCGGTATGCTGGCCTATTTCCCCCAGATCTGGTGCAGCGACGACAGCGACGCCATCGAGCGGCTGGTGATCCAGCACGGCACCTCCTTTGGCTATCCTGTCTCCACCATGGGCGCCCATGTTTCCGCCTGCCCCAACCACCAGACCGGCCGCACCACCCCCCTGTGGACCCGGGCCGTGGTGGCCATGTCCGGCACCTTCGGCTACGAGCTGGACCTGGGCAAGCTCACCGACGAGGAAAAGGAGCAGGTGCGGGCCCAGATCCAGGTGTTCAAGCAGCACTACGATCTGATCCAGGACGGCCGCTACTACCGGCTGACCAACCCCACCACCGACCACCGGTTCACCGCCTGGCAGTTCGTCTCCGACACCGAGTCTCTGGTGAACCTGGTGCTCACCCATCCCGAAGCCAACGCCCGGCCGCTGCACATCCAGCTGCGGGGCCTGGAGGAGGACGCCCTCTACCGGGTGGACAGCCTCTGTGTCTACGGCAGCGCCAGCACCCCCGAGATCGCCGGCGTCAAGGGCCACACCAAGGGCGAGGGCGCTGTGTACAGCGGCAGTACCTTGCTCTATGCCGGACTCACTCTGCCCCATCTGGTAGGGGATTATCCCAGCGTACAGCTGCATCTCACCCGGCTGGAGGGCTAAGGCCCTTTTGCGGGTATCGTTTTGGAAGGTATGAAAATATGCGCCGGCCATCCTGTTCCCTTGGGGGCAGGGTGGCCGGTTCGCCTTTTCCCGGCCCAAAAAGCCCCTTTCTGCCCCTGGCGGCTTGCTTTCCACCGGCCTTTGCGTATATAATTTATAGTGTGTTTTTATGCCCGTTCCCACCGGGAAACCGCGGGCCTTTGTGTATAGAAAAACAGCGGCGGGGCCAGCCTGCCGGATAGAAAAAACAACGGGATCTTGCCCGGAAAAGAGGAGAACAGTATGTCTGCATTCAACAACGCCACTCTGATGATCACCGGCGGCACCGGCTCCTTCGGCTCCACCGTGCTCAAGCATTTTCTGGATTCCGACCTCAAGGAGATCCGCATTTTCTCCCGGGACGAGAAAAAGCAGGACGACATGCGCCACGAGCTCCAGGCCCGGCACCCCGAATCCGCCGGCAAGGTGAAGTTCTACATCGGCGACGTGCGCAATCCCCAGTCCATCCGGGACGCCATGCCCGGGGTGGACTATGTGTTCCACGCCGCCGCCCTCAAGCAGGTGCCCAGCTGTGAGTTCTTCCCCATGGAGGCGGTGCGCACCAACGTGGAGGGCACCGACAACGTGCTCCACGCCGCCATTGAGGCGGGGGTCAAGCGGGTGGTCTGCCTGTCCACCGACAAGGCCGCCTATCCCATCAACGCCATGGGCATCTCCAAGGCCATGATGGAGCATGTGATCTACGCCAACGCCCGTGTGGCCGCCGAGCGGGGCGGCACCGTGATCTGCTGCACCCGCTACGGCAACGTGATGTGCAGCCGGGGCAGCGTCATCCCCCTGTTCATCGACCAGATCAAGGCCGGCAACCCCATCACCATCACCGACCCCAACATGACCCGTTTCCTCATGAATCTGGACGAGGCGGTGGACCTGGTGATGTTCGCCTTCCAGCACGCCAACCCCGGCGACCTGTTCATCCAGAAGGCCGACGCCTGCACCATCGGCGATCTGGCCAAGGCGGTGCAGCAGCTGTTCGGCGACACCGGCACCAACCTCATCGGCACCCGCCACGGCGAAAAGCTGTACGAGACCCTCATGACCTGCGAGGAGCGGCTGCGCAGCGAGGACATGGGCGGCTACTACCGGGTAATGGCCGACAGCCGGGATCTGAACTACGACAAGTTCGTGGTCAAGGGCCAGGTGCACACCATGGCCGACGAGGCCTACACCAGCCACAACACCACCCGGCTGGACGTGGAGGGCACCGTGAAAAAGATCCTCACCACCGACTATGTACAGGAGGCTCTGAAGAACTGGGAGGCCGCGAAATAATGAATATTCTCGTCACCGGCGCCAAGGGCTTTGTGGGCAAAAATCTGGTTTGGAATCTGCGCAACATCGCCCAGGGCAAAAACCGCACCCGCCCGGGTCTCTCCATCGGGGAGATCTTTGAATACGACCTGGACACCGACCCCGCTCTGCTGGAGGACTACTGCGCCCGGGCCGATTTCGTCTTCAACCTGGCCGGGGTCAACCGCCCCAAGGACCAGAGCGAATTTATGCAGGGCAACTTCGGCTTTGCCTCCACCTTGCTGGACACGTTGGAAAAGCACCGCAATGCCTGTCCGGTGATGCTGTCCAGCTCGGTACAGGCCACCCTCATCGGCCGGTACGGCCAGTCAGACTACGGCAAAAGCAAGCTGGCAGGAGAGGAGCTGTTTTTCTCCTACGGCGAAAAAACCGGCGCTCCGGTGCTGGTCTATCGGTTCCCCAACCTCTTCGGCAAATGGTGCCGTCCCAACTACAACAGCGCCGTGGCCACCTTCTGCCACAACATGGCCCGGGACCTGCCCATCCAGGTAAACGACCCCGCCACCCGGCTGGAACTGGTGTATATCGACGATCTGGTGGAGGAGATGCTGGACGCCCTGGAGGGCCGGGCCCATCGCTGCCGCTATGAGGGACTGGACCCGGTGGCCGACGCCGCCGGCCGCTACTGCTATGTGCCGGTGAGCCACAGCGCCACTCTGGGGGAAATCGTAGCCCTGCTGGAGAGCTTCAAGGCCCAGCCCCAGACTTTGCTGCTGCCCTCCATCCCCGCGGGCTCCTTTGCCAAAAAGCTGTATTCCACCTATCTGTCCTATCTGCCCGCCGAAAAGGCCGCTTTCCCTCTGAAAATGAACCGGGACGACCGGGGCAGCTTCACCGAGCTGCTGCGCACCGCCGACTGCGGCCAGGTGTCGGTGAACATCTCGGCCCCCGGCATCACCAAGGGCCAGCACTGGCACAACACCAAGTGGGAATTCTTCATGGTGGTGGCCGGCCGCGCCCTGATCCAGCAGCGCCGGGTGGACAGCGACGAGGTGCTGGAATTTGAGGTATCGGGGGACAATATCCAGGCGGTGCACATGCTGCCCGGCTACACCCACAACATCATCAACCTGTCCGACACCGAAAACCTGGTGACGGTAATGTGGGCCAACGAGTCCTTCGACCCCGCCCACCCCGACACCTTCGGCCAGCCGGTCTGATTTTTCCGGCGGCCCCCGGGAAAGGAGCGCGCCATGATCCACATTACCGGCGACACCCACGGCGAGCAGGCCCGCATCCCCCTCATCGAGGCCCAGGCCCCTGTCCGCCCGGGGGATATCCTCATTGTCTGCGGGGATTTCGGCTATCTGTTCCGCAATGACGAGGCCGAGCACCGCTTTCTGGACCAGCTGGCCGCCCGGGACTACACCATCTGCTTTGTGGACGGCAACCACGAGGATTTCGACGCTCTAGAAGCTCTTCCCGAAGAGGACTGGATGGGGGGCCGGGTCCACCGGCTGCGGCCCAATATCCTGCACCTCATGCGGGGGTATGTGTTCACCCTGGAAGGGAAAACCTTCTTCACCATGGGCGGCGCTTACAGCGTCGACCGGCATACGCGCACTCCCGGGCGGTCCTGGTGGCCCCAGGAGCTGCCCCGGGGCGAGGAATACCGCCGGGCTGCCGCCGCGCTGCTGGCCCGGAACATGCAGGTGGACTATATCCTCACCCACACCCTGCCCGCCGAAATCATCCGCCGGATGGGCTGTTTTCCCGACCCCCACGACGCCGAGCTCACCGGCTTTCTGGAATGGGTGATGTACGAGACCCGCTACACCGGCTGGTTCTGCGGCCACTGGCACCAGGACCGGCCGCTGCCCGGCAACATCCGGCTGCTGTGGTTCGACGTCTGCAGCCTGTGAGAGAACATACACCCTTCCCGCCCTTTTTCAGCAAAGGGCGGGATTTTTTTGCTTTTTGCGTGCAAACCCTCTTGCCATTCTTTGCCGGGGATGCTATACTGATTTTACGCCGCACCCATAGGCTGCGGCCGGGGCTTTGCCCCTTTGCGTGTATCCTGTATAAATGCGCACTTCGTGTTGGTGAAATTGTTATTCTGCCAAGGGACAGGTGCGCCATAATGCGGTTGTTTGCACTGGTTCTGCCTGGCAGAGCGCAGTGCTTTTTTGTTGCCTGCGCCGGGTTTCACCAGGGCGGCGGCCCACCCGGGGCCGCTTTGCCCACACACCGCTGTACAGGAGGTACATGCTATGAAAATGACCTGCAACTCTCTCGCCTGCGAAATCGCCATCGCCCCCGACTTCACCTTCCATTCCGGCGTTCCCTGCGACCTGGCGCCCGCCGCCGTGCAGTACGCGGTGCGCCGCTTCTTCTGCAAAAGCGGCCGCATCTGCCACGACTGTACCTGGGCCAGCTGGCAGCTGCGGCTGGCCAGCCCCCGCCGGCGCCGCCCCCAGCGGTGGAGCTACGTTCTGCCTGCCGTTCTGCTGGAGCTGCCCGGCGCCTGGGCCCGGGTCACCGTCAGCGTCAATGCCGTGGGGGTGCAGGTGCACCGGGTGGCGCTGCTGCGGGAATATCCCGGCCAGACCGGCCGGGACCGCTGACCGCCCACAATTTCCGCCCTTTCGGGGCTCCTGCCAGGGTAGCGGGAGCCCCGTTTTTCTGCCCAAAAACCGGGGTGGATTTTTGGGCAGAAAAGGGGATGGAAACGCTTTCATTTTCATTTTTCTTCTGCTATAATGTAGGCAAATCAAGGGCCGCCCCGTTTCGGGGCCGCACCGACTATCAAGAACAGGAAGGGATTGCTTTATGACCAAGGCATGGTGGAAAGAAAGCGTTATTTACCAGATCTATCCCCGCAGCTTCTGCGATTCCAACGCAGACGGCGTGGGCGATCTGCCCGGCATCACCAGCAAGCTGGAATACATCAAGGAACTGGGCGCCAATGTGATCTGGCTGTCGCCGGTCTACCGCTCGCCCAACGACGACAACGGCTACGACATCAGCGACTACCAGGCCATTATGGACGAGTTCGGCACCATGGAGGACTTCGACCGGATGCTGGCCAAGGCCCACAGCCTGGGGCTGAAGATCGTCATGGACCTGGTGGTGAACCACACCTCCGACGAGCACGCCTGGTTTGTGGAGAGCCGCAGCTCCAAGGACAACCCCAAGCGGGATTTCTACATCTGGCGGGAAGGCAAGGACGGCAAAGAGCCCAACAACTGGGGTTCCTGCTTCTCGGGCTCGGCCTGGCAGTACGACGACACCACCGACATGTACTACCTGCACTGCTTTTCCAAAAAGCAGCCTGACCTGAACTGGGAAAACCCCGAAGTGCGCCAGGCTGTGTTTGATATGATGACCTGGTGGTGCGACAAGGGCATCGACGGCTTCCGCATGGACGTGATCTCCATGATCTCCAAGCAGCCGGGCCTGCCCGACGTGGCCACCGACGGCGGCCCCTACGGCCCCTGCGGTCTGGGCTGCTGCAACGGCCCCCACGTCCACGAATACCTCCAGGAGATGCGCCGGAAGGTGCTTTCCAAGTACGACCTGCTCACCGTGGGCGAGTGCGCCGGCGTGACCATCGACCAGGCCAAAAAATACGCCAACGCCGAGGGCACCGAGCTGAACATGGTGTTCCAGTTTGAGCATGTGGACCTGGACGGCGGCCGGGGCGAAATGGGCAAGTGGAGCACCCGCAAGATGGACATTGTGGAGCTCAAGGCGCTGCTGAGCCGCTGGCAGGACGAGCTGGCCGACGTGGCCTGGAACAGCCTGTTCTTCTGCAACCACGACCAGCCCCGGATCGTCTCCCGGCTGGGCGACGATTCCCCCGCCTGGCGGGAAAAATCGGCCAAGTGCATCGCCACCTTCCTGCATCTGATGCAGGGCACCCCCTACGTCTACCAGGGCGAGGAACTGGGCATGACCAACGTGGATTTCGGCTCGGTGGAAAACTTCCGGGATCTGGAAGCCATCAACGCCTACCACGACCTCACCGCCCGGGGCGTATGCGGGGAAAAAGAGCTGTTTGAGGCCATCTGCTACAAGAGCCGGGACAACGCCCGCACCCCCTTCCAGTGGGACGACAGCCCCAACGCCGGCTTCACCACCGGCAAGCCCTGGATCATGGTGAACCCCAACTACACCACCATCAATGCCAAGGAACAGCTGGCCCGGCCTGATTCGGTGTTCCACTACTACCAGAAGCTCATCGCCCTGCGGCGGCATTCGGAGGATTCCGAGCTCATCGTCTACGGCCGCTACCAGCTGCTGCTGCCCGACGATCCCCAGCTGTTTGTCTACACCCGCACTCTGGGCGACAAGACCCTGCTGGTGGCCTGCAACCTGTCCGGCAAAGACGCCGCCTTTGCCTGCCCGGTTTCTGCCGAGGGCCGCAAAGCCCGGCTGCTCATCGCCAACGACGAAGTTCCCGCCGTGCCCGGCGACTGCACCTTTGGCCCCTGGCAGGCCGCTGCCTGGGTGCTGGAATAAATCCCCGCTATACAGCAAAAGAGAGCGCACCGCGTCGGTGCGCTCTCTTTTTTGCGTTTTGCTTATGGAGCGAGAGGCTTATTCCTCTACATGGAGATACCAGGCAAAGCCGTAGGGGTACAGCTGCACGCTCTGCAGGTCGTCCCGGTGGCCGCCATAGATCAGCTCGTCGTAGGGGCCCTTTTCCCAGGAGGAAACGGTGACGAACTCGCTACTGAAGTTGAAGAAGGCGATCAGCTTGCGGCCCTTGTACCACCGGCCGATGCCCAGCACATGGCTGCTGCCGGTCTCAAAGGTCCAGACGTCGGCGGCAGCGTCAAAGGCAGGCTCGGCTGCCCGCAGCTGCTCCAGACGGCGCAGGCCCGCGAACTGCTTGCCCTGGCGGGTGGTGGGGTCATTGCGCAGAGCAGCCAGATCCCACTGGAAGTTGCCCCGGTGGATGTACCGGCTGTCCTCCCATTTTTCGGGGTCCTGGTGGTAGGAGTAGTCGTTGAGCTGGCCGATCTCGTCGCCGCTGTACAGCACGGGAATGCCGCTCTGGGTGAGCATCCAGGCATGGAGCATGAGATCGCAGCTCACAGCCCGCTCCAGCTTGAAGGGGTCCTGCTCATAGTCGGCAGTCTCCACCCCGCACAGGGAGGCGGTGGTGCCGCAGAGCCGGGCGTCGCCCAGACGGGGATCGTCGTTGTACAGCTCGCCCCGGCTGTCGCTGCCGGGCCATTTGCCGGTGAACCAGTCGTTGAGGTATTTCTTGTGGGCCACCTCGTCGGTGCCGAAACGCTGGTTCAGCCAGGGGTAATCCAGGCCCCAGCCGATGTCGTCATGGCAGCGCAGGTAGTTGAGGAACAGGAAATCCCGGGGCAGGGCGCAGACGGTGTCCATCTGGTGGCGCAGCAAAGAAACATCCCCGGTGGCCAAAGTGTGCCAGGTGGTGGCCATGGTGGTGACGTTGTAGAGCATGTGGCACTCGGGCTTTTCGGTGGTGCCGAAGTAGGGGACCACCTTGGCGGGCTCCATGACCACCTCGCCCAGCAGCAGCACGCTGGGGCAGACGATCTCGCAGACCATCCGCATCATCCGCACCAGAGTATGTACCTGGGGCAGGTTGCGGCAGTTGGTGCCCAGCTGTTTCCAGATGTAGGGCACAGCGTCCAGACGGACGATGTCGATGCCCCGGTTGGCCAGATACAGCAGGTTTTCGGTCATGTCGTTGAAGACGGTGGGGTTGCCGTAGTTCAGATCCCACTGATAGGGATAGAAGTTGGTCATGACCACCTGCTTGCAGTCATCCAGCCAGGTGAAGCTGCCGGGGGCAGTGGTGGGGAACACCTGGGGCACCGTCTTTTCAAACTCGTTGGGGATGTCCCAATTGTCGTAGAAGAAATACCGCTCCCGATAGCCGGGCTCGCCGGCCCGGGCCTTGCGGGCCCACTCGTGGTCCTCGCTGGTGTGGTTCATCACAAAGTCCAGGCAGAGGCTGACACCGTCCTTGCGGCAGGCGTCGGCCAGGGCTTCCAGGTCCTCCATGGTGCCCAGTTCGGGCTGGACGGTGCGGAAGTCCGCCACGGCATAGCCGCCGTCGCTGCGGCCCTTGGGGCTTTGCAGCAGGGGCATCAGGTGCAGGTAGTTGACCCCGCACTCCTTGATATAGGGCAGCTTCTGCTCCACTCCCTTGAGGGTGCCGGCAAAGGCGTTGGTATACAGCATCATGCCCAACAGATCCCGGCGGCGGTACCAATCGGGGTCGGCTTCCCGCAGGGCGTCCTGGGCCCGCAGGTCGGCCTTACGGTCGGCCCAGCAGCGGCGCAGCACCTGCAGCAGGTACTCGAAGGCGTTCATATCCCCGTGGTACAGCTCGCAGTAGAGCCATTTCAGCTCGTCGTAATGCCGGGCCAGACGGCGCTCAAAGTCGGCCTGTCCCGCGTCGCTTTCCTCTGCCACAGGGGCTTTTTCTTCCACAACAGGGGCCTTTTCCTCCACGACGGGGGCTTTTTCCTCCACAACGGGGGCCTTTTCCTCCACGACGGGGGCCTTTTCCTCCACAACAGGGGCCTTTTCCTCCACAGCGGGAGCGGGTTCAGCGGCCTGGACGGGAGTTTCCTCCTTCACCGGCAGCACAGGGGCAACGAACGGCGTTTCGGGCCGGGCCAGAGGGATAAAGGGTTTGGCGGCGGGCTTCTGCGGCCGGCGCGCGCCGGGACGGGATGTCTTTTTCTTTTTTGCTGAACCCATGGGGATTCCTCCTTATTTTCATTCGCCGGACACACCCGGCACGGCACACCGGCGGAGCGGGGTTTTGTCCCCGGCCCCGGCGGGGCTTAGCTTTCGCTCCGATCCCGGGGAGATTCCGGGTCGGCGGCGTACATACTTTCTATTGTAGTACCTTCCAGATATTTTTCAAGCCCATAGACCACGCTGCTCAGCACAAACCGGCCCTCATCCACAAAAATTTCCACAAGGTTAGGCTCCACAAAAATATCCAGCCGGCAGCGGGGCTGCTCCAGGGCCGGGGTGGCGGCCTGCAGCCGGTATCCCTGGCAGCCGGCAAACACCCGGCTGCGGTCGGTGTGCAGGCAGCCCTGCTCCACCCAGATGCGGTAACCGCCGATGTCCAGCTGCTCTCCCTCTGCCAGAGTGGCACGCAGCCGGTAGGGCCGGGTATTGTCCACATCCCCGAGCTGCACCGGCCGGCAGTAGGCCTTTTCCAGATTGGGATGGGGCCGGGCGTACAGCTGGCCCTTTTCTTCCGAGAGCACCCGGGGCAGGCACATCATGCCGTTCCAGACGCCCCGCCCGTCTGCCGAAGCCGGTACAGGCTGGGGCATCCGCATCCAGGCCACCAGCACCCGGCGGCCCTGCTGGTCCAAGGTGGTCTGGGGGGCGTAGAAGTCCATCCCCCAGTCCAGGCAGGTCATGGGGCCCCGCAGCTGGAGCCGGCAGGAGGCCGGGTCAAAATCCACCGGGGCGTACATGGCCAGCTCGTGATACTTGGGGCCGGAAGGGATGCCCATGGGGGAGCCGATGAGGAAATACTGTCCATCCAACCGGAACAGGTCGGGGCATTCCAGCATCCAGCCAAATTCCGCCGAAGCACACTGCCCGGCGTATTCCCACTGGAAAGAATCCTCGCTGCGGTAGAGCAGCAGCCGGCCCTGGGCGCCGTCGGTGCTGCCCAGCACCATGTAATACCGGTCGCCATCCTTCCAGACCTTGGGGTCCCGGGTGTGCTTGGCGTCTCCGATGACCCGGTCGGTGAGCACCGGGATGATCTGCCGCTTGGCGTTCCAGTTGTCAAATTCCTTTCCGTCGGGGGAGATCATCATGGCCTGGCTGGTCACAAAATCGTCCTGCCCGGCGCAGTGGATGTCCTCGGGGTTGATCTGCCGGTAGCGCACCGCCGAATAGTACAGCTGCATCCGGCCATCCACCTCCAGGGCACTGCCCGAAAAGACGCCGTTCTGGTCATAGTCCTTGGTGGGGAAGAGGGCCACTCCCTGGTGCTGCCAGTGGACCAGATCGGGACTGGTGGCGTGGCCCCAGTGCATGGTGCCCCACCGGGGGGCAAAGGGGAAGTGCTGGTAGAACAGATGGTACTGTCCTTTGTAAAAGATAAAGCCGTTGGGGTCGTTGATCCAGTTGCCCGGGGCTTTGAGATGCAATGTATCCTGTATCATATTGTTTCCATTCCGGCAG
This sequence comes from Candidatus Anaerofilum excrementigallinarum, assembly GCA_019115305.1. Classification (GTDB taxonomy): domain Bacteria; phylum Bacillota; class Clostridia; order Oscillospirales; family Ruminococcaceae; genus Anaerofilum; species Anaerofilum excrementigallinarum. The sequence continues at coordinate 29,804 of DXDW01000011.1, forward strand.
CCGCCTGAAAAAACGGCCGCCTAACTGCAAAGATTGGCATAAAAAACAGACTGCTTCGGAAGCGGCGGCCCGCAGGGCCGCCGCCGCCGAAGCCAGCCGGTATGCGGCCCCCAAGGGGGCCGCTTTGTGTTGGATTTACCTCCAAAGGGGGCGGATTACTTCACCGCGCCGGAGACCACGCCGCCGATGATCTGCTTCTGCAGCGCCACATACAGAACCAAAATGGGGATGACGCAGAGCAGCAGGCCGGCCATGATGGTGCCGTAGTCGGCCGAATAGGTGCCATAGAAGCTGTAGGTGGACAGGGGCAAGGTGAGCAGCTTGCTGTCGGTGAGCACCAGGCTGGGCAGCAGGTAGTCGTTCCAGAAGGCCAGGGAGTTCAGGATCACCATGGTAGAGATGATGGGCTTGAGCAGAGGCAAAACGATCTGGAAGAAGGTTTGCACGTTGGTGCAGCCGTCGATGTTGGCCGCCTCCTCCAGAGCCATGGGGATGTTGCCCTTGATGAAGCCGTGGAACATGAACACCGACATGGCCATGGAAAAACCGGTGTGCATGAACACCAGAGTAGCCCGGTGGTTCAGGACATTCAGGGTGCCGCCGTAGATGCTTACCAGGGGGATCATGATGGCCTGGAAGGGGATGATCATGGAGGCCACCATCAGGGCAAAGGCGCCGGTGGAGAACTTGTTGTGATGGCGCACGATGTAGTAGGCCAGCATGGAGGCCAGCAGGGTCACCACCACCGTGGCGGACACGGTGACGATGAGGGAGTTTTTAAAGGCGTTGAGAAAGTTCATCTGGGTGAAGGCCTTGACAAAGTTGTCGAAGGACAGACCCTTGATGGTGAACAGCCAGGAGAAGGGGCTC